>VGCJ01000046.1 GCA_016870035.1 Alphaproteobacteria bacterium
GTTCGACCAAACGGTCGAGGACGGGTGTCAACATATCCATACAAGAAACCGTAACATCCAATTGACAGTCTAACAACTCGGTCTGTTGCGCTTTTCCGCAACCCGCCCAGAGAGGGGCGGATCGCGGGTGAGTTTGGATCCTATTCCGCCGCCATCAGGCCCGCATCGGCGGCATCAAGGCGGTGGCGGATTTGGGTCACGATCAAGGATTTGTCAGGAGCACAATTCTCGTAAGTGATGCTTTCGCCCGCGCGAACGGGCTTTAAGACCTTCGCACCCTCGGCAAGGCCGAGCGGGATCGCTTTTGCAGCTTGCGCATCCTGATGGTTCATGGCCCATGCGCGATATTGCGTTTCGCCAATCTTGCCGAGCGTCTCACCGACAGCGAGATCGCGTTTGGCAAGTGTTGTGGCTTCAGCGACCGGACGATCAAGCGGCACCATATCGGCTTGGCCATAAAGAACGGCGCGCGCTGCTGACAGTGGCGCTTCAAGGCTTGTGAGATGGAAGGGACGGAACAGACAGAAATAGGGGCCTTTACCGACCTTCAGATCCGCCATGCGCTCAATCACGCGCGCATTGTCAGATTCAACAACGCAGAACACGCCAGGCGCCACGCCTTTACCGGTTGAGTAATCAACGCGGCCCTTACCGGCGAGCACACCACCATCGCGTTTCGGAATGAGAATATCCGCAAGTGTCTCGCGCGCAGCAGCGGGGCCGTGCATACCCGGACGATCGGGAATAAGCCCTGTCGCATTGGCGATTGCCACCATTTCCACCATGGTTTTTGAGCCATCGACAAATTCAACAAGCATACGCGGATTCATATTTCGCGCGCGGGCTTCTTCCTCATAATCGGCAGGCACCGCATCAAATTTCAGCGGGTTATTCTTGCCTTTGCCGGCGCAGACAATGTCGAGGCCTAAAGATTGCGCAAAACCGATGAGTTCAATGGCGGCTGCGGGTTCATCCCCCGCCGCGCCTGTATAAATAATGCCTGCTGAACGTGCTTCCGCATGAAGATAACGGCCGATGGTGATGTCGGCTTCAACATTCATCATTACCATATGTTTGCCATTGCGAATGGCGGACAGCGCAATGGAGGTACCGGTATTTGGATTTCCCGTTGCGTCTAAAATCGCGTCGATCCGACCCGCAGCTGTCAAAGCCTTAATGTCATCGGTGATCGGCAATACGCCGCGCTCAATGGCCGAGTCGATGGCCGCCGCCGTCTTTGCGGTTACTACCCGATCGCGCCGATGACCAAAACTGACGGCCATATCAATCGCGTTACCGATATTGCGGACCGCGATGCCGCCCAACCTCATGCCAGGGATTCGGGAGACTTGGACCGCAAGATCCGTCCCCATCTGACCAGCCCCGACCACACCCAGAGTGACAGGACGCCCCTCAGCCGCGCGGCGGGTGAGATCGGAAAGGAGGGGAGAAACGCGTGCGATCATGTAAACCTATCCTGACGTATCAAACTGTCACTTTATATTAACAGTTGACGGCGTGACGCAGACCCTATGCGCGAAGCCCCTTTCTCCGCAAGCCATGATTTTCGTAAATTGCGAGGTACAAAAGTTACCCTCTTCAGGGGGTTAGGCGCTTAAACACCGCGGGGAATAGGGAGCTGGGGAGAGCCCTGTCCTAGGAACCCTTCTGAGGTGTAACCGAGGCCGAAATAGGGTAAAAAAAGTAAAGACGAATCAATGCGTTCCGCACGATTACCCGCCAGGATTATACCCCCATGACCGATACCGACCGCCGCGACGAGGCTGCAGAAGCCTATGGAGCCGAATCCATCAAGGTTTTGAAGGGGTTAGACGCTGTCCGCAAACGCCCGGGGATGTATATTGGCGATACGGATGACGGTTCCGGCCTCCACCACATGGTCTATGAGGTGGTTGATAACGCGATTGACGAGGCGCTTGCGGGCCATGCCGATCTCGTAACCGTGACGCTGAATGCCGACGGCTCGGTGACCGTTACAGACAACGGCCGTGGCATTCCGACCGATATTCACCCTTCCGAGGGCGTCTCGACCGCCGAAGTGATCATGACCCAGCTCCATGCGGGCGGGAAATTCGACCAGAATTCCTACAAGGTTTCGGGTGGACTTCATGGTGTGGGCGTTTCCGTCGTCAACGCGCTCTCCGAATGGTTGAAGCTTCGCATCTGGCGTGGCGGTCAAGAACACGCGATGAGTTTCACGCATGGCGTGGCCGATTCGCCGCTCGCGTTGATCGGTCCGGCAGATCGTCGCAATGGCACAGAAGTGACGTTTAAACCTTCGGCTGAAACATTCTCGATGGTTGAGTTTGATTATGCGACACTTGAACATCGCTTGCGTGAACTCGCCTTCTTGAATTCTGGCGTGCGAATTGTGTTGACCGATGCACGTCGCTATGAAGTCAAGCAAGAGGACATGGTTTATGAAGGCGGTTTGATTGCCTTCACACGCTTTCTCGATCGCGCAAAATCGCCGCTCATCAACGAACCGATTTATGTTTCAACGGAGAAAGACTGCATTACGGTTGAAGTCGCGATGTGGTGGAATGATTCCTACCATGAAAATGTTTTGTGTTTCACCAACAACATTCCGCAGCGCGATGGTGGTACGCATCTCGCGGGCTTCCGTGGCGCACTTACACGCCAAGTAACGAATTACGCGGAAGAAAGCGGCATTGCGAAGAAAGAAAAAGTTTCACTCACTGGTGATGATACGCGCGAAGGATTGACTGCCATTCTCTCGGTGAAAGTGCCGGATCCGAAATTTTCTTCGCAAACAAAAGACAAGCTCGTCTCTTCTGAAGTGCGTCCTGTTGTCGAAAGCACACTCGGCGAAGCGCTTGCAACATGGTTTGAAGAACATCCTTCTGATGCGCGTACCATCGTGGGCAAAGTTGTCGAAGCTGCAGCCGCGCGCGAGGCAGCACGCAAAGCGCGTGAACTCACGCGTCGCAAAGGCGCGCTTGATGTCGCCAATCTCCCTGGCAAGCTTGCTGATTGTCAGGAACGTGATCCGGCTAATGCCGAAATCTTCATCGTCGAGGGTGACTCGGCCGGTGGGTCTGCAAAGCAGGGACGCAATCGCGAATATCAGGCGGTGTTGCCGCTGCGTGGTAAGATTTTGAATGTTGAGCGCACGCGTTTTGATAAAATGCTTTCGAGCCAGGAAATCGGCACACTGATCACTGCCCTCGGCACAGGCATTGGCAAAGACGAATTCAATATTGAGAAGCTGCGTTATCACAAAATCATCATCATGACGGACGCCGATGTCGATGGTTCGCATATTCGCACGCTGCTCTTGACCTTCTTCTTCCGCCAGATGCCGGAATTGATTGAGCGTGGCCATCTTTATATCGCGCAGCCACCGCTATATAAAGTTACGCGCGGCAAATCGCAGCAATATCTTAAAGATGAACGCGCGCTTGAAGATTACCTCATCGATAATGGTATTGAAGGTGCGCTCCTGCGTTTGGCTTCGGGGGAAGAGCGGTCAGGCCTTGATCTTAAAAAACTGATTGATGAATCGCGCCTTGTGCGCACGGTACTTGGTGGTCTTCATTCGCGCTATGACAAGGCGATTGTTGAACAGGCGGCGATTGCCGGTCTTCTTCGCCCCATCAATGATTTGACGGCCGCAGAGCAGGGCGTTGCCGCGCTTGCTGCGCGCTTTGATCATCTCGCTGAAGATACAGAGCGCGGATGGACGGGCCGCGTTGAGAAAAATGGCTTTGTGCTTGAACGCACGCTTCGCGGTGTCAAACAAGTCGCCACTTTGGATCAAGCGCTGCTTGCCTCTGCGGATGCGATGAAACTTTCAGAACATGCTACAACATTGGGCGACGTCTATGGTTCACCTGCGCTGCTCACGCGCAAAGGTGATGAGACGGTGGTCAAAGGACCTGTCGCTTTGTTTGATGCGTTCACCGCAGTTGGACGCAAAGGCCTGACCATGCAGCGCTATAAAGGTCTGGGCGAAATGAATCCCGAACAATTATGGGAGACGACGCTTGATCGCAATGTGCGCTCGCTCTTGCAGGTGAAAGTGCGCGAGGCGGTTGATGCAGATGACATCTTTACAAAATTGATGGGCGATGTTGTTGAGCCACGCCGCGAATTCATCCAGACCAATGCGTTGAGTGTTGCGAATTTAGATGTGTGATTACTAGAGCGCGTTTTTGATGGAATCAAAAACGTGCTCTATCTATTTGTTTTATCGTATTTTGTTTCGATTAACCGGCTTCCGCTTGATCGCAAAATGCTCTAGCAAAAAGAGACCTTCGTGTCTGTTTCCCATTCCGCTTTTGCTTCGCGTGACTTTCGTGTGTTCCTTGCTTCGCGTCTGATGTCCGCGCTCGGGCATCAGATGGAAGTTGTCGCGATTGGCTGGCTCGTCTATTCGATGACGGAGAGCGCGTTTGCGCTCGGACTGATTGGGCTCGCGAGTTTTGCGCCTGTCTTTTTGATGACGATACCGGCGGGCCATGCAGCAGATCGTTTTGATCGACGCTTGATTTCAATCCTCTGTTATCTTGCGGTCGCGCTTGGGTCATTCGGTCTCATTGTTGCAGCGATCATTGGCAAAGACGCACTCTATGCGGTCTATGCGATTGCGGCTTTGCTCGGCACCGCGCGTGCATTTGCGTCGCCCGCCACGCAAGCGCTGATGCCGTCACTCATTAAAACGGAAGCGCTGCCAAATGCCATCTCATGGGGTACCTTCGCTTGGCAAACAGCATCTATCGTCGGGCCTGCACTTGGCGGCGCACTTTATATTTTTGGGCCAGCCGTTGTGTTTGGTTCGGGTATGGCGATGTTTTTGGGCTCAGCGCTATGTCTTGCGGCGTTGAAAACGCGCGCGGAGCGTAAGCCGCGTGAACCGGTAACGCTTGCGGTCGCGCTGGCGGGGTTCAAATTCATTCGCAACAATCCGGTGATTTTTGGCGCAATCTCGCTTGATCTTTTTGCAGTGTTGCTTGGCGGGGCAGTGGCAATGTTGCCGATCTATGCGCGCGATATTTTACAAACGGGGCCCTGGGGCTTGGGCTTGTTGCGTGCCTCTGTTTCGGTGGGTGCGATATTGATGGCGGTGCTGCTTGCGCGTTTTCCTCTGCAACGTCGCGCGGGCATGCGCATGTTGTTGGCGGTTGGCGTGTTCGGTTTGGCGACGATTGGCTTTGCGCTTTCAACAAGCCTTGTGATCTCGCTCATCATGCTCTTCATCATGGGCGCTGCCGATATGGTGAGCGTCTATGTGCGTCAAACACTTGTGCAAATTGAAACGCCAGATGAAATGCGCGGTCGTGTGTCAGCGGTATCAACCGTGTTTATCGGCGCATCAAATGAATTGGGTGAATTTGAAAGCGGCATGATGGCGGCAGCCTTTGGCACGGTGCCCTCTGTTGTGATGGGTGGCTTGGGCGCGATTGGTGTTGTGCTCTTATGGGCGTGGCTTTTTCCGGCTCTCAGAAAGCGCGATCATCTGATCACGCCGCAGAGTTAAAATTACGGCGCGCGTCGCGACGAGTGGATGCCATGAACCTGCGGCGCTTGTTTGCCGACAATCTCTTGAAAATCGCGCCGTAAATGATCGCGTTGCTCATGGATTGAGCCGATCACTTTGCCAATCGGAATGCCCAGCGCGACGAGACTTGCTTCCGAGAGTTGCAGACTGGCTTCAATTGTTTCCGGAACGGCGTCAGTGACGCCTAAACGATAAAGTTTTTTTGCGTGAGCGGCATCTCGCGCGCGAACAATAATTTGCAATTCAGGTCTGAGTTCACGCGCCGATTGGATGATGCGATCAATCTCGGCTTGTGTGTTCACGGTAATGATCAAGGCGTCGACATGGTCGAGACCGCATTTGCGCAAAAAACTTACCTGCCGCGCATCGCCAAAAAACACAGGCTCGCCTTGCGCGCGTAAACCCGAAACAACGGCTGGATCTCTGTCCGTGAGCACATAGGGAATGCCATGTTTTTGCAACATGGTCGAGACAAGACGGCCGACACGTCCACTACCGATAATCAACGCGCGGCTTGCGGATAGGCGCGCCGCTGATGCGGCATCCGCTTCCTTGATTTCTACATCGCGCTCGCCTTTGGCAAGCTTTCGGCCCCATGCACCGAGAAGAGGCAGCAGCACCATGCTGAAAGCGACAACCGCGAGAAGCCGTGCGGATTCTGCTGGCGAAAGAATACCGGCGACAGACGCCGTTGTAAAAACGATGAAAGCAAATTCACCAGCAGGTGCCAGTAACAACGCGGACTCTAATGCAGAGGGAAGTGACAGATTGAACGCCCTCGCAAGCGGTAAGAAGAGCGTAATTTTAACAAGCACCACAATCAAAATGGCTGAGACAAGCGAGAGCGGCTCGCGCGTCAACGCGACGAGATCAATTTCTAGTCCGACAGAAATAAAGAACACGCCAAGCAAAAGGCCTTTAAAGGGTTCGATTAACGTTTCAATTGCGGCTCGGTATTCAGTATCGGCAAGTAATAAGCCTGCAACGAAACTGCCAAGTGCCATCGAAAGACCCGCATAAGCTGAAAGGACGCCCGAGCCGATGATGATGAGAAAAACAGCGGCGAGAAACAATTCGGGACTATCAAGGGCTGCCACCAATCTCAGCAAGGGTCGCAAGGCATAACGGCCAAGAAGCGCAATCACGCCAATCATTAAAAAGCCTGATGCCAAAGCAAAGAGAGCGCTCTGCCAGGGATTGCCCTCGGCTTGTGGGGCAAGCAAAGACACTGCAACCAAAATCGGAATCACCGATAAATCTTGGAAGAGCAGGACCGAAAATGTGGCGCGACCTGATGGCGCAGAAAGACGTTTTGAGCGCGCAAGGACCTCAACAACGATCGCTGTTGATGAGAGCGCGAGGCTCGCGCCAATGATCATGGCGGCTTCAAGCGAATAGCCAAACCAGGAGGCGACGAGTGCCAAGGCCAAGCTCGCGCTCGCCATCTGTAATGAACCTAGTCCGAAGACCAAGCGGCGCATCGTTACAAGGCGTTGAACCGAGAGTTCAAGTCCGATTAGAAACATCAGAAAGACAATGCCAAGTTCGGCAATGGTGGGAAGGCCGGTGTCACGTGAGATTGTGACATAGTTCAGCCACTGAAACTCACCGGCGAGTGAACCCAATC
The DNA here is from genome assembly GCA_016870035.1 of Alphaproteobacteria bacterium. GTDB lineage: Bacteria > Pseudomonadota > Alphaproteobacteria > Rhizobiales > Beijerinckiaceae > CAIUPE01. The sequence continues at coordinate 7,170 of VGCJ01000046.1, forward strand.
CGAAAGGGCCGAGCGCCGCACCCGCTGCGAGATAGCCGATAACAGGCGAAAGCTTGATCCGTTGCATGACCGGCACGACAAGACCTGCCGTTGAGAGGACGATCAGCGTTTCCTTATAAGTCGCAAGATCAACTGCCGATGCCAATGAGATGCCCGCCTTTCAGCTTCGCTATAACTTAATCGCCCGCTTCGCGTTTGAGTAAGGACACAATCTTATTGTCACCATCTTCTGTGATTGAAGTCGGATCTTCAAGATCCATTGTTGCAATTTTTTCAGCGCGGCGTATAATTTTATCAGTCGAGGTTGTAATTTTAGAGATGTCCTCATTCGCCTGATGGAAATGTGTTTCAAGTTTGCCTACTCGATCACTGAGTAAACGCACATCATCAAGAATTTTACCCACCTCGATTTGCACGAGATGCGCCTGCTCGCGCATGCGTGAATCTTTTACGATCACTTGAAGCATTTGTACCGCCATCATCAGAAGCGATGGCGAAGTGATCATGATTCGAGCGCGCTGTGCTTTCTGGATGATTTCATCAAAAGAGTCATGAAGATCCGCATAGATTGACTCTGACGGCACAAACATGATCGCCATTTCCTGCGTTTCGCCTTGTGCAATATATTTTTCTGCGATGTCTTTCAGATGTGTTGAAACATCCGTGCGCACACGGGCGATGGCGAGTTTCTTCTCATCATCCGTTTTTGCCTCACGAAAGGCGGTGATGCTTTCAAGCGGGAATTTTGCATCAATGATCAAGGGTCTTGGATCATTCGGTAGATGAATAACACAATCCGGGCGCTTTCCATTTTTCAGCGTAGCTTGAAACTCGAATGAATTCGGCGGCAGCGCATCGCGGATAATGGCTTCCATCCGACCTTGACCAAAGGCGCCGCGTGTTTGTTTGTTCGAGAGAACATCCTTGAGCGTCAGCACTTCGCTTGTAAGTGAAGAAAGATTTTTCTGCGCGGCGTCAATAACCGCAAGACGTTCGTTCAATTTTGAAAGACTCTCGGTCGTCTCCTTGACATTATCTTTGAGCCCATCTCCCACGCGGTTTTGTAAACTGTCAAAACGTTGGCCAACGCTTTGGGTGAGCAGATCAATGCGACCGGTCACCGCTGCTTGAAGCGTTTTGACGGCCGCCATTTCTTCATCAAGGTGGCGCTGACGCTCAAGGGCAGCTGCGGCTTCAACCAAACGATCTTCACGGGCTTGTTTTAATGTGAGACCGAGCCAAATCAGAATGCCGAGCGCGGCGATGCCGATTAAAATCAGGATCACATCAATCAAAAAGGACATGGCGCGCTCGCTTTCCTTGTCTGAATTCTAGAGCTCTAGCAGGTCGCTTATCGTCAATCAAGAACAAATCAAGAACAGTTTGACGAAAGCGAGCGAGATGATTATCTCACGCCGCATGAGCGTACTTCCTCTTGTGATTTTACCCGATCAGCTGTTGCGCGAAATTTCAAAGCCCGTTGCCGAGCTCGATGGGCGCGTGAAAGCTCTGATCGATGACATGTTCGAAACCATGTATGACGCGCCGGGCGTGGGCTTGGCGGCGGTGCAGATCGGCGTGACACAACGTATTGTTACGATGGACGCTACGCGAGGCGATGACGAGAAACAGCCGCTCGCTTTGATCAATCCGGAAATTATCTGGTCGTCGGATGAGCTCAGTGATTATGAAGAAGGCTGTCTGTCGATTCCTGATTATCATGAAGTTGTCACGCGCCCCGCAAAAGTCGGCGTGCGGTTTCTGACCCTCGCAGGAAAAATCGAAGAGCGCGAGATGGATGGATTGGCGGCAACCGCCATTCAGCACGAGATTGATCATCTTAATGGCAAGCTCTTCATTGATCATCTTTCAAAACTCAAACGCGATCGCGTGTTGAAAAAATTCCAAAAACTCGCCCGCCATCAGAGCAGTGGCTGAGGCCATGAGTTTGCGCATCATCTTTATGGGGACGCCGGAATTTGCGGTGCCGACTTTGTCGGCACTTTTAAGCTACGGTCATGAGATTGTTGCGTGTTATACGTGTGCGCCCGCGCCAGCAGGGCGTGGCATGACGCTCAAACGCTCGCCTGTTCATGAAGCGGCAGATCGTTTTGCGATTCCCGTTTTCACGCCTTCAACTTTGCGTGATGAAGACGCGCTAGAACGTTTCAAAGCGCATGATGCGGATATAGCGGTTGTTGTGGCTTACGGCATGATTTTGCCGAAAGCGATTTTGGATACGCCGCGCTTGGGTTGTGTAAATCTTCATGCGTCGCTTTTGCCGCGTTGGCGCGGTGCCGCTCCCATTCAACGCGCGCTTATGGCGGGTGATGCTGAGACAGGTGTTGCCGTTATGCGGATGGAAGAGGGGCTTGATACAGGCCCTGTTGCGATGGTCGAGCGTTTACCGATCACAGAAGCGCTGACAACGGGTGAGGCGCATGATCGCCTCGCGACATTGGGTGCGGATCTGATGGCGCGTGCGGTCGCAGCCCTTTCACGCGGAACATTGGCGTTTCAACCGCAATCGGAAAACGGCGTCGAATATGCGCGTAAGATCACGAATAAAGAATGCCGCATTAAGTGGTCGCGTCCGGCGCTTGATGTGCTTCATCACATTCATGGTCTTTCGCCTTTTCCCGGCGCCTTTACATTTTTCGATTTCGGTAAAGGTCCTGAGCGTTTGAAAATTTTGCGCGTCAAGCGCATGGTTGGCCAAGGGATGCCCGGTCATATGCTTGATGATGCAATGACGATTGCGTGTGGTTCAGAAGCGTTGCAAATTCTTGAACTTCAGCGCGCCGGATCAAAGCCGATGGCGGCGTCCGAATTTTTACGCGGCGTACAAATGCCTCAAGGCAAGGCATTAGGTTAATGCCGCGCTTTAAGCTCATTGTTGAATATGATGGCACTCGCTTTCACGGTTGGCAGCATCAGCAAGATGGCACCAGCGTGCAAGAGGCAGTAGAACGCGCTATCAGGTCTTTTAGTGGCGAAACGCGACGCATCGTTGCTGCAGGGCGCACCGATATGGGCGTCCACGCAACACATCAAGTGATCCATGTTGATCTCGAACGCGATTGGCCGACACGCACCATTGCCGATGCGATGAATGCGCATTTGAAAGGCAATGGTGTCGCCATTCTTGATGCGCGCCGCGTAGCCGATACATTTGATGCGCGTATTTCAGCGGTAAAACGTCACTATCTTTATCGCATCATCAATCGTCGTGCTTTTGCCGTTCTTGATGCGGGGCGCACTTGGCAAGTGAAATGGCCGATTGATGAGAAGCTTATGCAAGCGGGCGCTGATCGTTTGATTGGCAAACATGATTTCACAACCTTTCGCGCGTCCGAATGTCAGGCGAAGAGCCCGCTGCGCACACTTGAACGGCTTGCCGTTTCACGAGAGGGAAATGAAGTGCGAATTGAAGCCTCCGCGCCGTCTTTTCTTCACTCGCAAGTGCGCTCTATGGTGGGATCATTAATTTTGGTGGCGACCGGAAAATGGACGCCTGATGATCTTGAAGCGGCGCTTAAAGCCTGTGATCGTTCGCGTTGTGGGCCGCTTGCGCCGCCTGATGGACTTTATCTTGTGGGTGTTGATTATGATGGTGCCGATCACCCTGTTTAACCGAAGAGCCTGAGCGCTATGAGCGAGTCGTCATCTCATTCTCCTTCTTTGCTTGTGACCTTGGCGAGCGAAACGCTCTCGGCATTGCGTTTTTATTCGCGGTGGCCGCTGCCTATTTTTGCTTTTGAAGGCGATCCGCATCGCGCTCCTGATTTTCGGACGCTTCCACGCATTCTGCCGCTTGCGGGTGCGATCATTACCCTGCCCGCGATTTTTGTCGCGTGGATCGCGGCTCTCATTGATCTTTCGTCCTTTACACTCGCCTTGCTCGTTGTCGCTTCTCTTGTGATTGTAACAGGCGCAATGGCCGAAGATGGGTTTGCCGATGTGGCGGATGGGTTCTTTGGAGGTCATACCGCAGAACGTCGCCTCGAAATCATGGCAGATAGCCGCGTGGGTGCGTTTGGCGTTGTGGCATTGATTCTCGCGGTTAGTATGAAGGCCTCTTCGCTCGCCGCGCTTTTTGATCATCATGGTGTCATCGCTTTGTCCGCTGCGTTACTCGTAAGCGGCGCTTTGTCGCGCGTCGCCGGCATATTGCCACTCGTCTTTTTGCCGCCGGTGCGTCCGGGCGGAAGATCGGCAAGCGTTGGCCGTCCGAGCGTCGTGGTAACGACGATTGCGGTCGTCACCGTGCTCAGTCTTGGCGCTTTGATCCTCTTTTTCAGCGGTATTCCGCCGCGTGGCATTTCGGCTTGTCTGCTTTTGGGCTTTGCAAGTGCCTTCCCGATGCTGGTTCTCGCGCAATCAAAAATCGGCGGTCAGACGGGCGATGTCGCAGGGGCCACACAACAGGTCGCGGAAATTATGTGCCTCCTCGCCCTCTCCGTGGCATAGAGGGGCCATTGGAGCGCGCCATGAATGTCTCAACACCTTGCGTGAAAATTTGCGTGATCGACCACGTCACCGGCTATTGCATCGGATGCGGCCGCACGGGTTCAGAAATCGCGCAATGGCCGTTCATGCCGGAAGATGAGCGTGTATTCTTGATGGAGACATTGCCGGAGCGCTTGAAGGGCATGACAAGCCGCGAGGCGCGCGGTGGCAGAACGCGTGAGCGCGTGCGTCACCGTCAACGCTGAGTAAGACGTCGCTCAAAAAAGTGTTGTCCATAAAAAGCGCAAGACAACCATCAGCAGAAAAAATCCAAAAGCAATTTCAAGTTTGCGCTTGGGTAAGCGATGAGACAGCTTAACACCGTACGGCACCACCAGCATACTGGTCGGTATAAAAAGTGCGACGCCAATCAAAGATACAAAGCCAAATGAAAAAGGCGGCAGCAGATCCATTTTTGGCCATCCGGCATAGACATAGCCAAGCGCTCCCGGAATAGAAATCAACACGCCGAGCCCCGATGATGTCGCGACCGCCTGATGAATGGGGCGGCGATAAAGCATCATATAAACATTGCAGAGTTGACCACCGCCAATCCCCATCAGGGATGATAAGAGCCCAATCACAAGGCCGTAGGCCTTAAGCCAAAAGCCCTTTGGCATTTCGCTTTTTAAAACCCAATTGTCCTTCGCCAAGAGCAAGCGGAAACTCGTGAAAGCCGCAATTCCCGCGAAGAGAGATTTGAACACGGCCGGTGGCGCCACACGCGCGATCAGCGAGCCGCCAATAACGCCGATAACAACGGGGATCGCCCAAGCTTTCAGAAGCTCTGTGTCAACTGCGCCCTTTTCAAGATGCGCTCTGAAAGAACGTATGGATGTTGGCACAATAATCGCCAACGAAGACCCAACCGCTAAAGGCATACGCACTTCTTCAGCGACGCCTAAGATACGAAACAATTCATAAAGAACTGGTACAATGATAATGCCGCCACCGACACCAAAAACACCGGCGAAGAAACCGGTTGCCGCGCCTGCAAGGAGAAGACTTATTACAAGCAAAGTCAGCGCTTCATAAGTCATACCCAAAAACATAATTTTATTCCTTGTGATCAGGCGGCGCGGGTGACATCGCGCGCCACATACGAAAGCGCCTCTTTAACTGTTTGGAGCGTGGCATCGCGCTTTACGCCTTCTGTAGCGAGATGACGGCGATAAGACCGCGCGCCCGGACGACCGTGAAAAAGACCTGAAAGATGACGCGTCATCGCGTGAAGTGGCACGCCATCTTTGAGTTGTCTTTCGATATAAGAGAAATAGGCCTCGAGCGCTTCAAATGTATTTTGAAATGGCGCATCATCTCCGAAGAGATGTGGATCAATTTCGAGAAGAATTTCTGGCGTATGATAGGCCGCGCGCCCAAGCATCACCCCATCAACATGCTGTAGGTGGCTCTTGATCGCATCGATTGTTTCGATACCGCCATTGATTGCAACCGGATAGGTGCCAAGCCGATGTTTCAAGCGATAGACGCGCTCATAATCAAGCGGTGGGATTTCGCGATTTTCTTTAGGCGACAATCCTTTGAGCAAGGCTTTGCGCGCATGCACCGTTAAGGCGTCGCATCCCGCTTTGATCACTGCATCAGCTAGCTGATCAAGCGCCATCTCCGTATCTTGTTCATCAACGCCTAAGCGACATTTGACGGAGACGGGAATTTTAACAACGGCTTTCATCGCGCCGACACATGAAGCGACGAGATCCGGCGTGAGCATCAAGCACGCGCCAAAATTTCCCCCTTGCACGCGGTCAGACGGACAGCCGACATTTAAATTGATTTCACCATATCCAAAAGATTCAGCAATCTTTGCGGCTTTTGCCAAAGCATCTGGATCAGAGCCACCAAGCTGTACGACGATACGGTGTTCGGCATCATCAAAACCCAGGAGCCTGTCACGTGGTCCGTGAATGATCGCGGCGGCCGTCACCATCTCAGTGTAAAGCGTTGCATGACGACTGAGGAGTCGATGGAAAGAGCGACAATGGCGATCCGTCCAGTCCATCATGGGCGCCACCGCAAAACGCATCGCCTTTAAAGGAATTATCGTCATGATGTGCGCGCTTCATTTAATGAAGAGGAGGCGGCGGCGAGAAGTGCTTTTGTTGCCGGATGTTGTGGTGCTTGATAGATGTCGCGCGTTGAGCCGTGTTCGACAATTTTTCCTTTGTCGAGAATAAAGATGCGATCTGACAGGTGTCGCGCCGCGACGGTATCATGGGTGATGAATAACATAGCGATGCCGTGAATGACACGAAGTCGCTCAAGAAGCGAGAGAATTTGATCACGAATTTCAAAATCAACCGCTGAAACCGGCTCATCAAGAATCAACAGTTCCGGCCTTGCAATGATAGCGCGGGCAATCGCGGCTCGCTGCGCTTGGCCACCGGAAATTTCATGCGGGTATCTCATTAGTAAGGGCGGATCTAATCCGCAATCACGCGCAGCCTCTGCAATTTTTGGATCATTGATGGGAAGCGATAGAGGCTCGCTGATGCTTCTGCCAATCGTCCAGCGCGGGTTTAGGGAACCGACTGGATCTTGAAACACCATTTGCACGCGGCCTACGCCTGATGGCCAAATGATCTCTCCCTGTGATGCGTGATCGAGTCCTGCCAGAATACGCGCAAATGTGGATTTGCCCGAACCTGATTCACCAACAAGCGCGACGATCTCGCCTTTATTGATTGTGAGCGAGATATTTGTGAGCGAATCAAAGGATTGTGAAGACTTGAAAAAAAATCGTGAGGGAGAGCGATAGGTTTTTCCTAAGGCCTTTATTTGCAAAAGGGGTGAAGCATTTTTCGCGGGTTTTATTGCCTCTTCATTGTGACCGAGTGCCAAGAGGCGCGAGAGTTCAGGCGCCTGATTCTTTAAGAGCGGAAGCGCGCCCGACTCCATAATGCGACCATTCTTCATCAGCATGAGCCGATCAGCAACGCGCGCTAAAACAGGCAGATCATGACTGATCAAGATGACACCTAGCCCATCTTCTTTCGCGAGTTGCTTTAACAAAGTGAGAATTGCATTTTCGGTTGTGACATCCAGTGCGGTTGTGGGTTCATCGGCAATCAGGATTTGTGGCGAAAGCGCCAAGGCTGCTGCGATCATTACACGCTGTCGCTGTCCGCCGGATACATCATGAGGATAGCGTTTGAAGGCGGAGATGTCTTTTGGAAAGCCGACACGATCAAGAGTCATTTGCGCTTTTTCGCGTGCTTCCCCCCAGCTTAATCCATCAACACGATGAAGCGCCTCAGCGACATGATCGCCAAGTGTCATCAAAGGATTAAAGACTCCGGCTGGATCCTGAAAGATTAATCCAATTTTTTTGCCGCGAATGGTTTCGAAAGATGTATTTTGTGAAAGCGAGAGCGTTTGAGTCTCAAGCGTAAGTGTTCCGCCATAGTCCGCGCGGTGTGGCAACAATCCGCACAATGCCCGCGCGGTCATGGATTTGCCTGAGCCTGATGCGCCGACAAGCCCTAGAATCTCACTCTTATCAAGAGTGAATGAGACATCATCGAGCACGCGTCGCGCGCCGAGTTTCACTTGGAGATTTTTGAGCTCAAGCGCGGTCATGATCATAAACCTGGCGCCGTCTTGGATCAGCATAATCTGAAAGTCTGTCGCCAATCCATGTGAAGAAAAATACCGATAGTGCTACTGCCAACCCTGGAATGATCGCGAGTCGTGGCGCCATCACAATCAAAGTCTGCGCTTCATTAAGCATGCGGCCCCAACTCGGCATAGGGGGAACAACACCAATGCCAACATAAGAAAGGCCCGCTTCTGCGAGAATGCCGAGACCCATTTGCAGCGCGATCTGCGCCAGCGCCACGCTAGAGACGAGGGGCAAAATATGGACTGCAGCAATCGTGAGAGTTGATCGCCCGGCAAGGCGCGCGGCTTTGACAAAATCTTTCGTCCATAGCGGACGTGACGCGCCATAAATCGTACGGGCAAAAACAGGAATATTAAAAAGGCCTATTGCCAATCCGGCTGTCAAAATTCCTGATCCAAAAATATTATGAAGCAGGATTGCAATCACAAGAGCGGGAAAAGCGAAGATTAAATCATTGAGC
>VGCJ01000047.1 GCA_016870035.1 Alphaproteobacteria bacterium
CCGCCTATTCGAAGGAGCGCATTCTTGAACTCTATCTGAATGAAATCTATCTCGGCCTTGGTAATTACGGTGTTGCTGCAGGGTCACTCAATTATTTTGGCAAATCCGTTAATGAGCTCACTTTGATGGAAGCGGCCTATCTCGCTGCTCTTCCAAAGGCGCCCAATAATTATCATCCGTTCCGTCGCACACAAGCCGCGCTTGATCGTCGCAATTATGTGATCGATCGCATGGTTGAAAATGGATACATAAAAAAAGAAGAAGGCGACGCGGCAAAATCACAACCTCTCGGCGTGACATTACGCGCAGTGTCACCGAATACGATTTCTGCTGGGTTCTTTGCGGAAGAAGTTCGTCGTGAATTGTTCGACCGTTATGGTGAAAAGACACTCTATGAGGGCGGCCTTTCCGTTCGCACGACGCTTGATCCAAAATTACAGCAGATCGCACGGCAAACATTAGCGGATGGTCTCATACGTTTTGATGAAGCGCGTGACGGTTTTCATGGCGTTGTGCAAAAGATCGATGTGCAAACACTTGACTGGGGTGTCGCGCTTGCCGACGTCCCCGCCGTAACCGATGTAAAAAATTGGCAATTGGCCGTGGTGCTCGGTTTTAATGGCGATATTGCACAAATCGGCTTGCAGACGAAGCGCGATTCTGGCGGTCGCGTACCCTCAACGCGTGAGACCGGAACGCTTTCGCCTGATGGTCTCAAATGGACGAAGAAAACGGCGAAGCAAATCCTTTCACCGGGTGATGTCATCTATGTCGAACCGATCAGCGATAAGCCGCAGCAATATCGGTTGAGACAGATTCCTGCTGTATCAGGTGCGCTTGTGGCCATGGATCCGCATACCGGCCGCGTGCTCGCGATGGTGGGAGGCTTCTCCTTTGATCTCTCTAAATTCAATCGCGCGACGCAAGCGCAACGCCAACCGGGTTCTGCCTTCAAGCCGTTTGTATATGCGGCGGCGATAGATAATGGATACACGCCTTCCGATCTTGTGCTTGATGCACCGATTGAAATTGATCTCGGTCCCAGTCAAGCCATTTGGAAGCCGGAAAATTTTGACAAACAATCGCACGGCTTCCGAACACTGCGTTACGGAATCGAACATTCAAAAAATCAAATGACCGTTCGCCTTGCCCAAGACGTCGGCATGCCTTTGATTGCTGATTATGGAAAAAGATTTGGTCTTTATAACAATCTTCTTCCCGTTCTCGCGATGTCACTTGGTGCAGGTGAATCAACGGTTCTTAAAGTGACAAGCGGTTATTCGATGTTCGTGAATGGCGGCAAAAAGATTTCACCGACTTTGATTGATCGCATTCAAGACCGGTGGGGTAAGACCATATTCCGTCATGATGATCGCCCCTGCCCCGATTGTTCGCTCTCAGCATGGTCGGATCAAACCGAACCAAAAATTCCTGACACAAGGGAGCAAGTCATTGATCCCCTCACCGCCTATCAAGTCACTTCAATTTTAGAGGGTGTTGTTGTTCGGGGTACCGGCGGATCCGTTGCGGCGGTCGGCAAACCGCTTGCGGGCAAAACAGGCACAACGAATGATGCCAAGGATCTTTGGTTTGTCGGGTTTTCGCCGGACCTCGCCGTCGGCGTTTATATGGGTTACGACAAACCAAAGTCCTTAGGCAGCCAAGCACAAGCCTCGCAATTCGCAGCACCCATCTTTCGTGATTTTATGAAATTGGCGTTGGCCGATAAACCTGCAACGCCCTTCCGCGTCCCTGCCGGAATTAAACTCGTAACCATCAATGGGGAAACAGGTCTTCGCGCACAACCTGGCGAAAAAGGTACACTCATTGAAGCCTATAAACCCGGCACAGAACCCGCTTCGAGCAATGTGGGTGATATGTTGAGCACGCAGAGCCTCTTTACGCCTTCACCCGATGTTGAACGAGCCGTGGGTGCAGGCACTGGCGGTGTCTATTAGTGCGGGCAAAGCTTTACAAATTCATGGCACACTTGTAACCGTGCCGCCCTTATCCGAAGCGGACAACATATTATGCGCGCAGAAATTCAAAATCTGGCCGAAGCCGCCAAGCAGTCTATTGGACTGCTGAGGAGGCATCTTTGACATCGATACTGCCACGCGACGTCTTGCCGAATTAAACGCGCTTGTTGAAAGCCCTGATCTCTGGAACGATCCGGAAAAAGCCCAAAAGCTGATGCGCGAACGCACCGAGCTTGAAGACTCGCTCGGCGCGATCAATCGCCTTGAATCAGATCTGCGCGATGCAGAGGATCTGATTGAAATGGGCGAGGCTGAAGGCGATCAATCGATTGTCTCTGAAGCAGAAGAGTCGATCCGCGCTTTGCAAGCTGAAGCCGCGCGTCGCCAAATTGAATCGCTTCTGTCCGGTGAAGCCGATCAGAATGACACATATCTTGAAATTCATTCTGGCGCCGGTGGAACAGAAAGCCAGGATTGGGCGCGCATGCTCATGCGTATGTATACGCGGTGGGCCGAGCGTCGAAAATTCAAAGTTGATGTTATGGATTTATCCGATGGTGAAGAAGCGGGCATCAAAGGTGCCACCCTTCTGATCAAAGGGCATAATGCCTATGGCTGGTTAAAAACCGAATCCGGCGTTCATCGCTTAGTGCGCATTTCGCCATTCGATTCAAACGCGCGCCGTCATACAAGCTTTGCGTCGATCGGTATATTTCCAGTTATTGATGATCGCATCAATATCGAAGTAAAAGAATCAGATTGCCGGATCGATACCTATCGATCATCCGGCGCAGGCGGTCAGCATGTTAACACGACTGACTCCGCTGTGCGTATCACGCATATTCCCTCTGGGATTGTGGTGGCGTGCCAACAAGAACGCTCACAACATAAAAATCGTACAACCGCTTGGAACATGTTGCGCGCGCGCCTATACGAACAAGAACTCAAAAAGCGCGAAGAGAAGGCAATGGCTGATCAGGCTGCAAAAACCGATGTCGGCTGGGGTCACCAGATCCGCTCTTATGTGCTTCAACCCTATCAGCTCGTCAAAGACCTCCGCACTGGCGTTACATCAAGCGCACCCAGCGATGTGCTTGATGGCGATTTGGACGCCTATATGGAAGCGGCTCTGGCGCAACGTGTCTATGGCGGGACAGTCGAGGTTGAAGACATCGACTAAATGATCAAAGCGCTTGAGCGGCCTTCAAGACCTCTTCAGCGTGTCCATCAACTTTGACCTTTGTCCATAACGCCGCAATTGTGCCTTTTGCATCGATCAAGAATGTTGAGCGTTCAACGCCCATATATTTGCGACCATACATACTCTTCTCAACCCAGACGCCATAGGCTTCCAGCATTGATTTTGACTCGTCCGAGGCGAGAGGAAATGAAAGATCATATTTGCTTTTGAATTTGTCATGGCTTTTGGGACTATCCGGTGAAACACCGATAATCACCGCGCCCGCTTTTTCAAAAGACTTACGAAGGCCGTTAAAGGCAATCGCCTCTTTGGTGCAGCCCGAAGTGTCGTCTTTCGGATAAAAATAAAGGACAATCTTCTGACCTTTGAGCGAAGACAAAGAAATTTCCGACCCGCCATCGCCGGGCAATGTGAAATTTGGGGCCAGATCGCCAACCAAAAGCGCTATGGTCATGAGGTAACCTTTCTTCGAATCAATAGTCGCAGGTAAATTACGCACCATGTTTCTGCCTGGATTGCCTTTTTCGATGCAAAATTATTTGATAGAGCCTGCCTCATGTTCGACAGGCTTAGTTTAGCTACTGGCGACTAAACCGTTGCGGACCAAAAGTTTGTAAGTGCACAAGATCAAAAAAGAATGACAGACACACCACCACCGCAAGACGCACCTCAAAGAGATGAGGGTTTGAATGTTGCTCCTAGCGACAAAAGCGTTTTGTCGGCCGTTAAGGCAAAGCGCCATTGGAGCTTTCATCTCTCGATGCTCAGCATCGGCATTGTTGCCGAAATTGTCGGTCTCTTCCTGGTTGTTATTGGCCTTGTCGCCGGTTTTGGTCTCTGGACCTTGTCATCAGGACCAATCAAATCAGAATTCATCACGCGGCAAATTGCTTCTGGTATTGAGAGCCGTTTACCGCAAGGTTATGCCGTATCTCTCTCGGGCGCCGAAATCAGCGAGGTGGTCGGCGGACTTCATCTTCATATTGACGGCTTTGTCATTCGTGACGAAATCGGAAAATCAGTTGTTGTGGCTCCCCGCGCCGAGATCGGCTTTGATGGGATGTCACTGCTTCTCGGTCGTATCGTTCCTCGTGACATCGAACTTTCCGGTTTGCTCGTCGCGGTGACCATCAAACCCGATGGCACGGTTGCCATCTCGGAAGATCTGATTGAGGCGACAGAAGCAAACGAAGTTCCCAATCAGTTATCCACGCCCGAGATCGATCCACAGACTGCCGCCCCTCTCGCGATAGGCGCCTTTATCGATGCGCTCTCTCTCAAGCAAGGACCCCTTGACATTCTTGAGAAAGCGACTCTGCGCAATGGCATCTTACGCATTGATGATCAGCGTCGAGGTCGATCACTTCGCTATCGGAAGCTCTCGCTTGTTTTTGAACGCATGTCCGATCAGCAGATCAAACTCGATCTTGGTGCCGACTCGGATAATGGCCCCTGGCGTGTTGAAGCGTCTTTAAAAGGGAAAGCGGGCGAAACGCGGCAATTAAATTTGAAAACATCGGATGTTCGCGTCTCCGAGCTTCTTGGTTTTGCCGAACGTGGTAGCATTCCCTTGCGCACCGACATGCCTTTATCGCTTGAATTCTCAGCTGAAGTGGATGGCAAAAGCGAACTCACGGCACTAAAAGGAGCCATCAAAGGCGGACGCGCCACAATCATCCTTGATGATCCGCGCGCGCCTCCCATCCGCGTCGATGAAGTTAAGGGCGAATTTTCTCTCTCCGATGACGGCTCACGCATTGTCATTCCCCTCATCGAATTCGCAAATGCCACTACGCATTGGCGTATCAGCGGCGAAGTACGCCTTCCTCATTTACCCGACGAAGGATGGGACTTCGTATTACGAAGCGGTGGCGCTACATTGATGACCGATCTCTCTGGTCGTCCACCCGTTGCCATTGATCGCTTTTCTCTCAATGGAACCGTTACAGCAGGTTTCCGCGCCACAAGAATTGACGCGATTGAAATATCGGGGCCCGACCTCGCGCTCACCGGGAATGCTTTGCTCGGCGCGGCCGATGGACGTGATGGTTTGCGCCTGTTCTTGAAAGCAGAAAATTCTTCAGCGCTCAATCTTCTTGCCTTTTGGCCCAGCTTTCTTGTTCCCGAAGTCCGCGCCTATCTCGGTCAAGCGATCGAGGGCGGCATGATGAGCGAAGCAAGATATGCTCTCGATCTTGATCCTGAAAGTTTCGCAGCGGCGGCAGCCGGCAAAGCCATACCGGATAAATCTGTAGCCCTTGAGATTGCTTTTCAAAACGGAACAATTCGTGTCGACAAAGGACTACCGCGTTTCATCAATACTCGCGGACGTGTATTCGCGTCGGGCAAGAAAGTAAGCGTTGAAATGGACGCGGGTCAAATCGAATTGCCTGAAGGACGTACGCTCGCAATCCCATCAGGCACTTACAAAGTCCCCAATACTGATATCGTGCCCGCACCTGCTAATGTTGCACTTCGAATTGAAGGCGGAGCCGCCGAATTTGCAACCGCCATGCAAGCCGACATGTTAAAATCCATTACAGCTCCTTCTCTGGATCCCAAACAAACAACCGGGACCATGCAGATGGATATTAAACTCAACTTTATCCAAAAACCTGATCTGAAGCCGCAAGAGATCAATGTCAGCGCCGATGGCGTATTTCAAAATCTTCATATGGACCATGCCTTTGGTCGTGAACCCCTCGATAATGGTACCGTTCGCGTGAAGGTCGATGGCCAAGGTCTTTTGATTAATGGCGAAGGACTTTTGGGCGGCGCCACTTCACAATTCGAACTGCGCCAGGCGAAAGATGCAACGGCACAAGAAGCAACCGTTTCTATGATCATTGATGAGTCCGTGCGCGAGAAAAAACAAATGCGCACGCAAAATCTTTTGAATGGTCCTGTGACGTTGAACCTAAAGCTCACCGGCATTGGAAGTCAGAAAATTCGCGGCACAGGCGACCTCGATCTTCAAAAATCATCTGTCAGCGGACTCATTCCCGGATGGACGCGACCTGCTGGGAAAGCAGGCAAGGCAACTTTCACATTCACTCTCATGCCTGATCAAAGTATCAAACTTGGTGATTTGGTCTTTGATGACGCCTCAGCTTCTTTTAAGGGCAGTGCCGAGATATCGCCTGATGGTGAGTTAAAAGGTGTTACGCTTTCGCAATTACGGATTAATCCTGGCGATAAAATAGCCGCAAGTCTTGAACGCTTATCACAAGGCTATCGGATAAAAATCCAAGGCGACACTCTCGATGGACGCGCATTAATCAAAGCAGTTATCGCGCCTGGAAAAAATTCAGCGACATCAGGACAAGATATCGAACTCGATCTCAAGGTCGAGACACTCACCGGCTTTAACAGTGAAGTGATGCGCAATGCCGACATCCGTATTCAGACAAAAGGCGGCGCGTTGAAAGATTTACGCATTGACGGGAAGCTCGCACAACAAATTGTGATCGCGCAACAAGCACGTGGTGAGAATGGCCAACCTGTTTTCGTGATCCAAAGTTCTGACGCCGGTGCACTCTTGAGGTTTACGGATATCTATAAGCGAATGAATACGGGCGCGCTTTCTCTTCAAATCGCTGCCACGGGAGAGCCACTTGAAGGATACCTTACAATCAGACGTTTCGCCATTTTGGATGAAGAGGTTCTCGCTCAATTAAATGCACAGCCAGGTGCGCCGGGTGGTAAACCCATCATTACCGATCCACGTAATGTGCAATTCAATCGGCTAGCAGCAAGTTTTTCACTAGGATCAGGTAAGATCACCGTGAAAGATGGCGTGATATCGGGTCCGGTCATTGGCGCATCGATTGAAGGCACGATCGATTATTCAAAAAACGGAATTGATCTTCGTGGCGCGATCGTGCCTGCCTATATTGTGAATAATCTTTTCAATAAATTGCCAATCATTGGACAATTACTCGGCGGCGAGAATGAGGGAATTTTCTCGATCAATTATCGCGCTGTTGGACAACTTTCATCGCCCTCTATCAGCTATAATCCACTTTCTGTGGTTGCCCCCGGTTTCTTACGCAAGCTGTTTGAAGATCGCACGCCAAGTGAAGGCGTCAAACCGCCTTCAGATGTTCCGAAACAACAATGATCACTCAGGTTTGAGCAAGAAATGACGCTTCTTCCCCATTGAGAGCTTGATCGCGCCGTCGCGCAAATCAGCTTCACGCAACACCGCACGCGGATCGCTCACAAGATTATCGTTCACGCGCAATCCACCACCTTGAATTTGCCGACGAGCTTCACCGGTTGAAGGTACAAGTCCCGCCATCACAAACGCTGTAAGAACACCAATACCGGCATCAAGTTCGATGCGGCTGATTACAACCGTCGGCAATGTATCGGCGGCAACACCTTGCTCGAAAGTCTTGCGCGCTGTTTCAGCGGCTTTATCAGCCGCTTCACGACCATGCAACAAAGCCGTTGCTTCCGTGGCCAAAACTTTTTTGGCTTCATTGATTTCCGACCCCGAAAGCGCAGCGAGACGGGCGACTTCATCAAGCGGTAAAACTGTAAAGAGTTTTAAGAAACGGCTGACATCGGCATCTTCCGTGTTGCGCCAATATTGCCAGTAATCATAGGGACTAAAAAGATCAGCATTGAGCCACACCGCGCCTGATGCGGTCTTGCCCATTTTTGCACCCAACGCTGTGGTCAGCAAAGGCGTTGTCAATGCATATAATTGTTGCGATCCCATGCGGCGACCGAGCTCAACACCATTGACAATGTTACCCCATTGATCAGAGCCCCCCATTTGCAAACAACAATCATGCATGCGTGACAATTCAACAAAGTCATAGCTTTGTAAAATCATGTAATTGAATTCGATGAAGGAGAGTTCTTGCTCACGCTCAAGACGCTTCTTCACCGAATCCATCGTCAACATGCGATTGATCGAGAAATGGCGACCAATGTCGCGAAGCATATCGATATAATTGAGTTTTGTGAGCCACTCGGCATTATCAACCATGATCGCGCCATTTGATGACACGCCATAATTGAGAAAGCGCGAGAACACGCCTTTTATGTTGTTCTTATTCACTTCGATCTGATCAACAGTGAGAAGTTTACGCGTCTCATCTTTGCCAGAAGGATCTCCAACACGCGTCGTACCACCACCCATAAGCGTGATGGGACGATGACCGGTCTGTTGCAACCAATGCAACATCATCGCAGAAATCAGATTTCCAATATGAAGCGAGGGCGCCGTGCAATCATAACCGACATAGGCGCTAATCCGCTCTTTACGCGCTTTCTCATCAAGTCCGGCAAAATCGGAACATTGATGGATATAGCCGCGCTCGGTAAGGACACGCAGAAAATCTGATTTAGGCTTGAAGTCCGACATAAGGCTGTTTCCGGTTTGCGGCGGCGAGATGTAAGGGGAAAGGCGTGTTTGGGCAAGCTTTTGCATTCTCTGCAAAGGTCGCCATGCTTCGGCCTTGCTTCAAGTACAATTTCGGCCCAAAGACGATATCGGTCTCTTTTTCAAACCGCGTGGGTTCTTGTGCGCATTTCCTTTTCAACCGCTCACATCCAAAAATTCATAAAACCCTATAGTGGGGTCGTGTTGGCAGTTGCCTATCTCGGGAGCCTCATGAGTGCGCTGCCCGCTCAAGCCCAAGCTCGGTCTGGCGTCATTCGCGATGCCGAAATCGAAGCGCTTCTCAAAGACTATGCCGCGCCAATTTTCAATGCCGCTGGAATCGCCAAAGGCTCGATCACAATCGCTTTGATCGATGACCGGTCCTTTAATGCCTTCGTCACCACTGGTCGGCGAATGTTCGTAAATATTGGTGCCTTGATGGAAGCCAAAACGCCGAATGAAATCATCGGCATCATCGCTCATGAAGCCGGTCATATCGCCGGCGGCCATCTTACCCTTCAACGTGAGCGCGCCGGAATGGCGCAGATGATGGCGACCGCTGGCGTAGTGCTCGGCGCCGGCGCCATGGTCGCAGGCGCAGGAAACCGCAACATGAATGCCGGCAATGGCGGCATGGGTATCATGCTCGGCGCGCAAGAACTCGCTGTTCGTTCTATGCTTTCCTATCAACGTGGAGAGGAACAAGCCGCTGATCGCGCAGCGATTAAATATCTCGCCGCAACCAAACAGTCACCAAAAGGGCTCGTTGATACGTTCAAGCGTCTTTCGGATGATCAAATGTTCAAGCTTGACGGGGTCGACCCCTATTTGATGAGCCATCCGGCACCGCAAGATCGTATCGCGAGCCTCGAGCAGCTTGCCACATCAAGTCCTGTCTTTGCTGCGAAAGATCCGGTCTCTCTAGTCGCTCGTCACGAAATGATGCGCGCGAAGCTTTATGGATTTGCTGCCAAAGGCGAAGAGGTCGTTCGCCGCTATCCGATCTCGGATATGAGCCTTCCCGCGCGCTATGCCCGCGCGATCATGAATTATCGATATAAGAAAGTCTCGGAAGCCCTTGCACAAATTGATGATCTTTTGAAAAACCAACCGAGCAATCCCTATTTCTGGGAATTGAGAGGGCAGGTTTTGCTCGAATTTGGCCAAGCGCGCGAGGCGGTCTCCGCATTGCGCCGTGCGAGCGGGGGTATGCCGGACTCGGGGTTGATCCGAGGTCTTTTAGGTCGCGCTCTTGTTGCAACCGGCGATCAGACGTTGCTCGACGAAGGCATTCGTGAACTGACGAATGCCAGCCAGCGCGAACCGAATGACATCGAGAATTGGCGACAGCTCGCCATCGCTTACAATAAAAAAGACAATATCGGCATGGCCGAATTCAGCGCGGCTCAAGAAGCGCTGCTGATGGGCGACATGCGAAGTGCGGTCAATCACGCGGGCAAAGCAAAGGCACGATTGCCCGCCGGTTCGCCTGCGGCATTAAAGGCGGATGACATTCTTAACTATCGTAAGCCAAAGTCGAACTGACTGTAACGCTCCCCCTTCAAGAGGCCATGACCATGAGATTTGCACGCCCCCTCTTCTTCCTGATGGCGCTCACGCTGGCCTCTGGCGTGGCCGGGGCAGACGAAAAACCTTTCTCCGATGCCAAAAAGGCCGAGATCGGCGAGATCGTGAAATCCTATCTCATGAGCCATCCAGAACTCATCCAAGAAGCGCTCAGCGAACTCGATAAGAAACAGCGCGGTGCTGAGGCGCAGGCCCAAAAAGCGGCGGTCGCGTCACTTAGCCCCGATCTCATCAAGGCGGAGAACGGCGTCGTGCTTGGCAATCCGACGGGCGATGTTACTTTAGTAGAGTTTTTCGATTATAACTGCGGCTACTGCAAAAGAGCCATGGCCGACATTATGGGCTTGATGAGAACCGACCCGAAATTGCGGGTGGTTTTGCGGGATTTCCCCGTTCTAGGGCCGGATTCGGTTGAAGCCTCGAAAGTTGCGCTTGCCGTGCGCAGTCAGTTAACCGGTGCTAAATATATGGAATTTCATCAAAAACTTCTGGAATCGCGAGGCCGGATCGGAAAAGACCGCGCCATAGAAGTGGCGCAAAGCCTCGGCGCTGATCCGGCAAAAATCAAAAAAGAGATCGAGTCGGCCGAGATCAAAAAGCTCCTTGGCAACACGATGCGCGTCGCCGACCAGCTACGGATTGGCGGCACCCCCGCTTTTGTGGTGGCGGATGGGGTGATTGTGGGTGCCGTGGGCCAAGAAGCGCTCGCCGATAAGATCAAAGCGGCAAGAACGTGCGGCAAATCCGTCTGCTGAAACGCAAGTTTCATAATTCTGTCACAGACTCGATTCGAGTCGGGATCTTGAGGCCGACTCGCAACCTCGCTCGGAGGACTTGAAGACCAGCCTGCGACGACTCGACCTCCCCCTTAGGTTTTAATTTCAGACTCAGAATCCAAAAAATTTAGGCGTCCGAAGGGAAATTACCTTTACAGCTGAGGCACTTGCAAAGTCATCCCCAGAATTCACGCTTTCTTAAGATCTACCCACAACATATAGGGGTGAGATCAAAATTTAACTCTAGGACTAGACGGAAAGCCTTGACGAGAACGGGGGGCAGATTTACGCTCCGATCTCGTTGCGCTGGTTGCCGGGGAGCAAGTTATCCACAGGCAGCCAACGGGGCACATCCCGTCAGCAAGGCGCGCCCGAGGAGCAGGTTCCGAAGGTTGGCGTTGCCCTGAAAAGGGCCAATGTCCGGTGGAGAGCATCCATCGGAGAGGGGGCGGTTTGCGGCTTGAAGAGCCCTTTAATGAGGGCTTATCGAGCAGGCCGATTGATAGAGTGGAAAAGGGTCGCCGAAGCGGCCGGCCGGAAAAATTCCGGCATATTGGGACATGAAAAATGCGGATTGAACGTTTTTACACGAAGGCTGGCCTTTCTCCTTATTCCTCCCTCGCCTTCAAGTCAGCGACCAGTGAAATCCGCAATCCGGATGGATCCATCGTGTTCCGTCTTGAGTATATCGAAGTCCCCGAACAATTCAGCCAGGTCGCAGCCGATGTGCTCGCGCAGAAATATTTCCGTAAAGCCGGTGTGCCTGCCCGTTTGAAGAAGGTCGAAGAGAATGATGTCCCGTCATTCCTGTGGCGTTCGGTTCCCGATGAAGCAGCCCTTTCCGCTTTACCCGAGAAAGAACGCTATGGCTCCGAGATGAGCGCAAAGCAGGTGTTTGATCGCCTTGCCGGTTGCTGGACCTATTGGGGTTGGAAGGGCGGCTACCTCAAGAGCGAAGACGACGCGCAAGCCTTCTTCGATGAGCAACGTTATATGCTCGCCCGCCAGATGGTCGCGCCAAATTCGCCGCAATGGTTCAACACCGGTTTGCATTGGGCCTATGGCATTGATGGTCCTTCACAGGGCCATCACTATGTCGATTTCAAAACCGGCAAGCTCACAAAATCGAAATCCTCTTACGAGCATCCGCAGCCGCATGCCTGCTTCATTCAGGGCGTTGCTGACGATCTCGTAAATGAAGGCGGCATCATGGATCTCTGGGTCCGTGAAGCGCGTCTCTTCAAATATGGTTCGGGCACGGGTTCGAATTTCTCGATGCTTCGCGGCGAAGGCGAAAAGCTTGCGGGCGGCGGTAAATCATCAGGCTTGATGAGCTTCTTGAAAATTGGTGACCGTGCGGCAGGCGCGATCAAATCGGGCGGCACAACACGTCGTGCGGCGAAGATGGTTGTCGTCGATGTCGATCATCCCGATATCGAAGCCTATATCGATTGGAAGGTTAAAGAAGAGCAGAAGGTGGCGGCGCTCGTCACCGGTTCGAAAGTCGTTGCGAAACATTTGAAAGCCGTGATGAAGGCGTGCGTCAATTGCGACGGTCCGGCTGAATCCTGCTTTGATCCGGAAAAGAATCCCGCTTTGAAGCGCGAGATTAAATTTGCCCGCCGTGCGCTTGTGCCGGACAATTATATCAAGCGCGTCATTCAATTCGCAAAGCAAGGCTATAAGGATCTCGATTTCCCGACCTATGACACGGATTGGGATTCAGAAGCCTATCTCACGGTCGCCGGTCAGAATTCAAATAACTCGGTTTCGTTGAAAGACGAATTCTTGTGCGCTGTTGAAGATGACAAGGATTGGAATCTCATTCGTCGCACCGATAAGAAGATTCATAAGACGATCAAGGCGCGCGATTTGTGGGAACAGATTGGTTATGCCGCGTGGGCATCAGCTGATCCCGGCTTGCACTTCAACACAACGATGAATGATTGGCACACATGCCCGGCATCAGGCCCGATCCGCGCATCAAATCCGTGCTCGGAATATATGTTCCTTGATGACACGGCGTGCAATCTTGCGTCGCTCAATCTGCTTCAATTCCGCGAGACCGATGGCTCGATCAACATCGCCGCTTACGAACATGCTGTGCGTTTGTGGACCATCGTGCTCGAAATCTCGGTGTTGATGGCGCAGTTCCCGTCAAAGGAAATTGCCGAACTCTCTTATCGCTATCGCACGCTCGGGCTCGGCTACGCGAATATCGGTGGTCTGTTGATGACCAACGGCATTCCGTATGACTCCGATGAAGGCCGCGCGATCTGCGGTGCACTCACGGCCATCATGACCGGCGTGGCTTATGCGACATCGGCTGAAATGGCGGGCGAACTCGGTGCCTTCCCGGGCTACAAGAATAATTCGGAACACATGCTCCGCGTCATCCGCAATCATGGTCGCGCTGCGCATGGTGAAGCGCAAGGCTATGAAGGCTTGGCGGTTAACCCTGTGCCGCTCGATCATGCTTCGGTGAAAGACACGCGCCTTGTCGATCACGCGAAAGCCGCTTGGGATCTCGCTTTGAAGCTCGGCGAAAAGCATGGCTATCGCAACGCGCAAGCCACTGTGATTGCGCCGACCGGCACAATCGGTCTTGTCATGGATTGCGACACAACCGGCATCGAGCCTGATTTCGCACTCGTGAAATTCAAGAAGCTCGCAGGCGGCGGCTATTTCAAAATCATCAACCAGGCTGTGCCAGAAGCGCTCCGCACGCTTGGCTACAAAGAAAACGAAATCGCCGAGATCGAAGCTTACGCTGTGGGCCATGGCTCGCTCGCACAAGCCGCAGGCATCAATCACACGACATTGCGTGCGAAGGGTTTTGATGACGCAACGATTGGGAAGGTTGAAAAGAGCCTCGGCTCGGCTTTCGATATCAAATTCGTTTTTAACAAATGGACGCTTGGCAAAGATTTCCTCACGCAAAAGCTCGGCGTGTCAGCAGAGAAGCTCAATGATCCGTCATTTGAACTTCTCCCCTCTCTCGGCTTCTCGAAGGCTGACATCGAAGCGGCCAATGTTCATGTCTGCGGTGCGATGACGCTTGAAGGCGCGCCGCATTTGAAGCTTGAACATTATGCCGTGTTTGATTGCGCCAATCCGTGCGGCCGCATCGGCAAGCGCTATCTCTCGGTCGAGAGCCATATCCGCATGATGGCGGCAGCACAGCCTTTCATCTCGGGTGCGATCTCAAAGACCATCAATATGCCGAATGAAGCCACCGTTGAGGATTGCAAATCGGCGTATCTGCTCTCGTGGAAACTTGCGCTCAAAGCCAACGCGCTTTATCGCGATGGTTCGAAACTCTCGCAGCCTTTGAATTCGCAACTCATCTCTGATGATGAAGATGAAGCGGATGATGCGGCGGAAGCGCTTGTTGCCCAACCCGCTGCCGCACGCGCGGCGGCCACTGCCGAGAAGATTGTCGAGCGCGTCATCGAACGCCTCGAGCGCATTCGTGATCGTGAAAAACTTCCGGATCGTCGTAAAGGTTACACGCAGAAGGCGGTTGTCGGTGGACACAAAGTCTATCTCCGCACCGGTGAATATGAAGATGGTCGCATCGGTGAAATCTTCATCGACATGCATAAGGAAGGCGCGGCGTTCCGTTCTCTCATGAACAATTTCGCCATCGCCATCTCGCTTGGCCTCCAATATGGCGTGCCGCTCGAGGAATATGTCGAAGCCTTCACCTTCACGCGTTTTGAGCCTGCGGGCTTTGTGCAAGGCAATGACGCGATCAAAAACGCAACATCTGTGCTTGATTACGTCTTCCGCGAACTCGCGATCTCGTACTTGGGTCGCGCCGATCTCGCGCATGTTGCGCCCGAAGCGATTGGGCATGATGCGTTGGGTCGTGGCGAGAGTGAATCGAAACCACCCGCGGGCTTCGTGCCAAGCCAAGTCTCGCGCGGTCTCGTGCGGTCCAAGACGGATCGCTTGACCGTGATGTCAGGCGGCACGCCGATGGCGCAGCCAAAAACAGTCGGCGCGAATGCGCTCAAAAGCGAACTCGAACAGGGCTTGGGCATAACCGCGCAACCTGTGACTGTCGGCACGGTCGAAAATCTCGCTTTCGAAGCGCCTGTGGCAAAACCAGCAAAGGCCTTCGACAAACGCGCGGAAGCGCGAATGAAAGGCTATGTCGGCGAAAGCTGCCCCGAATGCGCCAACTTCACACTCGTTCGTAACGGCACATGCCTGAAGTGCGACACATGTGGAAGCACGACGGGGTGTTCGTAAGAGCGGCAAGCGGCAGTCGGCAATCGTAAAAGCGAATAGCGAGT
>VGCJ01000048.1 GCA_016870035.1 Alphaproteobacteria bacterium
TTGGTGCTTGATTTCTCCGAATCACAACTAAACACTCTGACCTTTGTTTGACGCGTTGAAAACGGTTTCTGTCATGGTTATTCGCGGAAAGAATTCTGATCTCATATCGTAGGTGACGGTAAACGCGATGATCGAAGGTCATCTGAATTGTGTCTCTTTCATCGCAGCGAAAGAAACTCATGTGTCATTGCTTGGACGGGAGATCACGGCTGCTACGATTGTTGCATTTATCGCGAAAGTCAGACCATTTTGAATTTCTGCGGTTGGCAAAAAGCTTTTAATATCTGATGTTGATCGACATTATTCTACTAGGATTAAAGTCAATCATTTTAATATTCAGAATGCAGCAAGACACTGATTTTTTAGATCACGCTCTTGGATCGAGTAACAATAGGATTTCTCGCCTTTAACTTCTGCAAGACAAAATTGTTTCAAATTATTTGTTTGTATCGAATAGCAATAGGAGGATTCACGTTTTACCGTGGCTAGGCAATAATTCTTACGATCATTATTTTCAATCGAATAGCATCGGGAAGTATTCGCTGCCATAGCTTGAGACGCAATCTCAAAACATGAAAAGATATATATCAGAATAAATAATCGTACTGTTATATTTCAATTCAATTCCTTATTTTTTTGAAAGGACAATTCGAGTGCAGGTAAATTGATCAGTCATTAGGTCACTCTTCTTCCTGTTCGTCAATTTTTTTTCTCTTCCACGACTCTTCCCTCTTCATTGCATTTTCAATTTGTCGATCACTCATGCGGTTGGCAAGGGCGTGTATCCGATCTGTCGCATATTCTTTTTCTTTGCCGCTCTCAAGCGTTGCGATGGCAAGGTCGCACCATTTATATGCCTCGATATCATCGCGCTTTATTGCTTTTTGTTCGGAGTAAAATTTACAAAATGCAGCATAGGCTGAGGGATTTTTTTTCTTGGCTGCATTTTTCACAAGTTCGACTGCTTTGAGATAGTTCTTTGGCAGATATTCACCTGAGTAATAGAGAAGTCCAAGGTCAACTTGCGCTTCAGCATATTTGCGGTCAGCGAGCTTCGAGAGGAGGCCGATGGCGTCTGCGCGCGAGTGGCCGTCAACTTGCCCCTCTCTGATCATAGATGCGAGACGATAGCCTGCGTCATTATCATTCTTCTCAAAGGCTGACCGCAAGACTTGCGCGGCCTTGTTATAGTTGGGTTTGACGCGATCTTTCAGGCATAAATAATGATCGGCAAGCGATTGAACGGCATCTCGGCTTCCGGCATCAATAGCAAATTGCATTTCGTCGACTTCCGTCATGCTGCGCGGCCCCAATCCGGCCGGAAACATTTTAACGTGAGAGCCCGGGCCAGGCGTATAGTACATCCCCCACCGCACGATGTCCTGATTTTCAGGTGCAATCATGTTTGCATGAAAATATTCAGATAACTGGTTATGGGGCGTCAATTTGTAAATATCGATCAATTCTTCGGGTGCGCCCATCTGGTAGAAATAATCGATCGTCTTTTGCAGGAACTCCTGATCAACTTTTTTAATTTCCTCATTGCCTTGGCAGTAATTTTTGATTTTGTAGGGTTGATGAACCCCGAAGTGGCGCAGATGTCTCTCTGTCGCGCCGAGTGCGATAAGAGCGCAGGATGAAGAACATTGTTGTCCATCATCTTGGGTGATTGGGTTGCCTGTCGCAACAACGGCACCGCGTCTATGGAGGATCCATCCGACCCTCATGCTGACCCGGGCGTTGCCTCCTCCGGATTCGAGATAGACCACGGGTAGTGGCTTGTCCTTCGGCCAGATATTGTCGAGACGATAAAAAAAATCATCCTCTTCATATCCGATGTAACCGAAGATCAGGATCCATTCGAGTGTCTGCTTTTTCATGCACTCGGTTTGTTTGTCGCGACACTCTTTTGGAAGGAGCACGAAGGCGTCTGCGGATTTTGACCATGAGGCCATCCCCAAAAGGCACAGAAGTGAAATGAAAAGATGAAATAGGGAGAACCTTGAGGAGCTGGCGGTTTTCATGACTGTTGTTTTCCGAGCGAGAAAGGTTACCTTGATCCTTTCTCTAGCCTTTTTGCATGACAAATTTTGTCACCTTTGACGACAGAAGATTTGGCGGTGTGCAATACTGATGTCCTAACGTCGCTCAATCAGGCTCCCATATAGATCCGCCGGGTAATCTGGTCCTCGAGCGAAAGCCACCTTCGACCTGCTTCATCATCGGCACGATGATCCATCGCTTGTCGACGAAGAGTTTGAAGACGCTCGATGGCCATGTTCTGGTGTGCATCGAGTTCTTCGGCAATATTTATAAACTCGATGGCTGCGTCTTGGCCGCCAAAGCGCTGGGCCGCTTCATCAATAATGAATTGATCCCAGGTCAGCGTAGGCGACCATGAGAAGCGGGCAAAAGCGAGATAGGACAATTCTACGGTCGCGTGATAGGGAGACGGCTCTCCCCACACCGTCAATCCCTTAAGGCCTGTTCGCGCGCAGAGCGCGGCCATATCCGAGAAAACGCGCGCGTTGAGTGCGTAGCGTTCGCTTCGCTCGTCTCCGTTCCACTGGCAGGCGAACTGGCACCGAAGCACATTCGGCTGCATCGGCAGATGTTCGATATAGGGCTTGGTCAATTCGGCTTTTATGCGGTTCCAATAAGTACGGTTGGTTGTATGTTGATAGATGCCGCCCTCGGGCAAACGCTTTTGTGCCTCGAGAGAAACCGGATCAAGTAGATTGTCCCATTGTATTTCGCTGTAGATCCAGAGATCCTTTTTTCTTAATTTGGCTGTTTTAAAAAGACGCGGAAAATTGTCGGCCATATCCGTATGTGACCAGTAATCACCATGCACATCTTTTCGCCTTGCAGCCTCGCGTTCATTGGCGCGGCGGGATACGCATCTTGTGCAGCCGCAAACTCCATAATCACCAGCTTCGATATTGATGCCACCGATGTCGAATGTATCGGTAAGCCAGGCAACACCTTCTTCCATCCATGCCATGGTTTCGGGTGCTGAGGGGCACGCGGAGAGTGTGTAATCCGACTTCGGAAAATTGAGGGGGAAGGCGAGATCTGCGATCTGGAAGCCCACGCCTTTTTCAAGAGTGGCTGCGTGTTGCGGGTTTGCTTTCAACCAGGTCGCAAGATTAAATTTATTGTCCCCTTCCCAGTAGACGCCGCCATATGAGCCTATGGCGATGCCCGGCAGAATGCGAACGCCTCGCTCTGAGGCATAGCGGCAAAGCTCCTTTGCCGCGTCGACGCCTCCATGCGGATCACGCAGAAAGCCGTAAATCACGATCGCCGATATCCGGTTTTTTGAGCAGAAATCGACACATTTTTTGTAGTCACTCAAGAAGCCGGAGGGAGGCTTCTGGTAAGGATTGAATACGCCGATTTCCTGCTGGCCGATTTGCGAGAGCTGCCAGTTGGTCGAGTGGTCCCACGTCCAGAATGTCCGGTAGGTGAGGCCTGGTGTTTCATGAACACGATCTGCGCTTACATCAAGACAATCGGGTTTCTTGCCCCCTCTTTTAATAAGTTCTTCTACACCGTAAATGATGCCCGAGAAGGGACCACCATTAATTATGACCGACTCGGATGTTGCCTCGATGCGGAATGCGCCCTCGACCAGTGTTCTGTCTTCGATAAGCCTTATTGTTTTTGATCCATCGGATTGGTTAAAGACGATCTTCGGGAAGGTCTGGGATAGACGGCGAAGAGCATGAGGGAAGCGATCGGCGCCTTCAACTTTTATTGAGCCTGAGAAATGATACATTTGATTTTTAATTCGACGTAGGTTGCTTCAACTTCAAAATTCTTCGCCAAACAAGAGGCAAGGCTATTTCAATAATGGTGACCGGCCTGAGAGATATTCCGTTGTCGACATCGCATCGAGGGCATCATTGATCTTTTTGTCGATCGCTTCCGCGATCTTTTGGTGCCCTTCGTCCGAAACCGTGACGACGACAGCGGCCTTCTGAGGATCGTCCTGAGGGTCGGTCACCGGCGGGGGATCGGAGAGGGCAAAGGCATAATGTTCACGAGCCTTTTTTCGGTCACGTGTAGGAACTTTGTTTTTACTGTTACCTGTCTGTCCCTGAGAGGGAGTAATCACCAAAGCCATGAGCATGCTCCGAAAAAACGGAAAAAACTGCGACTTGAGGATCTGAAACAGCTAAAAGCTAACAATATGTAGTAAATTTTTAGTTAATATTGACAAAGGGTAAACGAAATTTCTGGGAATTTTTATTGCTTTTTCCGATGCTTGCGATTGGGCTTTGCGTCGATCGATTTCAGTCCAAACTCCCTATTTGATGACATTTTTATGAAAAATAGGAAAAATTCGAAAAAATATTCTCATCCCTTTTTTATGGCTTATTCTCGTTCGTTAAGAGTTTGGTAACCATAAGGGGTCGAGCATGATCGCGCTTTGACACAAGGGGGATTAGCCAATGACAACGACCCACGTAATCGAATTCTCTGTCAGCGACACAATCACGGACCATGACGAAAAATGTGAGGCGATCGTTGATACGATCATCGACCAATTCGTGCCCGCGGTCAGCGTGACAACGGGGACCAGTCCTGACGAATTGACTGCGAGGCTGATGATTGAATTGGCCTTTCAGATGGGCGCCACGCATTCACCCTCATCGATCATGAGCATGCTGGGAGCCGTCGCGGATGCGGCGCGTGCCGGACTTGAAGCAGCGTCCAATATTGGAGAGCTGCCTGATCCGTCCGATCAGGTTTTGCTTGACATGGATTGTCCGCCAATCAAACATTAAAATAGTCAAAAAGGAAAATACAGGTACGGGGCTCGGGTCATATTCATTAATAACCGGTATCAACCATCGCAGAGGGTTGTGGGAGGAGGTTGAAATGAATTTTGCATCTCAAAGAAAGATTTTGATAATTTTAGCTTTTTCTGTTTCGCTTCTGACCGCGTCAACAAATTATGTTTACGCGGGTTCAAATTGTACTGCACCAAATATTCCTAGTTTTAGTGAACTAAAGCCCGCTTCGCCCGTTGCTCCTGATTGTATCAATGAAGTAACAAAGTCGCATACATGTTCCGAGCCAGTTGTGCTTCAGTATAATTCCGAAGTTGAAAATTATAATACTCAAACAAAATCATATTATTCAAATGTTGATCGCTACATATCTGAGCTGAACGCCTATTTGAAGTCAGCGCGGGAATATGCAGAGTGTGAAGTCAATCGTCTTTGATATTGAGATTATCAGCGCTCTTGAAATTTGTCGCCCTTATAATTTTTTCCCTTTAGGACGATCACATTTCTTTTCTTGCTCAGTCTTCCGTGCTCTATCGGCTCAAAAGCCATACATCAGGGAGGATCACTTTTCAGGGGGCAGACGAAAATTTCTATAATAAAACTTAAGGGCCGCTTCTAACTCAGTCGGCTAGCTATAATAAAGACGACGGATCATCCAATTTATTCAGCTTTGGAGATATTTCGGATCAATCGCTCGAGAAAATCCTCACATAAGGCCAGCTGTTCCATGAAAATATATTCGTCTGGCGTATGGGCTTGCTTTATTGATCCGGGTCCACAAACAACAGTTGGAATGTCCAATTCATTCATAAAAAAGCCGCCCTCAGTTCCATAGGCCACTTTTGATTCATCATTTCGTTTCGCTAGATTTTTTATATAGCCTACCGCCTGATGATTCACATCAATCGCAAGTGCTGGATATGAATAGATTTCTTCAAATCTAATAGAGGCTTCGGGCGCTATCTCTTGCATGGGAGGTAAAATGACCTCCTTTGCATATTGAAAAACCCGTTCGGCAAGCGCTTGGGCGTCAAAGCCAAGAAGATGTCGATACTCAAATACAAATTCACATTTTTTAGGAACGATATTGATTGCGGAACCACCTTGAATGAGACCCGTACTCAAAGTACTATGTTTAATATCATAAGCCTCATCATGGGAGCCAAGCTTCAACTCATTAGAAATCTGCTTCAAAAAAATAATCAACTCTGCGGCAGCATCAATGGCGTTGACCGCGTGTGGCGCGAGGCTTGAATGGGCTTCCCGTCCCTCGATAATTACCCGATAGGCTCGCCCGCCTTTATGCCCAATGACCGGTTGCATATCTGTTGGCTCACCGACGATACATAACTCGTCGCGCACGGGTTGATTTTTCAACCAATCAATTAAGCTTTTAACGCCTATGCATCCAACTTCTTCATCATGTGAAAAAGCAATCCTTACTGGCATGCGAAGATTTGACGATACAATTTTTGGAACAGCTGCAAGGACTACAGCAAGGAATCCTTTCATATCGCACGCGCCGCGACCAAATAATTTTTCATCGCGTTCAATCAACAAAAATGGATCATGGCTCCAGTTTTGTCCGTCTACTGGAACGACATCCGTATGTCCCGAAAGTATGACGCCTGGAAGATGGTGCGGACCAATACTTGCCCAAAGATTCGCTTTCGTTCCATCGGATGACGTGATGAGATATGCCTCAATGCCATATCGCTTCAAATAATCCTGAACATAATTGATGATTGGGAGATTGGAGTTGCGGCTCGTTGAATCAAATGCAACGAGATCCTTGAGTATTGATAAAATAGCCGCTGAAGGTCGTTTAGCATCCATGATTAAAGACCCGATCCGCCTCCGCCAGGGCGATAAGGAGGCGGCGTCATCAGCATATCGGTAACGCTCTTGGGCAGCCCTCCGATGGGATCTTTCCGTGATGGCATTCCATCAACAAAGGGAAGTAATTGATGTCGAGCTACTTCATAGATCCGCCGCAGCTCTGCAACGGGATAGGCATGTTCGTCGACCCGCAAGCTCAAATAGGGGTAGAGTTCATCTTTATAGACAAGCACCGAGGCTGACTGTCGACCGCGTTTGTCGCCTCCCGCCGATTGCCCCGCCTCAAGCACGGCAACCAGTCGCTCCGCCAATGATAATGCGGACGTGCCAGTAAATGTTTCCGCCATCGCTTCAATCGTTCTTGCTCCCACGAGCATGTTCCCTTGAACCGCAAAATCGGGGCCTGTGATATGTCCGTGCCAGTCAGTACAGCCTGAACCTGTCCAAGCCGCGCTATTTCCTTTCGAGTCAACAAATCCAACTTGGCGGACATCACGACCAGGGTCATTCTTGATCAGACTATCAAGTGCTTCCTGAGCTGATTTACCTTCTTCCAGTAATGCTAAGCCGTCGATACCAAGATAGGGATTGACCCATGATTGGGTCGCAATTGCGCCGACATAGGGCTTTACAAAAGGGCAGATGCCTCCGACGCCAGGGACAGCTGTTGAAACGGCAACACCAAGCATTCCTGTTCTTTGGCAGCGGGCTGCTATCGAGAATGTATTAAGTTCCAGCATTTTATGTCTCCCCAAAAGCAATTTTAAAACATCAAACTCTAGCCATGTGAATTTTTGAAGGATCAGGCACCGCAGATAAAAGCGCTTGTGTATAGGCATTT
Organism: Alphaproteobacteria bacterium; assembly: GCA_016870035.1. Classification (GTDB taxonomy): domain Bacteria; phylum Pseudomonadota; class Alphaproteobacteria; order Rhizobiales; family Beijerinckiaceae; genus CAIUPE01. The sequence goes on from VGCJ01000048.1 coordinate 7,480, forward strand.
TTTGGTTGATCGAATACTTCCTGCGTTTGACCTGTTTCCACGATCACACCGCTACGCATGACGGCAACCCGGTCTGCAATTGTACGAACGACACCGAGATTGTGGCTTACAAAGACGCAAGCTAATCCCAACTCACGATTGATCGTTTTGAGCAAGGCCAAGATTTGTGCCTGAACAGACACGTCAAGAGCCGAAGTAGGCTCGTCAGCAAGAAGAAGCGACGGACGCAAAATAATGGCACGGGCTATAGCAACTCTTTGTCGTTGACCGCCGGAGAGTTGATGCAAATAGCGATCCATATAATTTGTTGGTAACCCAACGAGTTCGAGGGTTTCAGCGACTTTCATCATTCTCATTTTTTTGTCGCCAATATTATGCACCTCTAGAGGCGCTAGCAGGACGGTCGCGACACTTTGACGAGGGTTAAATGATGAAGCGGGGTCTTGAAAAACGGCCTGCATCTGTCTCCGGATCGCAAGCAAATCACGACCCGATGATCGCCAAATATTCTTTTTTCTGACGTAAATATTTCCGCTTGTTGGTTTGATAAGTCCAAGAATCATTCTCAGAAGCGTGGACTTTCCTGATCCAGATTCACCGACGATGCCCAGAGTTTGTCCTGCTCGCAATGTAAGAGAAACATCATTAACTGCCATGAATTGCTTCTTGTTAAAGATGTGATTACCTACGCGATAGGCTTTTGTAGCGTTTTCGACTTCGAGGAGCAGGTCCGTCATGATGACCCTCCTAATTCCTTAACACGAAGACAATAAGAAATATGATTGTCTCCGACTGTTATTGGCTTTGGCGTCGAAGCACATTGCGGTAGGGCAAATAAACATCTATCGGAAAATCGGCAACCGACAGGCCGCTTGTTCGGAAGCGGTATTTGTCCCGGTATCGGGGTCAAGCCTGTCATCGCTCCATGAATTCGAGGAGTCGCGTCAAGAAGACCTTGGGTATAAGGATGACTCGGATTTGAAAATATTTGATCGACCGGACCCTCTTCAACAATAGCCCCTGAATACATCACATACACACGATCACAAAGATTTGCGACGACACCGAGATCATGGGTGATAAACAAGATTGACGTATCATGTTGATCACGAACCGCTCTTAATAGATCCAACACTTGCGCCTGAACCGTGACATCGAGTGCGGTCGTCGGTTCATCAGCAATAAGTAACTCCGGCTCAGTCGATAACCCCATGGCAATCATCGCCCGTTGTTGCATCCCACCGGAAAATTGATGCGGATATTCCTCACTCCGAAGTTCTGGATCGCTCAGATTAACTGAGCGCAACAATTCTATCGCTTTTGAACGTGCAAAGGCCCAAGACGCAGAGCGATGGAGATTGAGGGGCTCCCCAACCTGATAGCCGACCTTTCCCGTCGGATTTAACGAGCGTAGAGCATCTTGCGGAATTAGCGCTATGCGGTCGCCACGAATGGATCGCCTATAATCATCCGTTCTTTCAAGGAGTGGATCGTTCGTTAGTTTTATTGAGCCTTGAACGACTTTGGCACCACGCGGCAACATGCCAAGAACCGCCAAAGAGGCGACTGTTTTTCCGCTGCCAGATTCTCCAATTAAACCAACAATTTCACCTTTCCCAATTTTCAGTGAAATATTATCAACAACCACAGCAGATTTGGACCCTTGACCAAAAGCCACTGAGAGATTTTCAATTTCAAGCGTTGATGAGCGTTTATTTGCTTCAATTTTCATATGTCTAATCCCGCAAATGCGGATCAAGCATATCGCGCAATCCATCGCCCAAAAGATTAAAGCCGAGAACGCAGAAGAAAAGAGCCATTCCTGGCATAATACTCAACCACGGTGCTTGGGCCATAAATCCTCGCCCCGTATTCAACATATTCCCCCAAGAGGGCTCTGGAGGTTGGGCTCCAAGTCCCAAAAAGCTCAATGCAGATTCGAGTAAAACAGCATAGGCGAATGCGACAGCTGCCTCGACAAGTAAAGGCGTAATCACATTTGGCATAATTTCAATAATGAGAATTCGACTATGGCTCATACCGACGGAACGGGCCGCTTCGATATATTGTTGCTGCATTGCTTCAACCGTCGTCGCTCTCGCAAGTCTCGCAAAGCCAGGAATAAAGATTATACCAATAGCAATCATCGCATTTAGAATGCTTGTACCAAGACTCGCCATTAAGACAATAGCCAGCAAAATGGCAGGAAAAGAAAAGAGAAGCTCCATGAGCCGCATGAGGATAAGATCGGTAACGCCACCGAAATATGCCGCCAAGACGCCAATTATCGTTCCACCAATTACCCCAACAGAAACAGCAACAAGAGCAACTTGAATCGAAATTTGGGAGGCAAATATTGTGCGAGATAGCACGTCACGCCCAAGTTCATCCGTCCCGAGCCAATGATCAGCGGAGGGAGCTTGTAACATCATCGTTACATCAAGATCATATGGAGAATAGGGCGAAATAATTGGTGCCGTCAAAGCCGCAACAATAACGGTTCCCACAATCATAATACCTATTGTAAGCAATCCATGCCTGATCCAATTAAATTTAGACAAAAAATTCATTTCATCTTTCCCCTGCATGAATTTGCCGAGGATCGAGTATCATCGCAATTGTATCAACAATCATGTTGGCCGCGAGCACCACGATTGTAATAACCAGCGCTGATCCAAGAAGAACTGGATAATCACGATTGATGATTCCAACGAGAACCAGGGAACCAATTCCTGGAAGTCGAAAAATATCTTCGATGACAACCACACCACCAAATAGAAACCCAAATTCGACTGCACCGACAGTGAAAAATGGAATCAATGCATTCCGAAGAGCATGTCTAATAAGGACCACTCTTTCAGAGGCACCCTTTGCATGAGCTGTTTTTATATAAGCGGAATTTAGCACCTCAAGCATGGTCGTTCGCATTATTCTCAAGAGAAGTGATGATGAAACGAGTCCGAGCGATAATGCTGGCAAAATCATCTGGATTAGGTTCGCCTTTGGATCTGACAGGAAGGGCGTAAAGCCTCCTGCGGGCAGGATCGGCCAGATCAATGCGAAGAGAAGAACAAATAATGTGGCAAGCCAGAAATTCGGAACGGCTCCAAGAATTGTCGCAAAAGTCGTTATAATTACATCCAATATTTTGCGATGTCTGAAAGCGGCAATGGCCCCCAAAGGAAGCGCGATGACATTCGCGATAAGAAATGCAAGAAGTGCCAATTCGAGAGTAACAGGGAGTCGCTTTAATATTTCTGGACCAACGGCAACTCTGTTTTGAAAGGATTTGCCGAAATCGCCTTGCATCGCTTTGATAAACCAGTCTGAGTATTGGACGATCAGCGGTCTATCTAATCCGTTGAGGGCCTCGAAGCGCATGATCGCCTGCGGAGTTGCATCGACACCAAGTGCAGACCGCGCTGCCGAACCCGGTACAACATTAATGGCAATAAAAAGAATTATTGATGCCGCTAAAAGCGTCGGCACGAAAAGAGCAAGCCGCGTAAAAATTAGCCGCAACATGTTTATAATCCAAATCTAGTCACGGAAACATGCGCCCATATCGGATAAGCCATATGGGCGCATGATCTAACGAGAGGCCGAATCTGTTTTGGATTAGCCTTCGAACCAAGAGTCTTTGAGGGTCTTCAAAAAGCCCGTTCTCATCGGCACATAGCCTTGAAGCTTCTTCGAATGAGCGATGAGAAGATGTCCGTTTACGAGTGGAATAATTCCCATTTCGTCGAGGGACATTTGTTGCATTTTTTTATAGAGCTCTTTTCTGGCGTCCTGGGTCGTAGCCTGTTTGGCAGCGTCAAGAATGGCATCAAGCTCCGGTGATCCGCTCTTTTGAACATTGACGGCCATGCCGCGCTTATAGTTGTTCGTAACAAAATCATCCGGATCAGCGAGTGGGCTGAGCCAATACATGGCCGTCATATCAAATTTACTCGGACCCCAGATTTCATCCCAGTAGCGTGGAACTTCCATGCTGTCGATTTTGGCTTTGATACCGATCGCTGCAAGGTTAGCTTGAATGATGGGGGCCATAGCCATCATGGGAGGGAAGGAAGACGCCATTGTGATGCTTGTCTCGAACCCATTTGGGAAACCCGCTTCAGCAAGCAATGCTTTGGCCTTCGCAACTTCGGACTTTTCACCGAAGTAGTTGATATCCGCATAACCCCAATTCCATTTCGGAATCACGCCCCCACGTATTGCCGTGGCTTGTCCGAAGAATGCACCTGCAACAATGGCGGACCGGTCAACAGCTAGACCGATTGCTTGGCGTACTTTTGGGTTATCCAGGGGCTTCTTGGTATTATTGGGGATCACCCAATAATAACGCGAACCTTCCAGAGTTTGAGTTGCTAAGGCTGGATTTGCCTTAATCGAAGCCCAATCTTTTGCAGGAATTTCGTTTGAGAAGTTTACCTCACCTGATGCGACAGCATTAGTGAGCGCAGTGATATCAGGAATAATCCGATATTCCATCGCATCAAAAAATGGCTTTCCTTCTTGGAAATAATTTTCGTTTCGCTCAAATTTAATTGCGGAACGCGGCTCGTAGCTTACAAATTTGAATGGACCCGAGCCAATTGGCTTTGCATTCAAATCATGACCCGATTCAACGAGCTTTTTCGGTACGATGGAGCTTCCAGGGAACGCCATATAAACAAGGAATGGACCAGTAACTTTTGAAAGCTTGAATTTAACAGTCAACTTATCGACAACATCAACCGAGTCGATTGTTTCGACTTGAGCTGTGTATGAGTAGCCCGAGTCTTTTGCGCGCAGGCGATCAAAAGAGAATTTCACATCTTCAGCTGTCAATTCATCGCCATTATGAAATTTTACTCCTGACCGGAGCTTAAATGTATATTGCAAGCCGTCATCACTCATCTGGAAGCTTTCGGCGAGTTCCGGATAAGGTTTTGCGTCGGCGTCGAGCGCCATCAAGGTTGAATAGACTTGTTCAATCACAACATGTGACATGCCGCTCGGACCGCGTACGGGATCAAAGCCTGCGGGATCAGCGGCAAAGGCCGCTTTAAGAACACCACCTCTTTTGGGAGCGCTCAAAGCTGATGACGTAAAACCGTCTACCGCGACACCCAAAGATGCTACCATCAGAGCCGTCGTTGCCGTGCCCCCAAGAAAATGGCGTCGATTTAAATTTGCAAAATTTGATTGATCATTTTCTCTTTTTGACATTGTTGCCTCCTTGTCAAATCCCGTACTGTTTCAGTGAAAAAACGTAAGTCTTAGAGATTTTTATCGTTTTTTATCAATAAGTAAGTCATTCAAGTCACTTGACTAAAAAGAAAGTCTATGTTCGTTATTTTGCCTTGTCAACAAGGCTTTGCTTTGAAGAAAGGCCGCTCAGTATTTAATCAGCTTTCAATCTTTACAGAGAATAAAATTTTTCAAAATTCTGATTTTCACTATATAGAAAACCCGTCCCGGTGGGTATTCAAGAAGAGTGTAAAAGGTGGGAGTAGACATTGAACCTAGATAAGCTTGGCGAACGTTTACGTCACATCAGAAGGGTTAAAAAATTTCGTCTCTCAGATGTTGCGCGACTGGTTCCCTGCAGCGAAAGCATGCTTTCAAAAATTGAAACGGGTCGTATCATTCCCTCGCTGCACTTATTGCAGCGGATAACAATGGTTTTAGATATTACAACTGCCGAACTTTTTGATAACTCGAACGAGTCTGCGGTTTTAATTTATAAGAAGGGCTCGAGATCTAATGTACAACTTGGTGACAGCGAAAATCATGGATTAATTTTACAACGGCTAATTCCGTTTTCTCGTGGGCGAATTCTGAACGCCAATATTCATATTATTTCACCTGGTTCGGGAAATGGCGGGGAATTAAAACATATTGGTGAAGAAGTAGGATTTGTTTTAGAAGGACAAATTGAACTAACAGTTGGTAATGAAGTTTATCTTCTCAATGCAGAGGATTCGTTCTTTTTTGAATCACACATCCCGCATCGTTATCGGAATATTGGGAAGACGGTCGCTCGCGTTCTCTGGGTAAACTCGCCGATTGTTTGATGTGATGAAAAGCGCATTGATCTTCAGTTTGTTGTTTTAATTTTTACACTTGGCTCATGATCTGGTGTTCAAATAAATTCAAACCCAGCTGCTTCAAAAGCGGCTTTGACGTCCATAAGCGTCTGGGTGTGGCTCGGCGGTACGCCCTCACTTTGTTCCAGCCTCTGTATCGTAAAACGATTAGTGCCAGATCGCTCAGCAAGCTCTCCAGTTCTCTAGCCCTTTAAGCCCGCTTCGCCCGTTGCTCCTGAATGTAACGATGAAGAAACAAAGTCGCATACATGCACAGAGCCAGTTGTGCTTCAGTATAATTCCGAAGTTGAAAATTATAATACTCAAACAAAATCATATTATTCAAAAGTCGACCGCTACATTTCCGAACTGAACACCTTTCTGCGGGTAGCAAGAGAATATGCTCAATGCGAAGTCGATCGTCTTTGATTTTGTTGATTTAACAACGTTTTCAAAATTTGGTTTGGTCGATCAGTCCGGCTTTTTAATTCCCTTGTCCCAGTATCGCATTGTTTTTAGATGCGCTTCTAGGGCGTCAGGGAAGGGGATCATAACCAGCTTCTCTGACGGACAGTCGAATGCTTTGAGTGTTTTATCGGCGCACTCATAGGTTCCAAAATCGCTATTTCGGTCATAGAGAAGGAGCATTTTTTTCCAAGCTGATTTCCCCTCGCCTAAAAGAGATTTGAGAGCGACCCAGGCTGAAAGATAACCATTTGAACGCCAAAGGTCGGGATTATTGTCGGCGTCCACCTCCATCTCATCCAGTTGAGCTTTTAGTCGTGTGCGTCCTGTTTTGGAGCGCGTGATATCTTTGAATCTGCCATTGCGTAGTTGCTCAACCCTCATTGGCGAGTAGGAGCCAGCGTAACTGTCAAAGGCATATAGAAAAGTTTGGTCGATCGTTATGATCTCGCCCGCGCCGTCTCCGTCAATATCTTCAAGGAATGGCAGGAGGTCGCCATCGATCATTGGATAGGGAGAAATTTTCCATATGCCGGCCTCGTCTTCAGAAGCAAAAACTGGCAACGAGCAACAATGAGCGCCGCCTGTATAGGCGCGGAACATGATCTCTGGGGAAGAATTTTTCGGATCGAGCTCGACTATCACAACATCATCAGGATAATCAGCAACGCCTCGGAAGCGGTGGCTAAATGCAAACGGGCCATTTGTAGATTTTCCGGAAATACTAATTGACCAGCCATCTTTCGTTTCTTTGCGTTTAGCTTTGAATGAAAGTCCTTTCGCAGTCAATGTCACCGAAGAATCTGGCGAAAGCTCTTCGCGTGCCAGAACCGGATCATTGTTTGCAGCTTCTGGATGATCAGCCAACAGCAATATGGTGATCGCAATTGAGAGTCCGCGGATCAAGTGCCATACGCTCGAATTCATCATGTGGTATTTTAATTTTGACATCTAAAGTTTTGACTATTTTTTTGCCGTCGCAAGTA
>VGCJ01000049.1 GCA_016870035.1 Alphaproteobacteria bacterium
ATGAGGTACAGTCACGAAGAGAGTTTATAAGTGAAAAAATCCAAACGTCTTTATCAGAGGCGTGTTCAATTTGGGGTATTGAAATTACAAGAACTGAAATTTTAGATGTTGTTGTTGACGATGCTACGCGTAATGCTATGCAACAACAACTTAACGCAGAGCGTGAACGAAGAGCAACCGTGACGCGAGCCGAAGGCGATCGTCAGTCGCAACAATTGATGGCTGATGCTGAATTGTACACTGCTCAAAAACAAGCTGAAGCGAAAAGAGTATTGGCTGAAGCTGATGCTTTTGCAACGATTACAGTCGGAAAGGCGATGGCTGAAAATGGAAAGATAGCTGCTGAGTTTGAAATTTTAAAGAAACAAATCGATGGCCTATCTGAAATATCAAAATCAAATAATTCAAAGCTGATAATTCTACCAACAGATATAACAAAAGTAATAGGAACAGTTTCAGCCCTTCTAGATTTGGTGAAGAAATGAATGAAGTCTACTCACTTTCTGATTTTAATTTACTCAGCCCAACCTATGTTTGGCTAGCAGTGACATTTTTACTGCTTATTTTTGAAATGTTAATTTTACCAAATTTTATTTTAAATTTTTCGATATCAGCATTGATTATGACAGCAGGACATTATTTCCAATTAATTAATTTACCTATTATTTATGAATTAATGATTTTTGCGTTAATAACTTCATTTTTAATCATTCCGATAAGATTTCTTCTAAAAAAAATTTACCATGAGCCAGACATAAATGACTATAATTAAAGGGTCTTGATATTTCGTGTTTTTTCAATATATCAATTATTAAATATTAATCTGGCCAGACACCATAAGGCGATCCGGTGGTTACGTTAGTTTAAGATTGCCTTAGATACTAAACGTTGGGTGGCCGGTGCAGCTGTTTACTTTGGGCGCAGCCAAACCATCTTGCTGAAAAGAGAAAGGATCAAATACCAAACGTTCAAAACTAGGCGCTTGCTTAACAGCAAGAACGCCGCCTAATGTATCAACCCAGATACGTCAAAGCCTCCATTCAATCAGGCTGCCCTCTGTTCCGAATTATCTGACGACAGACACACTGCTTAGATCAAGTTTTATTGAGAGCGGACGGTATTCAACAGAAGCGGAGGCGCATTGATGATCAGGCTAAACCTAGGATGCGGGGACAAGATTCTTCCGGGATACACGAACGTAGATGTGGTCAATGAGAGGGCTGGCAGGCAGCCCGACGTTGTCTGTGATGTTAGAACACTTGGGGCTTTCGGCAGCAATTATGCGGACGAGATTTTGGCAGTTCATGTGGTTGAGCATTTTTGGCGGTGGGAGGTCGAAGCTATCCTGAGTGAGTGGACTCGTGTGCTAAAGCCGGGTGGAAAAATGATCTTGGAGTGCCCGAACTTGAGAACTGCTTGCGAGGAGTTCCTTAAAAACACAGACGCCGGGGCCTTGCCTGGTCCAGAGGGGCAGCGAACCATGTGGGTCTTCTACGGTGACCCTCGCTGGACTGACCCACTCATGGTTCATCGCTGGGGTTATACCCCCCTAAGCTTGGCTCAAGTTATGCATGCTGCTGGTTTAGTAGAGCTACAGCAAGAGCCAGCTCAGTTTAAGTTACGAGAGCCCCGAGACATGAGAATGACTGGGCGGAAACCATTGGTCACAGAAACCTCACCTTCGTGACAGGGACCACAGATTCTCGCCTAATTCACCTCCTCACTTCGAGTTCATCCTTGGAGGCACTCCGAGTGTCTCAACTTGCCTCAGCTCGACTGAGATTAGGCCTAGCGGCAGCGAACCTCAAAGATGTTGGACACGAGGTTTGCGTTGGGGAACAGATCACACCGAATTGTGACTGCGTATTAGTTGGAAAAATTGAAGCGAACGACCTGATGACACGGGCTCCCCATTGGCTAGATCAGATCGATAGAGCCAAAGCATCCGGAGCGAGAGTCGTACTTGATTACACGGACCATCATCTCGGTTTCCCCTCGGCAATGGGAAGTTCCTTTTACAAGCCAGTGTTGGGCAAGGTTGACTCCTGCGTAACTTCTTCATTGCATATGAGGGAGATGCTCGCAAGGATCTTCTTTGGTGAGATCCGAGTGATTCCAGACCCAATTGAGGTTCCTTACATCCCACCGAAGGCGGTGGAAAGCACAGACAACATCCTATGGTTTGGACACCCTTCAAACGTGTCCTACCTCCTAAGATGGATTGATGGCCTAGCGCACCATTCCTCATTCAAACTGATTGTCCTGACTAACTCCATCGGTTTCCAAGTGATACAACGCCATACGTTCACAACGAGAGCAAGTATCTCCATGAGCGCCTTCGAGTGGTCGGTAGAAAACATGGTATCGGCGGCAAGGGTTGCCGACTTCTGTGTTATTCCCTCGGACATACACGACCCGAAGAAATCTGGGGCAAGTTCAAATCGGCTTCTTGCATCTCTAGCCTTGGGGCTTCCAACAGCCGCCAGCCCAATTCCGTCTTATCGGGAGTTTTCAGAGTATTTCTTCGATCTTGATGCTACTTTGTTGCCTATAGAGCCCTCGAAGCTTCTTGGTTTGGCTCAATCAGTGGCCCAGGCTCAGAGAGAGGTGCTTCCCAAGTACTCAATGGAAGCAATTGGCTTCCAATGGGTTGAGTTGCTTGGCAACCGTCACTAGGTCGCCCTACCCGTGTCTTAGCCCCCTAAAGTTGAGCCATTATTGTGGTGCCATCCATAGCTGTAGCCCAGCCCCATCCGAAAGTTTATAGGCTTTGCTCTTAGGTTTCGCATTGGGAATTTTAAGTTCTGAAAGGGCCATTGTTGGTATATCCGGAAGTCACTTCCACGGTATACCAACCAATATACCAACATAATTGTTGGACACAAATGGACCGTCCCGTACCGCTTCGGACGCAGGTCAACGAATAACTTGTTGAATTTAAGAGTTATTCGCACATTTTTGGATTTTTTTGGACTATGAAGTGGTAGCGGAGGAGGGACTTGAACCCCCGACACAAGGATTATGATTCCTCTGCTCTAGCCGGCTGAGCTACTCCGCCCCGGTATCCCGAGGATATACCTCGGCGAGACGGGGCGGATATAGGACGCGGCTGCGCCTTGAGTCAAGGAAACGGCACCCGCCGCAAGTTCCGGCTTCGGGCGGATGATCGAACCACCGCCAAGAACCCGGGCGCGCGGGTCGGTCGAGTCATAGAAAACGCAGGCCTGACCGGGGGAAACGCCATATTCGCCTTCCGGCAATTCGACACAGACCTCCTCGCCCATGCGCAAGAGCCGCGCGGGTTGCGGCGGCCGTGTTGAACGCACGCGCACGGCGATGTCGAAACCTTCAGGCGACAAAGCGTCGAGCGGGTGATCGCCAATCCAATTGATATCTCGCAAATGGATGATGCGCGTTTGAAGCGCTTCGCGTGGCCCCACAATCACGCGCGCAGAGGCAGCCTCAATGCGGATGACATAAAGCGGCTCACCCGATGCGATGCCGAGGCCACGTCTTTGGCCCACGGTATAATGGATCACACCGTCATGGTGACCAAGCACGCGCCCATCGAGATGAACGATCTCTCCAGGCGTTGCCGCGTCAGGTCGTAAACGCTCGATCACATCTGTGTAACGGCCTGTCGGCACAAAACAGATGTCTTGGCTGTCGGATTTATCCGCAACCGCCAGGCCGAATTCAGCTGCCAACGCTCTTGTTTGCGGCTTTGTTAGATCGCCTAAAGGAAAGCGCAAGAATGAGAGCTGCTCATCCGTTGTGCCATAAAGGAAATAGCTCTGATCTTTGTCAGAATCGACCGCGCGATAAAGCCCACGACGACCGTCAGGGAGCGCCCGTGATGTCACATAATGACCCGTTGCCAATGCGGCAGCGCCCAATTCACGCGCGGTCTCGAGAAGATCATGGAATTTGATTTTGCGATTGCATTCAATGCAAGGCACAGGTGTTTCGCCCGCAAGATAAGAATCGACAAAGCGCTCAATCACATCTTCACGAAAGCGTGATTCATAATCTAGCACATAATGCGGAATGCCCAAACGTTCCGCTACACGACGCGCGTCATGAATATCTTGCCCCGCGCAACATGAACCGGCGCGGTGTACCGCCTCGCCATGATCATAAAGTTGCAGCGTGAGACCAACAACATCATAACCTGCGCGCTTTAAAAGCGCGGCAACGACTGATGAATCAACGCCGCCCGACATGGCGACAACCACGCGCGTTTCTGAAGGCGGTCCGGTTAAGTCCAGAATTGTCATAGATTTCCCGTTCGCGGTTTTCCGCGTTAAGCTCTCCCCTTAGCAAACTTTCCTTAGGAGGGTCAAAAAATCATTATTGAACGAAACATTCAGGAAGTTTTACGGAAAGCGACGCCTGGACAATCATCCGGCTCGCCCGTGAATTCAATTCCAGCAATCTCAAGGGCCCTTTTGACGTCTAACAAGGTCTGCGCTTTGGTATTTGGGACCCCGTCTTCTTGCTCCAGTCGTTGGATTGTAGGCCAACTGACGCCGCTCTTCTCCGCTAAGTCTTTGATCGACCAACGTAAAAACCCACGTGCAGCTCCAATTTAAGATCATGATATCATTTATGTTTTCGATATTTATTTTATAACATATAAGGAATATATTATTTGTTAAGTGGAGAATTTACGGACGGTATTCGAAGTAAAAATTGATTCCTACTCTTGGTGGCTACGAGCCGTTTTAGGGCATTTCGGTCCGTTTCACGAGAATGATCCTCAACCAGGTTACGATCGAATGAGAAAGGGCAGAGGGGGCAGGTGGGTTCCTGCCGCAATCTGGGAAGACAAAGATAAGTTGGCCCTTTCGTGCCTCGTTGATGGGGGTGTCTTAGCCCCCTAAAGTTGAGCCATTATTGTGGTGCCAATGGGAGGGGTTGAGCCGCTACCCAAGTTTAGGCCGGTGAGAACCAGAATCTCCGGGGTTAAAGCTCAGGACGGCGCTGCCGCCGATGAGCCATTCAGTAGCGATATCGGCGGCTTATTGCCGATCGCGCTGTGAGATCGGAACTCATTATAGTCTATACGCCATGCCTCCATTTTTATCCGCGCTTCGTCAAGGTTCATGAACCAATGCGTGTTCAGGCATTCGGCACGGAACTTGCCGTTGAAGCTTTCGATAAAGCTGTTGTCAGTCGGTTTGCCGGGACGAGAGAAGTCTAACATGACTCCTTTATGGAAGGCCCACAGATCAAGATCGCGCGAGATAAATTCCGATCCCTGATCAACACGCATCGTCTTTGGTTAGCCAACACTTTTGCAAATACGCTCCAGTGTTTGAACAACATCTTCGCCACGATAGCTGAGACGAGGATCCACAACTGGCGAGAACCGACTAAACGTATCGACAACCGTCAGGATGCGGATCTTGGTTCCGGTGACCAACTGATCATGGACAAAGTCCATAGCCCAGGTCTCGTTGACCTGAACGGGGTCTTTCTGATCATCTCTAAGCTTGACCTTCACCCTGCGCTTCGGAAACTTGTTACGCAATTTCAAACCCATTTCTTTGTAAAGACAATAAACCCTTTTTGGGTTTACCTCCCATCCTTCGCTTTTGAGAAGAATGTGAACACGTCGATAGCCGTAACGCACACGCGTCTCACAAATATCTCTGATCTTGACCTTCAGATCGGCCTGATCGTTCCGTCGGGACTTGTAGTTATAAATCGATCGCGCAACGCGAAGAGTAGAACAAGCCCGTCGGGCTGATACTTTCCAATCGAAACGCAAGTGATCAACAAGCTGACGTTTACGAGCAGGCCTTAAAGCTTTTTTTGAGCACATCCTGCAGCATGGCTTTGTCCAAAGACAGTTTCGCCACGATCCGCTTCAACTTCGCGTTCTCGTCTTCCAGCTGTCGTAGCCGCTTCATCTCCGTCGGCAATAAATTGCCGTACTTCTTCCGCCATACGTAAAAGGTCGCTTCAGATATTCCTGCCTTCCGACAGACTTCAGCGACCGACGTACCCTCGTCCGCTTGCTTCAAAACAAATGCGAACTGCGCTTCGGTAAACTTCGACGCCTTCATGGAACTCTCCTTGTCCCCGACTGGAGATCATAATTGGAAAATTCCAGTTCCAAATTGCCTAATTTACAGGAAGCAGGTCATTGCACATCCCGCAAATGATTGACTCGGAGATTGAATGCAATAGGTTTTATTAAATAATTATGAAATTGTTCCTAATTTAGAAATGCGAAATAAATTTGGCAGAACGAGCCCAGATCTAATTAAATTATTGAAATTAAATAATTTCTACACCTTTCGATAACCAAGTAGGCGACAGACGAGTTGTTTCAAACATCAAACGCCGGTCAAAAAATAATTAAGACGCTTAGTTTCAAACGGTGCATCACGTTAACTCTTTAAAAACAATACCTTAGGCTTTTATAAATTCATCGCTCGTATGGTCAGGCATCGAGATTTAAAGATTGAAGGCAACGAGCACGCAATGACGGACGCATTTCGGCCACGGACAAAATTTGTCATCGGTCCTGATGGGAGCCCCCTCACGATTGCTGACTTACCACCGAGCTCAACACGACGTTGGGTCATAAGACGCAAAGCAGAAGTCGTAGCCGCCGTCCGCGGTGGTCTCTTGAGCCTTGATGAGGCTTGCGCTCGATACACCCTCACAATCGAAGAATTTTTATCGTGGCAAGCCTCTATCGATGAACATGGCCTTGCTGGATTACGCACGACACGCATTCAACAATATCGACATTGATTTTTGAGCTCACGCTCGTTCAAAATGTTAAAAAGAATTCAATTCAGACGATTATAATGTGAGATTATCGATGCCGCTTCAGTGCCTGCATAAATTTTTGTCGCTCGAAAATCAAAACTGTAATTGCTGCAAATAAGAGCGGAATTAGTAAATAGAGAAGTCTAAAAACCAGCAATGCGGCGATAACGTCGGCCGCTGGGACATTTGGCATGGCCTTTAGAAACACAAACTCCAAAATACCCAATCCTCCAGGCGCATGCGACAATAATGCGGCCGAAAAAGATCCGAGAAACGCACCAAGTACCGAAAAATAGTCAACGCCCTCAGTCTGAGGAAGCGCAAAATAAATGATGCCTGCAGCGCCCAGTAATTCGAGTGGGGCTGCAAAAAGTTGGCGCATCACAATCGCAGGACGCGGATAATAAATATGGAAAGAACTGATCTTCAGAGGCTTGAGGCCTAAAAGTGAACCCAACACATAAAGCGCTACGCCAACTAAAAAAGCAAAACCCAAGACGCGCCCCGGCCAAACCGGAATATCAAAGAGACGTGAAATCAATTCAGGCTCACCGATCAGCACAATGCCGCCAAGCATCACCGTACCGAGCAAAAATGTGAATGAGCACAAAGCGACAAGCACTCCAATTTCGGCAGCCGTCAGACCTTTGGTCGAATAAGCGCGATAGCGCACCGCCGCGCCAGAGAAGACAGATGCTCCAATATTGTGAGAGAGCGCATAAGTAGTGAAGGACACAACAGAGATGAATCCCCAGCCCAATTGTTTATTCAAATGCAAAAGCGCTATGCGGTCATACCAAGCAAGCGCCCCATAGGCGACCAGCGTAGAGAGACCGGCCAACACCCAGCGATGAAGCGGGATCGCTGCTAGACTTGCAAGGATATCACTCGCGGATAATGATCGAATTTCTTGATAAAGAAGCCATCCGGAAAAAATGACGGCAATTATTCCAAGCGCAGGCCAAAGAAAATCAAAGATGCGTTTCATGAAGCCCTGCATTCATCATTCAGCAAATAAGTGCCAAGGCTTCTCGGACCTGTCGCACCCATCCCCTCTTTTTGCATGAGGCGGACCTCGGCTACAAGAGGCCTCTCGTAACAGAATCGGAAGCCTAAGCGCTTTTTCAGTAAGCAAGGACCCGTAAGAGCTATGATTTCCCCTATCGACCAGAATGGATTTTACGCTTTGGCTCCGGGAAAACTCGGTGTGTTGACCATCTATTTCGAGAGAATGGCCCCCTTTCCTGAGATAAATATTTCATGGCCCAAGCCTTTTCGGATTGAGCCGCTTGCACCTTCAGATGTCGATCGCTACCGCGCTTTGTTTAAAGCCGTGGGCGGCCCTTGGCTTTGGGTCTCGCGTCTTAAAATATCTGATGAAGAGCTTATCGCTATTCTTTCACACCCGAAGGTCTAGGCCTTTGCCTTGAGCGATGGCAAAGACGATCTCGGATTTTTTAGAGATTGATCATCGCGAACAAGATGAAGAAGGCGCCGAGATCCGTTATCTCGGACTCGTACCTCCCGCGATGAACAAAGGATTAGGCCCGCGTTTGATGGCTTATGCGTTTAATGAGGCCCACGCAAAAAGCTTTAAGCGTCTGTGGGTTAATTCTTGCCATATTGATGCGCCGGGCAGCGCCGGTTTTAATCAAGCGCGAGGCTTTTGTGCGACGCGTAGCGCTATCGAGATTCTTGATGATCCACGGATCAGCGGCCATCTTCCGCGTGATTTTGCACCTCATGTGCCTTTGATTGAGGCGCATGAGGCGTAATTCTTTTTTGTGATTGATTAAGCGCGGGCGAGACGCATGCCCGCCGCGACGCGATCAAGTTCGGCTTGCTCGCGAACCGCTTCCATTGCTTTTTCTTTGATGGTTTCGCGGTCGTCAAGAATTTCGAATTTTTTCAAATCTTCAAAAGCGTCTTCAAGTTCGGCGCGCGCACCTTCAAGCTGCCCTTCAAGATCCTGCGCGGATTGAAGAAGATTATCGCGGCGTTGAATTGCAGCGCGTGCATAAGTCGGATAGGCGAAATGCGCGCGATCCGTAATACCTACACGGGTTTCTTCTGCTGCGATTTCGCGGTCAAGTTCACCCGCCATTCTTTTGAATTCTGCAACCATGATTTCGATTTGCGAAAGGCGACGGCGCTTCTCATCAACTTGGAACCGCTTCAAGCGCATCAAGGCATCACGTGATTTCATCATCAGTTAAAACCCGTTAATTAACGACCGCGTTGCCCCTTTGTGATCCCTTTAATGAAAGGTAAATAAATCACATCGAAGCCATCACGCTGGCCAACCGAGCGTAACTATCGCGCAATGAGGTTGACTCTTCCTTACTTTGTCGAAGAAAATTTTCGAGTTCGGGAAAAAGTTTTATGGCGGCATCCACTTCGGCATTCGATCCGACCTTATATGCGCCAAGCCAGATCAATTCTTCGAGATCTGAATAAATAGAAAGCGAGGCACGAGCCGCTTGCACAATCGGCCAATAGGCGGGATCGACCGAACCCGGCAAGGTGCGCGAAATCGATTTCAAAACATTAACAGCTGGATAACGCCCTCGTTCGGCGATCGAGCGCTCCATAACAATATGGCCATCAAGAATACCGCGCACCGCATCCGCAACCGGCTCATTATGATCATCGCCATCAACAAGCACGGTGAAGAAGCCTGTAATTGTTCTTTCACCCGATCCAGGACCCGCGCGTTCTAATAAGCGAGGCAATTCGCTGAAGACATTTTGTGTGTAACCTTTGCTCGTTGGCGGCTCACCGACGGACAAACCGATCTCGCGTTGCGCCATAGCAAAACGCGTTTCACTATCCATTTTCAACAACACATTTTGATCGCGATCACGAAAATATTCTGCAAGAGAAAGACTGGTCCATGCCGCTTGCCGCCGCATCAAGGGACCTTCATCCGAAGTGGCAACGACGACGACAGAGCGCGCGAGGCCTTCTGGCCCTGAATCATCTTCAATAAGTTCTTGTACTTCGCGCCCGCGCTCGCCGATCAATCCGATCACCGCACAATCGGCTTTCGCGTTATTCGCAATCATCGACAACATCACCGATTTACCGACGCCGGAGCCCGCAAAAATGCCCATCCGTTGACCGCGTCGACTTGTAAGAAATGTATCGAGCACAAAGATACCGAGATCAAGCGGCTCACCCAAACGCCGTCTTGTGTGCGCTTGCGGCGGGTCAGCCCGAAACGGCATCAAACGCTCACCGGACATCAATGATCCCTTGTCATTAATCGGCTCGCCAAATCCGTTGAGCACGCGTCCGAGCCATGAGGGATCCGGGCGAAGCCCGGGCAGCGATGATCCCTCATAGGCGCGCGCACCTTGCCTTATCCCTTCCACAGAACCGAAAAGCATCGCGAGGATCGTACCTTGTTCAAGGCCGATCACTTCGCAAGTTAAGAACTGCGATCCCGCTTCAACGCGCAAACGACCGCCAACAGGGATGCGCCCGATGGGGCCCGCAATGCTAATCACAAGCCCGCGCACCGCCACAACGCGACCGTAAAAATCGCCCGGATCAATCTCGGAAAGCGCTTCCGTCAGTCGAGTGATTCGCGTATTTTTTGCCAAAACCATGTCGCACGGGTCCCATAATCAAGGCCACACGCCCCGATTTTTTGCTTTGACCGGTAACACCGCCGATCCCGTAAGCTTTACTGATTCGCGATCGATACAGTCGCAAACCTATGAGTCAAATGAATCATTTAACCATGTTTCTTAAAGTAAAAATTAAACATAATTAACTCAAATTATCATCATTATTTCAATAATTTATCGTAAATTTTCGGCGAGAATTTGGTTAAGGCTTGCACGAGAGAATCATCATTTGTTAACCATTCCACGACAAAGTGAGGACCAAGTTTATTTTTGTGGTGTCGAGGCAGCAGACCCGTCGGGGGCGACGGAACTGCCGGACACAAGTAACGGGTCGAGAAGGGGCAAGGGACGGCCATGCGCGTATTGCTAATCGAGGATGACAGCGCAACCGCGCAGAGCATCGAGCTGATGCTCAAATCCGAGACTTTTAATGTTTACACGACAGATCTCGGTGAAGAAGGGATCGATCTGGGCAAGCTTTATGATTATGACATCATCTTGCTCGATCTCAATCTCCCGGACATGTCAGGATATGAAGTGTTGCGCTCGTTGCGCGTCGCGAAGGTCAAAACACCGATTTTGATCCTTTCGGGCCTTGCGGGCATTGAAGATAAAGTGCGCGGCCTCGGTTTCGGCGCCGACGATTATCTCACTAAACCCTTCCACAAGGATGAGCTTGTTGCGCGCATTCAAGCGATTGTGCGCCGCTCGAAGGGCCATGCACAATCGGTCATCATCACCGGCGATCTCACCGTCAATCTCGATCAAAAGACGGTCGAAGTCAGCGGCAACCGCGTGCATCTCACCGGCAAAGAATATCAGATGCTTGAGCTTCTGAGCTTGCGCAAAGGCACAACGCTCACGAAGGAAATGTTCCTCAATCATCTTTATGGCGGCATGGATGAGCCGGAACTCAAAATCATTGACGTGTTCATCTGCAAGCTTCGTAAAAAACTCGCCAACGCATCAAACGGTACGAATTACATCGAAACCGTTTGGGGCCGCGGTTATGTGCTTCGCGAAATGGCCGACGAGGATATACGCATCTCGGCCTGATAGACTCGAGGGTCAATGACCCCGAGGGCAAGCCTCCCCAAAACTCAAAAAGCCCCGTTTTACGGGGCTTTTTTTCTTTTTGTGTTTGGCGATTTAAAGCAAACTCATGCTTTTGCTTGGGCTTTGATCTGCATCGTCTCGCCCTCAATTGAAAGTGCGATCTGAAACCCCGCCTCGCTCGCGATCAAACCTGTGTAATAAGGTTGGATCGCATGAGCGTCGATCGTCACACCCTCACGATTCTGCGCGAGCAATCCTTCAACGTGAGGCGGAATGCGTGCGCTCGTTCCTGTGGCGGAAATCAAAAAATCACCGCGCTCACCTTCCGCTTTTGCAAGCGCCGTAATCTGACCGCCGCGCGGGATGGCAGTCGTTGCGATCATCAAAAGATTCAAAAACAATTTCACCTGATTTTTGGGAAGAAGCACGCGCGGCGCCTCAATGGCCAATTTGATGCGATCATCCTCAATAAAGCCTTTGGCGATTTGCGCGGCATCACCCAAATCAATCGCTGCGCCTGCGGATCCGGCAGCTCCAAAAGCTAACCGCGCAAATTGCAGACGAGCAGAGGCCTGCCGCGCACTTTTGCGGATTAAATCCTCTGCGAAAGCCCGCATGCTCTCGTCTTTTTCTTCTTCGAGAACTTCAAGACCATTCACAATCGCGCCAACCGGACTGATGACGTCATGACAGACACGACTGCAAAGCAGCGCCGCAAGATCGAGAGCAGAGAGCGAAACATCAGTCATTATCGGTTTCCATCGTCATTCAGCCATCAAACACAACTGCAGCCTAAGGCCTTTTTACCTACCCAACACAGGCCGCCGCGATTCCGCCCTAATCATCAGACGATAACTGTAAAAATTTCAGTAATCCTTTGTCCTTAAGGCGGGAACATCATTGATTGTTATCATCGATTCGGTTTCACACTATTTTGTTTGATCGTGATTCGCTGCGTAGGTTGGAAGCGGTCATCGAAAAAAGGGGACGTCTATGAAGCTCTCGCACATCGCGGTTCTGGCCGCTCTGATCGGCGCCGTTGCTGTCACGCCGGCTCTCGCGCAGCAGAATAAGCCGCAGCCCCCGAAGACGCTTGGCTCTTCTGCCAATCAAGCGCCCGAAACGTTCAAGACTGATGATCTCGTCAAATCGGGGCACACATTCTTCGGCAATGTCTCGCAAGGTCTTGCCTCCGTCATTGAAGCGGCGGTGAAACGTTGGGGCCAACCCAATGGTTACATCTTGGGTCAAGAAGCGTCGGGCGCTTTTTTCGGTGGGCTCCGTTATGGCGAAGGCACGCTCTACACGAAGAATGCCGGTGATCGTCAGGTCTTCTGGCAAGGCCCGACAGTGGGGTTTGATGTGGGCGGCCAAGGTGCACGCACCATGATGCTCGTTTACAATCTGCCTTCAACGGAAGCGATCTATCGCCGCTTTGGTGGTGTTGATGGTTCGGCCTATTTCATCGGCGGTTTCAACGCCACAGCGCTTGCCTCAGATAATATCGTTGTGGTGCCACTTGCCTCAGGCGTCGGCGCGCGTTTAGGCGTCAATATGGGCTATTTGAAATTCACGAAAGAAACGACCTGGAATCCGTTCTGATTGCAAACACGATGAGCGGGCGCTTAAGCCCGCTCTAATGCTTGCGTCAAATCAGCAATCAGATCGTCGGAATGTTCAAGCCCGACAGACAAACGTACTAACCCATCGCCAATGCCCATTTCGGCGCGTTCTTCCGCTGTGAAGCGCTGATGCGTTGTTGTTGCGGGATGTGTGACCAGACTCTTCGCGTCGCCCAAATTGTTTGAAATGCGCACAAGCTGCAACGTGTTCAAAAAACGGAAGGCTGCGTCTTTGCCACCCTTCACATTAAAGGCAATCAAGGTCGATCCACCCTTCATCTGTTTTGCGATGATGTCAGCTTGCGGATGATCCTTGCGGCCGCAATAGATGAGAGTCTCGATTTTCTTATGCGAAGCCAAAACATCAGCAACTGTACCGGCACTGCGCGTTTGCTTTTCAACACGGAGCGGAAGCGTTTCAAGGCCCTTTAACAACACCCATGCATTGAAGGGCGAAAGCGCCGGACCCGTTTGCCGCAAGGGCGTTTTGATGTGATCGACGATGAATTGCTCTGAACCCAAAATCACACCGCCAAGGCAACGTCCCTGTCCGTCAATATGTTTGGTCGCCGAATAGACCACGCAATCCGCGCCGAGTTCAAAAGGCTTTTGTAAAAGCGGCGTTGCAAAAACATTATCAACGGTGAGCTTCGCGCCCGCATTATGAGCGATGTCGGCAATAGCGCGAATATCAATGATTTCAAGCGTTGGGTTTGAAGGTGTTTCAAGAAAAAACACTTTTGTGTTGGGACGCACTGCATTTTTCCATGCGGAAAGATCCGTGCCATCAACAAGCGTTGTCTCAACGCCGAAACGCGGCAACCATTCTTCAATCACATAACGACAAGACCCAAACAAAGCGCGCGCCGAGACAATGTGATCACCCGCTTTTACTTGTCCCATGAGGGCCGCTGTGACGGCAGCCATGCCGGTCGCGGTTGCCCGCGCGGCTTCAACACCTTCAAAGGAAGCCATCCGCGCTTCGAACATCGCAACCGTAGGGTTTGAGAAGCGGGCATAGATATAGCCGGGCAGCTCATCCTTAAACCGCGCCTCGCATTCCTCGGCTGAGTTGTAGACATGGCCTTGGGTCATAAAGAGCGCTTCCGACGTCTCGCCAAAGCTCGAGCGGAACGTGCCGTCGTGAACGAGGCGGGTTTCAGGATGGAAAAGAGATGCGGGAGAAGAAGATTCCACCATGATCGGGCTCCAAAAGAATAAATTTCCACTTTTATAGCGCAGTTCAATTCGTTCTTAAAGACGAATTATTGTTCTTTATAAAGAAAATTAAGCTTGACTTCTGTTATAAAATATTACACATTTTATTTATGTTGATTTATTGTTTATCGAAAAAATCTGTAAATAATATTTATTCTCCAAAATTCTGTGTTATATAAAGTCACGGTCATAAGACACTCGAAGGGATGAACCGATGAGCAAAGCCCAGCCCCTGCCCGCCATTGTCATTGCCAATGACTTGCTGAGCGGCGATGTCATCTTTCTTGGTGCCGACAAATGGGAATTGACGCATCACCACGCGGCCGTCGCATCCGATCTGAGCGCTGCTGAGTCATTGCTTGCCCGCGCGAAACTTGATTTTGAGGCCAATCGGATCGTTGACCCCTATCTCGTACAGGTGCAGATCGCAGGGGATGGCACGCCGGTGCCTGTTCATTACCGCGAGAAAATGCGTACACGCGGACCGACAATCCGTCGGGATCTCGGCAAACAAGCAGGTCTTTAATTATGTATCGTTATGACGAATTCGATCATCGTTTTGTTCGCGAACGCGTTCTCGAATTTCGCGGACAAGTCGAGCGTCGTCTTGATGGCTCGCTCTCGG
>VGCJ01000050.1 GCA_016870035.1 Alphaproteobacteria bacterium
TTAGGGATATTGCTCTCGGTTAGTTTAATGATGTTGCCCGATTTCGCCGCAAGATTTTGGACTGACCAACTCGTGGGCCTCATGGGAATTTCAATCGGCATTGGATTTCTCTCAAGCGTCATTGGCATCATCGTATCTTATCATCTCAACACGCCAACAGGCCCGACCATTATTTTGGCAAGCGGTACTCTTTATCTTTTCTCGATTCTTTACGGCCAACGCAGTAGCCTCGTCATCGCCAAAATTCATCGCCCGGATCTGGTACCGTAAACGGAGGAAAAGCTCATAAGCATAATCATAAAATTTCTGATCCTCGTGATCTTGATTGTGACGGGATCATCCATGACCCATGCAGCTGAAAAATTAAACATCATCACGAGTTTTTCGATTCTTGCCGACATCACCAAAGCGATTGGCGGTGACGCCATTGATGTCACGAGTTTGGTTGAGCCCGACGCGGATGTTCATCATTTCGAACCGCGCCCTCAAGATATCAAAAATCTATTGGAAGCCGATCTCGTGATCGTTAACAGTTTGGGCTTTGAGCCGTGGCTTGATCGCGTAAAACCAACAACCAAGAAGACTCCTCTATGGGTCGTCGCTTCCGATGGTGTAACACCTCTTCCCTTCGATCATCATGATCATGCAAACCATAACGCGAGCGAAGGCGAGGCGGTTGATCCCCATGCATGGCAGAATGTTAAGAATGCAAGGCTTTATGCGAAAAATATGGTAACAGCCTTGATCAATAGCGATCCAACGCACCGTGCGCTCTATCTCGAAAATCTCGCCCGTTATGACCGAGAACTTGAAAGACTTGATCAGGAAATACGAAACGCAATCGAAGCCATCCCATCAAGCAAACGAAAAATCGTCACAAGTCATGACGCGTTCGGCTATTTTGAAAAAGCCTATGGTCTTAAAATGTTCGCACCACTCGGCGTAGGCCGCGAGGCGCAACCCTCGGCCAAAGATATGGCTCAGGTCATCCGGCAAATCTACAACGACGCCATACCGGCAATTTTCCTCGAAACCGCCATTGACACCCGCTTGGCCGAGCAGCTCGCCTCTGAAACCGAGGTAAAAATTGGCGGAACGCTCTATGCGGACACGCTATCCCAAAAAAATTGTCCAGCGGGGACTTACATCACGATGATGGAAACCAATATAAAGACTCTCACAAACGCCCTCGACCCCTGAGAGCCCTCTTTTTCCGCAGCTGTGGAGCCGATTATGTCCGAGAAAATTCCTGTTACTGTTCTCACCGGCTATCTCGGCGCCGGGAAGACCACACTGCTCAACCGGATGTTGACAGAACCGCATGGCAAAAAATTCGCTGTGATCGTCAATGAATTTGGTGAGATCGTAATCAACAATGATCTTGTGGTCGGTGCCGATGAAGAAGTCTTCGAGATGAATAATGGGTGCATCTGCTGCACAATGCGCGGCGATCTCATCCGCATCATCGAAGGTTTGATGAAGCGTAAAGGCAAATTCAACGCCATTATTATTGAGACCATAGGCCTTGCCGATCCGGCTCCTGTCGCGCAGACATTCTTCGTCGATGAGGATATTTCCTCAAAAGCGCAGCTTGATGCGGTTGTGACAGTCGTTGATGCGCGTTGGCTCAAAGAACAATTGCATGACGCGCCTGAGGCCAAGAATCAGATCGCCTTTGATGACGTTATCATCATCAATAAAACAGATCTTGTGACAGCCGAAGAGCTTGCGGATGTGGAACGGCAAGTTCGTTCGGTCAATGCCTATGCGACAATCCAGAAGACCACGAAATCCGCCGTGCCACTTGATGCGGTTCTCGGCAAAAACGCATTTGATCTTGATCGCATTCTCGATATTGCGCCGGAATTTCTGGAAGATGTCCATGGGCATCATGACACAAGCGTGAAATCGATTGCGATCAATATCCCAGGCGATATTGATCCTGATAAATTCATGCCATGGATTTCGGAATTCACGCAAAAGGAAGGTCCCAATATTTTGCGTTGTAAGGATATTCCCTCCTTCAAGAATGAGCCTAAGCGCTTTGTATTCCAGGGCATGCGTATGATTCTTGATGGCGATCTCCAGCGCGAATGGAAGCCGGATGAAACACGTCAATCAAAAATGGTCTTCATCGGTCACAAACTTAATCGCGCAGCCATCGAACAAGCTGTAGAGGCTTACCGCGCATGAATGATGCGTCGCAATCTTTAACAACACGCGTCGAGCCCTTGAAAGCTGACGCGCATATTGTGTTGGCGACGTTCTTAAATGATGAACCCACACTCGTTTTGACTGATGGACAAATTCTTATTGGTGCTGATCGGCTCACACCTCATGGCGAGAATGCGATTCTCATGGCTTCTTGTGACGGCACACGACTGATCACCGGCGGCGATGATGGCAAGATTTTTTTATTCAACGCAAAAGACAGCGCCATTGAAGCTGGTAATGAGAAGGGTCGATGGATCGATGCTTTAGCGCTTGGTCCTTCGCAAAGCATCGCTTGGTCTGCGGGTAAAAAAGTTATTGCGCGAGATGGCAGAGGCCAACTCAAAGAATGGGCCGCGCCCTCAACGGCCCAAGGTTTAGCATTCGCGCCAAAAGGCTATCGTCTTGGTATCGCTCATTACAATGGCGCGAGTTTTTGGTTTCCTAACACGGAAGGCAAACCCGAATTTCGTGAATGGAAAGGCTCGCATCTCGACATCACCTTCTCGGATGACGGCCGTTTTGTTGTGACATCAATGCAAGAGAATACTTTGCATGGGTGGCGTCTTACTGATGGCAAAGACATGCGCATGTCCGGCTATCCTTCAAAGACGCGGAGCTTTTCTTGGTCGCATGACGGACATTGGCTCGCGACATCGGGCGCCGATGCCGCCGTCATCTGGCCCTTCAAAGACAAAGATGGGCCGATGGGTAAAGCGCCGCGCGAATGCGGCGTAAGACATGCGAAAGTCTCGAGCGTAGCTTTTCATCCGCGCGCGCTTGTTCTCGCGATTGGATACGAAGATGGATGCATTCTTCTTTGTCGTCTCAGCGATGCTGCTGAGCTTCTTGTGCGCGCCGCGCATAAGGATGATGGCAAGATCACATCTATGACATGGGATAAAACCGGCGCGCGCTTGATCTTCGGATCAGAAAATGGCGCAGCGGGCGTCTTGACCCTACCCTGACAAAAAAAAGTGAGTCCGCAGACTCACTCTCATGTTTGCATTTCTGAGATCATGCTCCCCGTATTTTTAGCGAACGAGAACATTCCGGAATTGCCAAGGATCGCTGGTGTCAATGTCTTCTGGAAACAAGCCTGGACGACCAGTAAGCGGTGTCCACTCCGTATAGTGGCCTTCAACCGGTCCAAGATAAGGCCTTTGCACTTCAAGGCAGCGACGAAAATCGAGATCATCCGCTTCGACAATTCCGGCATTGGGATTTTCAATGGCCCAAACCATGCCCGCTAACACGGCTGAGGTTACCTGAAGGCCTGTTGCGTTCTGATAAGGAGCAAGTTTGCGTGTCTCTTCAATTGAAAGACGCGAACCATACCAATAGGCGTTTTTCTTGTGCCCGTAGAGAAGAACACCGAGCTCGTCGACGCCATCAACAATTTCATTCTCGTCAAGAATTTTCCACTCAGGCTGACGCTCACCCGCGCGCCCGAACATCTCATGAAGCGAAAGCACCGCATCATCAGCGGGATGATAGGCATAGTGACATGTCGGGCGGTAAAGCACCTTGCCGTCTGCATCACGCACTGTGAGATAATCAGCAATCGAAATTGCTTCATTATGGGTAACAAGAAAACCAAATTGGCCTTGTGCTGTCGGCGTCCATGAACGGACGCGTGTATTCGCCCCCGGTTGCAGCAAGTATATGGCTGCACCACAACCACTCTCATGCTTACGGCCATTTTCAGGCATCCACGCTTCATGCGTACCCCAGCCGAGTTCAGCAGGTTGCAACCCTTCTGAAACAAATCCTTCAACCGACCATGTGTTGACAAACATGCCCCGTGGCTTTGGATTTTTTGCGCGTTGCGTATCACGCTCGGCAATATGAATGCCTTTCACACCTAAGCGATGCGCGAGCCCCGCCCACTCTTCACGGTTCTTTGGTTCGGTGCCATCAAGGTCCAAATCATTTTTAAGATTCAAAAGTGCTTGTTTTACAAACCATGACACCATTCCGGGATTAGCACCGCAGCAGGAGATCGCCGTTGTTCCGCCAGGTGAACGACGACGCAGATCGAGAATTGATTCACGCAATGCATAATTGGAACGCGCAGCCGGACCTTTCGACTGATCGAAATAAAAACCGATCCACGGTTCAACGACCGTGTCGATATAGAAAGCATTAATCGAACGGCAGAAATCCATGATGTCGTGCGATGATGTATCAACCGAAAGATTGACACAGAACCCTTGCCCCCCGCCAGCAGTCAAAAGCGGTTGCAGCAATGTTTTGTAATTCTCGCGCGTCACCGTTTTTTGAATGAATTTGATGCCGCGCTCATCAAGCAATTTGCGATCAGCGTTTGAAGGATCAATGGCCACAAGGCGTGATTTATCGTGACCAATATGGCGTTCGATGAGCGGTAAGACGCCACGGCCTATAGAGCCGAAGCCGATGATCACAATTGGTCCGTCAACGCGCGCGAGAATGGTCGATGCTGTCACGATTGGGGTTCCTTCCAATTCTACTTTAAAAAAACACAAATGAGCGTGCCAATGATCCGGTTTATGATTTGGCGTCAAGGGGCCGAGATCAAGCCGCCCGCGCGATGGGGGACAAACGGGTTTTCGCCGCAACACGCGTCCGCGCACCCGTAAAATCGCCAGTTGGCAAAACCATGCCGCTTTGTTGCGAAAGAGTGCCTGTTACGAGTTCAAGGCCCAAAAAGCGATGACGATCAACGGGCCCCGGAAGATCAATTCCTGTCGTCATATTCGTAGAAAATCCGAAACGCGCATAATAATCTTTGTCCCCGACGAGGATGATCGCTGAGTAACCTTGCGAGGCTGCACGATTAAGAGCCGCGCGCATCAAGCGTCCGCCGATTCCACGCGCTTGATGCGATGTAGCAACCGCCAAAGGACCAAGAAGCAAAGCTGCTTCAACCTTAATCGCAATATGCCAAAGACGCACCGTACCGACAACGAGGCCCTGATCATCTGCAATCAAAGACAATCCACGGGCAGGCATACGACCTTCACGCAAACGTTCGCATGTTTTTTCATGCCGATCCATGCCAAAGGCTTCGTCAAGAAGCGCTTCGCGCTGCGTGATATCACGCATCAATTCAGAGCGAATTGAGATCATTGGAAACTCCTTCCCTCTGCATCAATTGGATGCAGAAGCGTTTCAAAAGGTCGAGTTGTGACGTTAAGAAACAGGAGACCGGCTTGCCGGGCTCCAAGGATGTTGGACAACGCGTATGCGTGTTCAGATTGTATAAGCGCGCAGAGGCGGAAAGCCATTAAAGGCCACGGCCGAATAAGTTGTCGTGTAAGCGCCCGTGCCTTCAATCAAAACCTTGTCGCCAATCTCAAGCGAGACAGGGAGAAGATAAGGTATCTTCTCATAAAGCACATCGGCTGAATCGCATGTTGGGCCTGCAAGCACACAAGGTGTCATCTCAACACCATCATGGCGAGTGCGGATGGGATAACGAATGGCTTCATCCATCGTCTCTGCGAGACCACCAAATTTGCCGATATCGAGATAGACCCAACGCACATCATCTTCTTCTGACTTCTTTGAAATCAGAACGACTTCCGCTTCAATCACACCGGCATTGCCGACCATGCCGCGACCGGGCTCGATGATTGTTTCAGGCATGTGATTGCCGAAATGTTTCACAAGACCGCGATAGATCGCATCGCCATAATTCTCAACACCGGGCACCGGCTTCAAATAGCGTGTCGGAAAACCACCGCCAAGATTGACCATCGACAAATGAATGCCGCGTTCCGCACATTCTTTGAAAATCGCTGACGATGACGCGAGCGCTTGATCCCACGCATCAACATTGCCTTGTTGCGAGCCAACATGGAATGAAACGCCATAGGCTTCGAGGCCCAAGCGATGCGCATGTTCAAGCACATCGGTTGCCATTTCAGGCACACATCCGAATTTACGCGAGAGCGGCCATTCAGCACCCGCACCATCGCAGAGAATACGACAGAACACGCGCGACTCTGGCGCCACGCGCGCAATCTTTTCAACTTCTGCTTTGCAATCAACCGCGAAGAGACGTGCGCCCAGCGTAAACGCTGTTTCGATATCGCATTCTTTCTTGATCGTGTTGCCGAAGGAAATGCGATCCGCCGTCGCACCTGCTGCAAGCGCCATTTCAATCTCGGCGACAGACGCGGTGTCAAAGCAAGAACCGAGCGAGGCAAGCAAACGCAAAATCTGCGGATCGGGATTGGCCTTCACCGCATAAAATACGCGCGTGTCAGGCAGCGAGCGCGCAAAGGCATTGTAATTGTCGCGAACGACATCGAGATCGACAACAACGCAAGGACCGTCCTCGCGTCGAGAGCGCAAGAATTCACGAATACGTGCGGTCATGGCACGAACTCCTCCACTAGGAAGCCATAACAGGCTTCAGGTTGCAAAAGCCCCGGCTGCTGCATCGCCACCCCGACGCGTTGGAGACGCGAGGCTTCGATGGTCTAACCGCTGTTGCTGCCGTGGATTGGAAGGAGTTCCCTCCGCACGCCTGGCAAAGATGGACAAGCCTCTTCGGGTTCCATGCCTTTGGAGGGCACAGAGAGACCAAAAAAGCCCGCTCTGTCGTTGCTTTAAGTCGCGTCCCTCGGGGAGAACGAGGTACGCCGGTTTCGCCTCCGGCTGCCGATTGATTATCGGACCCATCGAGAAGACTGACGGACCCGGGCGGCTGTCCGGCCTCTTGTCCGGATGCCCACCAACCGACACACGACCACAGGCACGTGCGAAATTGGGCAACACCGCTCATAGGAGCTTCGCACCCCCATTGCAAGAATTTTTTTCGTCGCAAATCTGTCTATCTGCAAAAAATACGGGAAAGAGAGATCAGAAAGGATAAGCGAGTGATGAATTACATCATCACCCGAAGCAAATATCCTCTCACCCCGCCGGATGAACCTTGCGCCAATGGCGGGCGATGTCGATTCGCCGCGTCACCCAGACTTTGTCGTGGCTCTGCACATAATCGAGGAATTTTTCAAGTGCGAACGCGCGACCGGGGCGCCCCACCAAGCGGCAATGAAGACCGATATTCATCATCTTCGGCGCGCCTTCTGCGCCTTCGTGGTAGAGCATGTCGAAATTGTCATTGAGATAAGAATAGAAATGCTCGCCCGTATTGAAACCCTGCGGTGTGGCGAAGCGCATGTCATTCGCATCAAGCGTATAGGGAATGATGAGATGCGGGCCTTTGGGGCCATGAACCCAATAAGGAAGATCATCCGCATAAGTATCGGATGAATAGAGAAAGCCGCCCTCTTCCATCACAAGCTGCTGCGTGTTCATCGAGCAGCGGCCGGTATACCAGCCAAGGGGGCGCTCGCCTGTGAGCTCGGTGTGAAGCTTGATCGATTCGGCGATTTGCCTGCGCTCTTCCTCAATCGGCATGTCTTTATGCTCAACCCATTTGAGACCATGCGAGGCGATTTCCCACTCCGCATCCATCATCGCTTTCAACTGATCGGGCGAGCGCATCAAAGCTGTTGTCACGCCATAGCAGGTGACTGGCATATTGCGTTTGGTGAACATGCGATAAAGCCGCCAGAAACCTGCACGCGCGCCATATTCATAAATCGATTCCATATTCCAATGGCGTTGGCCGGGCCATTGCGCGGCACCGACAATTTCTGAAAGAAAAGCTTCGGACGCGGCGTCACCATGAAGAATGTTGTTCTCGCCGCCCTCCTCATAATTGACGACAAATTGAACACAAATATTTGCCCCGCCGGGCCATTGCGGATCGGGTGTGTGACGGCCATAGCCTTTCATATCCCGCGGATAAATCTCTTGAGCCATGACGTTACTCCCTTAGATCTTCTTTGTAGTGACTATCGTTTAGATAAGGCCCAAGAAACCAAGACCCGACCCAGCAAGAATGGTGAGTATAAAAACAGCCCATAGAGGCCATCGCAACCGAAAAAACATCATCGCCGCGAAACTTGAAAGCAAAACCGCTTCGAGTTTGAAACTCGCCCAAGAAAAAAGCGGCATCCGAATGAGACCCGCTTCATAGGTCGTCACATTTGCAAAGAAGAGATGAAGCGCGAACCACACGCCGACCCATGTAATGACACCAACGACAATAGAAGTGATCGCTTTCAGTGCGGATACGAGTCTTTGATAGATTCTCAACCGTTCAAAAAGCGGCGCGCCTGCAAAGATGAAGAGAAAACTAGGAGCGAAGGTCATCCACAAAGTGAGCAAGGATCCAATCATGGCTGCCAAGAGCGGGGACAGCGGTTCAGCCACGCGATAGGCAGCGAGAAAGCCAACAAATTGTGTGACAAGAATTGTGGGCCCCGGTGTAGTTTCAGCAAGACCCAAACCATCAGCCATTTCAAGCGAAGAAAGCCACGATTTTGTTTCAACCGCTGTCTGCGCAAGCCACGCCAAAAGCGCGTAAGCACCACCGAAGCTCAAACTGGAAAGTTTTGCAAAAAACAAACCAATATCAAAAAGACGATGCTCAACGCCAAGACTGAATGCGATGAAGATCAACGGACCTAACCACATCACAAGCCAAAAAATCGCACTCTTTAAAAGCGCCATCCAATGGATCGTTTCAACAGAGACGTCGCTTGTCTCACGCGCACCGAAGAGTGAGGGAAAAATCGGATCAAGAATACAAGCAGAGATTGCGGCCGATAGAATGAGAATTGGAAAGGGAATTTTTGTTAGTGCCATTGCAAGAAAGGCAATACACGCAAAGACAAATGAAATTTTATTGGTGAAGGCCCGCTTTGCAATCCGCATGACTGCATGAATGATCAAGGAGAGAACCGCACATTTTAGTCCAAAGAACAAAGACGCCACAGATGGATGCGACCCGTAATAGACATAGAGCGTTGAGAGACCGAGCATCACCAAAGCACCGGGGAGCACAAATAAAATGCCGGCTATGAGACCACCGCTCACGCCTGAAAAACGCCAGCCAAGATAGGTCGCCAATTGCTGCGCTTCGGGTCCGGGGAGAAGCATACAAAGATTAAGTGCATGAAGAAATGAACGCTCATCAATCAAGCGTCTCTCTTCAACAAATTCGCGATGAAGAAGCGCGATTTGTGCCGCGGCCCCACCGAAAGAGAGGCAGCCGATCTTGAACCAAGTCTTCCCCAAAGGCTCGTTGACGATTTGCATAGGATGAATGTTCGTTCGGTCTTCCACGTCAATACCGGTTTGGCCCTTATCGAAGCCATGGATTTCACACCCACTATCGCCAAGTTGTGACAAAGCTGCAACGGGGCTCTGTTGAAACGGGGGTCGTCAAAATCGATTACGCTCGCTATGAACCCCCACCGTTTTAGGAACGAGATCCATGAGCCCTGACGCCCCTCAACCGCGTGATGAAAAAATTAACCGCTTGATCGGTATCGGCCTGATGTGCCTCACATTCTTGTGTTTCACCGGGCTCGATACGACCGCGAAATGGTTGAACCACTCGATCCCGACCGTTCAGGCCGTCTGGGCGCGCTATACATTTAGTGTGTTGCTTGTTCTTCTCGTCATCAATCCGAAAACCAAACCGGGTGTCCTGACAACAAAGAAGCCTCTCGTTCAGATCATTCGCTCCTTGCTGCTTTTACTCTCCACGCTTGCCAATTTCGTGGCGCTGAATTATTTGCAGCTTGCGCAAACGACCACGATCGCTTTGGCCACACCCTTGCTCGTCTCCGCGCTAAGCGGCCCGCTTTTAGGCGAATCGGTTCCGCGTGATCGCTTCATTGCGATTGGTGTTGGATTTCTCGGTGTCATCAGCGTGGCACGACCGGGCTTTGGTGGCATCCATCCGGTTGCCATTCTCTCAATCTTGGGCATGTGCTGCTACGCAGGTTACGCGTTGATGACGCGTTTTCTTGTCGGCCATGATCAAACAGAAACGACACTTGTTTATTCGGGGCTCGTGGGCGCCGTTATTCTTTCATTTGGACTGCCACTTTTCTGGCAGATGCCGCCGGATCTCTTCACCTGGGCGCTGATGTTATGCATGGGTCTTTTTGCGGCAATAGGCCATTTCTTCTTGATCTCGGCGCATCGCTTTGCGCCCGCCTATGTACTTTCACCCTTTATGTATACACAACTCGGCTGGATGACGCTCTCAGGGTATATCGTGTTTGGTGATGTACCTGATTCATTCACCATCGCGGGGGGCGTGATTATTGTTTTATCCGGGCTTTACCTGATTTTTCGGGAAAGCCGCGGATTCTCAAAACATTTTGAATAAAGCGAAATCAGAATTTCACTTGGGTCTTTCACCAAGCTTGGTACCGTTGAGTTCGGCAACAAAGTCACCAAGCATCGGCACAAAATCATCACCACGACCCTGATTGAGCGCCATTGTGTAGATATTCTTGATCGCGTTACCGAGCGGATTTGATACACCCGCATCATCTGCCATGGCTTCGAGATAACGCGTGTCTTTATAGGCATTAGAAAGCGTAAATTTATGCGCGTTGATATCCCGCTCAAGCGTATATTTCATAAAGGTTTGATAGAACCCACAATCCATGCGGCCGCCGCGAATGACACTATCAAAGCGATCCGGCGTGATGCCGACTTTACGCGCGACAACCAGCGCTTCCGAATAAAGTGCTGCATATCCCAGTGAAAGAAAATTATTGACGAGCTTCATACGATGGCCATCGCCGGGACCGCCGACATGAATGACACGTCCCGCCCATTTTTCCATAACCGGTTTTACCCTTGCGAAAATTTCATCAGTCGCGCCAACCATCGTATCAAGTGTGCCTTCCCATGCTTCCTTTGGCGTGCGGCCTAAAGGTGCATCGACAAGCGTGATGTTACGCGCGGCGCATTCGTGAAAAAGGTTCATCGTCGAAACCGGATCGGATGTTGATGTATCAACGATGATAGAACCGGCAGCGAGATGGTGCGCCAATCCATTTTCGCCCAAAGTGACGGCCTCAACCTCTTTCGATCCCGTCACGCATAGAAAAACAATATCGGAGGCACGCGCGAGTTCGGGGATCGATTTCACCTCTTTGGCGCCACGCTTCACAACATCCTCAATCGGTGCGCGGTTGCGATGGCCGATCACCGTGAGCGGATGTCCTTTTTCGACGATGTTCTTCGCCATGCCGTGACCCATATAGCCCAAGCCGATAAAACCGATCTTTTCCATTGCTTTCACCCATCTTGTGACCGCCCGATGGGCGGCCTCCCCGAAAACCACTTTCCACATGCATTGCATGAAAATCAAGAATTGGTCATATGCGTATGATCATCAGCCGCAAGATTCGGGAACGGGGCATCACCCGCACCCTGACGAGGAGAGGCGCCCCCATGAAAGCGACCGGCATTCTTGCCCCCACCCGTATGATGCCTCTTATCCTCGATGGTTTGCGCGCAACCGGAAAACTCCATTGCTTGTGGGAACAAGCGGATCCTGAAGCATTTCTCGCATCCCATGCCGATCAGATCGGAGCCATCGCAACAGGCGCGCATATTGTTGTTGATGGCGCCTACACGTCGCGCTTTCCGAATTTGAAACTCGTGGCCAATTTCGGCGTCGGCTATGACACGGTCGATGCGAAATGGGCCGGCAAAAACGGAATCATCGTCACCAACACACCCGATGTGTTGACGGAAGAAGTGGCCGATACTGCTCTAGGCCTTCTTCTGATGACCATTCGCGAATTGCCGCAATCAGAGCGCTGGCTGCGTGCGGGCAACTGGGTTTCAAAAGGTCCCTACCCTTTGACCGCCAATACAATGCGCGGAAAAACAATCGGTATTCTGGCACTCGGTCGCATTGGTAAAGCGATCGCCACGCGTTGCGAAGCGTTTGGCTTAACGATCGCCTATCATGGTCGCACGAAACAAGATGACGTCTCTTATCGTTATTATGACTCGCTCGTCGACATGGCACGTGAAGTTGACATTTTGATGAGTGTGGCTCCGGGTGGCGCTTCAACAAAGCACATCATCAATGCGGAAGTACTGAAAGCGCTCGGACCACAAGGCGTCTTGATCAATATCGGTCGTGGCAGCGTCGTTGATGAAGCCGCTTTGGCAAAAGCCTTGCACGAAAAGATCATTTTCGCCGCAGGCCTTGATGTGTTTGAAAATGAACCGCATGTGCCTGCGGATCTGATGGCCTGCGAAAACGCCGTGCTATTACCTCATGTGGGATCTGCTTCAATCCATACACGCAATTTGATGGGACAATTGGTCGTTGATAATGTTCTCGCCTTTCTTTCAGGCAAACATCCGTTAACACCCGTTGCCGAAACACCCTTTACGCATTGGTAAAAAAAAGGCCGGTTGGACATGATCCACCTTGCCTTGATTTTTTAAAGGCGCATTATCGCTTATGCGATTTTGCCGTGAAGTTCATCTTCGATGTGAACGCGAATAATCTCTTCGAATGTGGCTTCGGACGTGAAGCCCAAAGAGAGCGCGCGTTTGGTGTCAAAATTCATCGGCCACCCTTCAACGATTTTGATGATGGTGAGATCGGGCACGTGCTTAATGCGCGCGACGACTTTCTCGCCCGCCACATTTCTGAGCGCCGCAATCTGTTCACCCACGGTCACGGACAGGCCCGGCATAGAGAGGTTGCGCCGCCAACCCAAAAGCCCTGTATCCATGGTTGCAGCGTGAAGAAGAAAGCCGACAGCCGAGCGTGGACTTGCGTGCCAATGGCGCACGGATTCAGCCACCGGCAGCACCGCTTCTTGGCCTGCAAGCGGTTCGCGAATTATGTTCGAGAAAAAACCGGATGCGGCTTTGTTGGGCTTGCCAGGACGAACACAGATTGTAGGCAAGCGAATGCCGACGCCTTCAAAAAAGCCTTTGCGCGAATAATCGGAGAGCAGCAATTCGCCAATCGCTTTTTGCGTGCCATAAGACGTGAGTGGCGTCGTGAAAAACTCGTCACCAATTGCGTCAGGGAACGGCGCACCAAACACCGCAATCGACGAGGTGAAGACAACACGCGGCTTGTAACCGTTGCCGATGGCGCGAATGGCAGCGAAGAGCTGCATCGTACCATCAAGATTGATGCGATAGCCCTTGTCAAAATCCTGCTCGGCTTCACCGGATACGATAGCCGCGAGATGGAAAATTACATCGGGCTTACCGGCAACAAGTTTCGCCGCCTCACCGTGCAATGAAAAATCGGAAGCAAGCGTTGTGGATGTGAATTTTGCACCCGCAGGCGCTGAAGGCTCGATGACATCATGTAAAGTCGCTTTCGTGATTTCGCGACCACCAAGATGACCGTCTTTCGCCAGCCGTTCCGCCAATTTGCGACCGACCATGCCTGCCGCACCGATAATAAGAATATGCATGTGAGAGATCCTCAATGAGAATTAAAGCGCGAAGCCACCATCAGCCAAATGGATCTGACCGGTTGTATAGCTTGATTCATCGGAGCCGAGATAAACAGCAAGCCAGGCAATCTCTTCCGCTGTGCCGAGGCGGCCCATTGGTTGACGATCAATAAACATTTGCCGCGCCTCTTTTTTACCAATGCCCTGCAATTTGGCGAGCGCGGCGATGCGTTGATCGAGCGAGGGGGATTGGATTGTGCCCGGACAAATCGCATTTGCACGAATGCCCTTCTTGATGAAGTCAGCGGCGACCGCTTTTGTAAGACCAATTACCGCCGCTTTCGACGCGCCATAAACATAGCGATTGGGAATGCCACGTACCGAACCTGCACCAGAAGCGATATTCACAATCGAGCCTTTGCCTTGCGCCAACATACCCGGAATAAAAGCGCGGATCATGCGGTGCATGGATTTGACATTGAGATCCATCGAGAAATCCCACGCCGCTTCATCGCATTCAAGCACGCTGCCATGATGGACAAAACCCGCAGCGTTGACGAGAATATCGATTGTGCCTACGTCTTTGGCGAAAGTATTCACGGCATCACTTGATAAGACATCGAGCTTTGCGCGTTTGGCGCGTTTGATATCGGCAAGCGCCTTGTCACTGATATCGGTGGCCCAGACCGTTGCGCCTTCAGCCACGAAAAATTCTGCGATCGCGCGTCCGATGCCATTGGCAGCCGCTGTGACGACCGTGCGTTTACCCTTCAATCGACCTACCATTTTATTCCCCTTTATTTGAACGCGTTCAGATTCTTCTTTTGACAGCCATGATCATCAAAATTTTGCGGATGAAGCCAAGTTTCAAAGGCGCACTTTTGCTTTGGCCATTCTGTATCAAGGATTGAATACCATGCCGTATCACGATTTCGTCCACGTACGGTCATATGTTGGCGAAAAATTCCTTCGAATGTGAAGCCAAAGCGATCTGCCGCGCGACGCCACGGCGCATTCAAAGAATTGCATTTCCATTCATAACGGCGATAGCCGAGCGTGTCGAAAACATAGCGCATCAACAAATATTGTGCTTCGGTTGCACTGGGCGTTTT
>VGCJ01000051.1 GCA_016870035.1 Alphaproteobacteria bacterium
TCGGATCACGGTCAACGGGACCGGCGTAAGCAAGTTGCGGACGCGCTTCTTCATTCTCACCCGTCACTGGATCGGCATGGATCGTTTCCATCGGCGGCGATGTCGGCTGCGGCGGCGCCTGCATGATCACCTCGATCCGCATCATCTGTCCGGTTACTTGCTCGCGAAGATGCGTGATCAATCCGTTGAAGAGCTCAAAGGCTTCACTCTTATATTCATTGAGGGGATCACGCTGCGCATAACCGCGCCATCCGATAACTTGCCGCAAATGATCAAGCGTTACGAGATGTTCGCGCCAGAGATGATCAAGCGTCTGCAAGAGCACCTGCTTTTCGATATAAGTCATAATATCGGGTGTGTTTTTCTCGATGCGGCGTTGATAGGATTCATCTGCCGCAGTTCTTAGGCGCTCACGCAATTCTTCATCGGCAATGCCTTCTTCCTTCGCCCAATCGGCAACAGGCAGTTGCATGCCAAGTACGCGCGTCACAGCTTCATCAAGACCGGCGACGTCCCATTGCTCGGGATAAGCGCCTTCAGGAATATGACGCGCGACAAGATCATCAACGACACCATGACGCATATCGTCAATCGTCGGGCGCACGCTCTCTTCGGCCATGAATTCACAACGTTGTTCGAAGACCACTTTCCGTTGATCATTCATCACATCGTCATATTTCAAAATGTTTTTGCGAATGTCGAAATTACGCGCTTCGACTTTCTGCTGCGCTTTCTCAATCGCCTTATTGATCCAAGGATGGATGATAGCTTCATCTTCTTTAAGACCAAGCTTTTGCAACATGCCATCCATACGGTCGGAACCGAAAATCCGCATCAGATCATCTTGCAAAGAGAGATAAAATTTAGAACGACCCGGATCGCCTTGACGACCTGAACGGCCGCGCAACTGATTATCAATGCGACGGCTTTCATGCCGCTCCGTGCCGACAACATAAAGACCGCCAGCGCTTAGCGCTTTCTCTTTCAAGATAGCGACCTCTGCACGGATTGCGGCTTCGGCTTCATCGCGCGCCGGGCCCGCTTCCATACCGGCAAGCTCATGACGAATGCGCATCGCGACATTGCCGCCAAGCTGAATGTCGGTGCCACGACCCGCCATATTGGTCGCGATCGTCACCGCACCAGGCACACCGGCTTGCGCAACGATATAGGCTTCTTGCTCGTGAAACCGAGCATTCAAAATCGCAAAGCGCTTTGCGGGTTTACCTTGTTTTGCGGCTTCGTAAATCGGCACCATCGCTTTCGGGTCGGTGAAGTCGATGATTTTAACTCCGTGCTTTGTCAGCAATTCACCAAGCACTTCGGATTTTTCAATCGAGGTCGTGCCCACCAGAATGGGTTGACCCTTGCTCATAGCTTCATCGATTTCACGAATGATGGCGCGATGCTTCTCTGCCTCGGTGCGATAGACTTCATCATCTTCATCAAGACGCGCGACGGGAATATTGGTCGGAATTTCAACGACATCGAGTTTATAGATGTCCATAAATTCGTCGGCTTCGGTTGCCGCCGTGCCGGTCATACCCGCAAGCTTTGAATAAAGACGGAAATAATTCTGGAACGTGATCGAGGCGAGTGTCTGGTTCTCGGGTTGAACCTTCACATGTTCTTTCGCCTCTAACGCTTGATGCAAGCCTTCGGAATAACGGCGGCCCGGCATCATGCGGCCTGTGAACTCGTCAATGATCACCACTTCGCCGTTGCGAACAATATAGTCCTTGTCGCGCTGGAAGAGTGTGTGCGCACGCAATGCCTGATTGACGTGATGAACCAAGGTCGCATTCGCCGAGTCATAGAGTGAGCCTTCTTTCAATAGGCCCGTCTCGGCGAGAAGATCTTCAATCGCTTCATTGCCCGCTTCGGTCAGCGAGACAGAGCGTTGCTTTTCATCAAGATCATAAAGCTCGCGCGTGAGCTTCGGAATAATTACATCTATCGAGTTATAAAGATCAGAGCGATCATCAAGCGGGCCGGATATGATCAAAGGCGTACGCGCTTCGTCAACGAGGATCGAGTCAACTTCGTCAACGATCGCGAAATGATGTCCCCGCTGCACCATCTGCGCGAACTCATATTTCATATTGTCGCGCAGATAATCAAAACCAAATTCATTATTGGTGCCGTAAGTGATGTCGCACGCATAGGCGGCTTTACGTTCTGCATCATCAAGACCATGAACGATGATGCCTACCGACAAGCCCAAAAAGCGATAGACTTGGCCCATCCATTCGGCGTCACGACGCGCGAGATAATCATTCACCGTCACAACATGCACACCTTTGCCGGCGAGCGCGTTGAGATAGGTTGAAAGAGTGGCCACCAGCGTCTTACCTTCGCCGGTTTTCATTTCGGCGATCGAACCTTCATGCAGCACCATGCCACCGATCAACTGCACATCGAAATGGCGCTGGCCGAGCACACGCTTTGCGGCTTCGCGCACGGTGGCGAAGGCGGGAACAAGAAGATCATCAACCGTTTTTCCAGCCGCCAATTCGGCGCGGAATGTTTCGGTGCGGGCGCGCAGCGCCTCATCGGATAGAGTGCTGAGTTCGGCTTCGAGAGCATTAATCGTATGAATGCGGGGCTGAAAACCCTTCAAGCGGCGGTCATTGGCTGAGCCGAAAATTTTCTTGGCGAGTGCGCCGAACATCGGAAACCCTATTCCTGAATCTGAAGTCACGGCGCCAGGCGGTAAAAGCCACCCTTCGCCGAGGGACGAAAGCGAACGCCCCTGGCGCCCCTTCGCGTGGCCCTTTTGAAGCCGGCGTCGGGTAATGTCCAGCGAAGCCTCGCGTTAAATAGGATGGGCATCAAAAATTTTCAAAGTCTGCGCCGGATTGCTTGCAACGACACGCAGCTTAGGCCACTGATTGCCGCGCGGCCTAACCCGCCTGCTTATGAAAAGGATCCCCGAATGATGTCTGTCCGAATTCCGCTCCGTCTGACATTGCTTGTCTGCGGTTTTTTAGGGCTCGCAGCCCTACCCGCAATGGCCCAGCAACCCGCCGCCGATAAAATCGTGGCGAAAGTCGATGGCGCGCCAATTACAGAAGCGGATGTCACGCAGGCGCTAACCGATCTTGGCGAATCAATCGCCCAGATCCCGGAAGCGCAGCGCCGCGATTATGCGATCACCTATTTGGCTGACCTGAAACTCGGGGCGAAAGCGGCGCGCGAAGCGAAATTGACCGAAACCGAGGATTTCAAAAGGAAACTCGCCTATCAGACGGATCGGCTCCTGTTTGACGACTATTTGACCTCACAGGCCAAGAAAAACGTGACAGAAGATGCCATGAAGGCGCTTTACGCCGATACGATCAAAACCTTGAAACCAGAACAGGAAGTTCGCGCCCGCCACATCCTTGTAGAGACCGAGGATCAGGCCAAAGACGTGATCAAAAAGCTGAAAGCCGGCGAAGATTTCGCCAAATTGGCCGGAACGCTCTCAAAAGACCCGGGTTCGGGCAAGGAAGGCGGCGATCTCGGCTATTTCACCAAGGATCGCATGGTCCCCGAATTCGCTAATGCGGCATTTGCAATGACCGCCGAGCAGATTTCGGACCCGGTGAAGAGCCAGTTCGGCTATCACGTTATCAAAGTTGAGGACAAGCGCGATAAAACAGTGCCAAAATTCGACGAGGTCAAGGACCAAATCGAACAATTCATGTATCGGAAAAGCCAGCAGGACGTAATCATGGCGCTCCGCGCGACCGGCAAGGTTGAGCGGCTCGACGCGCCGGCAGCCACCCCTGCCCAATAAGGACGAACCCCCTCGGAGTTTTCGATGTCTGCAGCGATTTCGCCTCTCGCCCCCAAATCCTATGCCAAATTACCGGCGGTTGAGGGGGTAAGCTTCGCGACTAGTGCTGCAGGCATCAAATATCAGGGCCGAACGGATGTTCTCCTCGTGGCGCTCGCCAAGGGCACCGAAGCGGCGGGCGTCTATACCAAGTCAAAATGCCCCTCGGCACCGGTTGATTGGTGCCGCGAGGCGCTCAAATCGGGCAAGGCCCGAGGCCTTGTCGTTAATTCCGGCAATGCCAATGCTTTCACCGGCAAAGCGGGCAAAGAGACTGTCAAGAAGACGGCGGACATCGCGGCCAAGGCTTTGGGTTGCAAGCCGAAAGAAATCGCTCTCGCTTCAACCGGTGTGATCGGCGAGCCACTTGATGCAAAAAAATTCGATGGGCCTTTGCAAAAAGCGGCGAAGTCTTTGAAGGCTGAGCCTTGGATCGACGCCGCGCACGCGATCATGACGACAGATACTTATCCGAAGCTTGCAAGCGCGACCACGAAGATTGATGGCGTTGAAGTAACGATCAATGGCATTGCCAAAGGTGCGGGTATGATCGCTCCCGATATGGCAACCATGCTGTCTTTCATCTTCACGGATGCGCCCATCGCCGCCTCCGCTTTGAAGACGCTTTTGTCGAAAGGAACTGAAACAAGTTTCAATGCGATCACGGTCGATAGTGATACATCGACATCCGATACGCTAATTTTATTTGCGACAGGTGCAGCGGCAAAACGCGGCGCGCCGAAAATCAAAACCGCAACCGACAAACGTTTGAAGCACTTCAAAGCCGCACTGAATGATGTGTTGCTTGATCTCGCTTATCAAGTTGTGCGCGATGGTGAAGGCGCGCGCCATTTTGTGGCTGTCACGGTGGCCGGCGCAAAGAGCGCAGCATCGGCAAAGAAGATTGCAAAATCCGTTGCGGACTCGCCGCTTCTCAAAACGGCGATCGCGGGTGAAGATGCAAATTGGGGCCGTGTGGTGGCTGCTGTGGGCAAAGCCGGTGAGCCTGCTGATCGCGATAGATTATCGATCTCATTCGGCGGCATTCGCGTGGCGCGTAAGGGCATGCGCGATCCGGCCTACGATGAAAAAATTGTCTCCGACTATATGAAGGGACAAGACATCGATATCCGAATTAATCTCGGCATTGGTAAGGGCGAATTCACTGTGTGGACATGCGATCTCACCAAAGAATATGTCGAAATCAATGGTGATTACCGCAGCTGATCACGTTGCTTTTGTTTTCTCTCGTTTCTGATCTCTTGACTTATTGAAAGGTTGCCCATGAAAGCCCGCGTTACCGTCACTCTCAAAAACGGCGTGTTGGACCCTCAGGGCAAAGCGATCGAAGGCGCGTTGAAGTCATTCGGTTTGGAGGGCATTGAAAGCGTTCGACAAGGAAAAATTTTCGATATCGAATTGAATTCATCAGATCCCGCCGAAGCGGAAACGCTTCTCAAAGCAGCGGCCGAAAAGCTTCTCGCGAATATGGTGGTTGAAAATTACCGCATCGAGATTCTCGGTTGAGTTTGTCATTATGAAGTCAGCCGTCATCACATTCCCCGGATCCAATCGCGAAGGCGATGTTATCCGCGCTCTCCATCAAGCCAGCGGCGCTGAGCCTCTGAAAATCTGGCATCAAGATCATGAATTGCCGCAAGGCACCGATCTTGTCGTATTGCCGGGTGGTTTTTCTTATGGCGATTATTTGCGCTGTGGTGCGATTGCGAGTCGTTCGCCTGTAATGGATGCGGTTCGTTCGCATGCTGCCAAAGGTGGTCTTGTTTTAGGAATTTGCAACGGATTTCAAATCCTTGTTGAATCAGGGCTTCTCCCGGGCGTTTTGATGCGCAATGCGGGTCTCAAATTCATTTGCAAAATGCAGCATTTGAAAGTGTGCCGCGCGAATACACCTTTCACATCGGCTTACAAAAAAAATCAAATCATTAAAGTCGCCATCGCCCATGGCGAAGGCAATTATATTGCCGATGATGAGACGATTGCGATGCTTGAAGACGGCAACCGTATTGCCTTCCGCTATTGTGACGCCGAGGGTGATACAGAAAAAGGCAACCCGAATGGATCAATCAATTCGGTTGCTGGCATCTATTCGAAAAAACTCAATGTGCTTGGCATGATGCCCCATCCTGAAAATCTGATCGAAACCTTGGTTGGCGGCACGGATGGTCGTGGACTTTTTGCAAGCATTACTGCTCATAAAGGAGCCGCGTGATGCAAAACAATATCGCCATTACGCCTGAACTTGTGGCTCAACACGGTTTGAAGCCTGATGAATATAAGCGCATTCTCGACCTTATCGGTCGTGAACCCACGCTCACCGAGCTTGGTATTTTTTCTGCGATGTGGAACGAGCATTGTTCCTATAAATCATCGCGTTTGCATTTGAAGGAGCTGCCAACCAAAGCGCCATGGGTTATTCAAGGCCCCGGTGAAAATGCCGGTGTGATTGATATCGGCGATGGCTTGGCTTGTGTCTTCAAAATGGAAAGCCATAACCATCCGTCTTATATAGAACCCTATCAAGGTGCTGCGACAGGCGTTGGCGGTATTTTGCGGGATGTCTTCACAATGGGTGCGCGTCCGATTGCGACGTTAAATGCGCTGCGCTTTGGTTCACCCGATCATCCGAAAACACGACATCTTGTGTCGGGCGTGGTCGCGGGTATTGGCGGTTACGGCAATTCATTCGGCGTGCCTACCGTTGGCGGTCAAATGGGTTTTCACACGCGTTATGACGGCAATATTCTCGTTAATGCGATGGCGGTGGGTATCGCCAAAGCGGATGAAATTTTTTACGCCAAAGCAACCGGTGTGGGTAACCCGATTGTCTATCTCGGTTCAAAGACAGGACGTGATGGGATTCATGGTGCCACCATGGCCTCAGCGGCTTTTGATGATGCAGCGGAAGAAAAACGCCCGACCGTTCAAGTTGGTGATCCTTTCGCTGAAAAACTCTTGCTCGAAGCCTGCCGTGAATTGATGCAAACAGGTGCCGTGATTGCCATTCAAGATATGGGTGCCGCAGGTCTCACATCCTCCGCGGTTGAAATGGGAGCGAAAGGTGATCTCGGCATCGAACTTGATCTTGATAAAGTGCCTTGCCGCGAAACCGGCATGACCGCTTACGAGATGATGCTCTCTGAAAGCCAAGAGCGCATGCTCATGGTGTTGCAACCCGGCAAGGAAAAAGAAGCCGAAGCGATTTTCATCAAATGGGGATTGGATTTCGCGATCATCGGAAAAACGACCGATACACTACGCTTTGTCATCAAACAGCATGGCGAAGTGATGGCGGATTTGCCGATCAAGGAACTTGGTGATCAAGCGCCGCTTT
Source organism: Alphaproteobacteria bacterium (assembly GCA_016870035.1). GTDB lineage: Bacteria > Pseudomonadota > Alphaproteobacteria > Rhizobiales > Beijerinckiaceae > CAIUPE01. Next base: position 7,176 of record VGCJ01000051.1, read on the forward strand.
ATGACCGGCCCTTTGTTGAAACACCGAAGCGTCCTGCGATTGATCCGAAAAGCGTGACGCCGCTGATGGGCAATGCAAACGCAATCGTGAAACTTATGGGCTCACCAGACTTCGCCTCAAAGCGTTGGGTGTGGGAACAATATGATCATCTGATCCTCGGCAACACCGTGCAATCACCAGGCGGTGATGCGGCTGTTGTGCGTTTGGGTGATGGCCCACGAGGCCTTGCGCTCACCTCTGATGTGACACCGCGTTATTGCGAAGCGGACCCATTCGAAGGCGGCAAGCAGGCGGTTGCCGAAGCCTATCGCAACATCATTGCGGTTGGCGGTACGCCGCGCGCGATCACTGACAATCTCAATTTCGGCAATCCCGAACGGCCAGACTATATGGGCCAACTCGTTTATTGCATTCGCGGTCTTGGTGATGCGTGTAAAGCGCTCGATTTCCCCGTCGTCTCCGGCAATGTCTCGCTTTACAACGAAACCAATGGACGCGGCATTTTGCCAACACCGACGGTCGGTGGCGTGGGTGTTGTTGATGATGTTTCGAAAACGGCGACACTCGCTTTTAAAGCCGCCGGTGAATTTATACTTCTGATTGGTGAAACCAAAGGCTGGCTCGGTTCATCCGCATGGCTTGCAACCATTGCCGGACGTGAAGAAGGCGCACCGCCGCCGGTCGATCTCGAAGCCGAGAAAAAGCATGGAGCATTTATCTCATCCCTCATTCAAGATGGCCACGCTACCTCCTGCCACGATCTCTCTGACGGCGGACTTGCCATCGCGCTCGCTGAAATGGCGCTTGCGGGCAATATGGGCGCTAAGATCGACAAACTCCCTGAAGGCCTCCCAAACCATGCGGCTTTGTTCGGGGAAGATCAGGCGCGCTACCTAGTGACGGTCAAGGATCAAGCGATGGCGGCCATCATTCTGAGACGCGCCTCAAGCGCCGGTGTGCCGGCTCTCATGCTCGGAAAGACAGGCGGACAAGAATTGACGCTTCCGGGGGAAAGCCCCATATCCCTTGAGCGCCTTAAAAAGGCCCATGAAGACTGGCTCCCCTCCTATGTGGCAGGCGAGATTTAAGACGAGGATCATCCCATGGCCATGAAGGCCGAAGACATTGAAACCATGATCAAGGCCGCTTTTCCGGATGCAAAGATCGAGATCAAAGATCTCGCCGGAGACGGAGATCATTACGCCGCCAAAGTCATCTCGGAAGCCTTTCGGGGCAAGACACGCGTGCAACAGCACCAAATGGTCTATGCCGCGCTTCAGGGAAATATGGGGGGCGTGTTACACGCGCTCGCTTTGACGACCGCCGCCCCTTCGGCCTAAACTCATAACGCTTGAAAACGCCGCGCCTTGAACGCGGGCAGACAAGGACCAAGACAATGACTGTTCAAGATCGCATCAAATCCGAAATCGACAGCCATGATATTGTGCTCTTCATGAAAGGCACGCATCAATTTCCGATGTGCGGCTTCTCCGGCCAAGTTGTGCAAATTCTCGATTATATCGGCGTGAATTTCAAAGGCATCAATGTGCTTGACGATGTGGACATTCGCCAAGGCATTAAAGATTACGCCAATTGGCCGACCATTCCGCAGCTCTATATCAAGGGCGAATTTATCGGTGGCTGCGATATTGTGCGCGAGATGTTCCAATCGGGTGAACTTGTCACGCATTTGAACCAGCACGGCATCGCCGCAACCATGCCGCAGAAGAGTTAAGGCTGTTTTTGCAACGCCGCGACCAAAGCCAATGCATCCGCGCCATCCCATTTCGCGGGGCCTGACATCGCGCCGATCAGACACCCATCCCTCCCGATGAGAAGGGTCGTTGGCAGACCCGTGACAAGCCCCTCTTTGCGCAGCGCTTGGAAGGTTTTGCCTTCCGCATCCGAATACCGCACGAGTTTTTTGATGTTGTTGTCATCAAGCCATTGCGGCACGCGCTCGGTGTTGCGCGTATCCATATTAAGCGCAAGGACGATGAAATTCTGAGATCCTCTCTCCGCCTCGAGCCGATCAAGCGCGGGCATCTCTTCCCGACACGGCACGCACCAGGTCGCCCAGAGATTGAAGAGCACAATACGTCCTTTGAAATCGGCCAGCGTCTTGGAGCCCTCCACGCTCGCAAAAGCGAAAGTCGGCATGGGGCGCGGCGGAGTAACCGCGCGCATGGCGGCAATATCACCGCGATACAGTGAGGCGCTGCGCTCAGAAAGTGCCACTGAATCGGCGCAAAAATCGGGAACCACATTGCCGCGCCCCCCAAGTCTCCCGTATAGAACAAAGGCTGCCGAAACAGCAACGAGAAGCCCCAGCGCGACGAGAGAGGCGCGCTTACGACGAGACAGGGGCGCTATTGCGGGTTCGGTCATGGACAGTCCTTTTACGTGCACGCGGGGCCGGATGAGATGAGTAATCAGATGTGGGGTGGCCGCTTCCAGTCCGGTCCGGATGCGATCATGGAAGATATCAACGCCTCAATCGAATTCGACAAGGCCCTCTGGCGGCAAGATATTGCCGGTTCGAAAGCCCATGTCGCCATGCTTGGCAAACAGGGCATCATTGAGGCCAAAGACGCGGAAGAAATTTCGAAAGGCCTCGATAAGGTTGCCGATGAAATTGCCTCCGGCGCGTTCACTTTTTCGCGCGCGCTCGAAGACATTCATATGAATATCGAGTCGCGGCTTGCCGATCTAATCGGTCCGGCTGCCGGTCGTTTGCACACGGCGCGCTCGCGCAATGATCAAGTCGCAACCGATATGCGGCTTTGGGTGCGTGACACGCTTGATGCGCTCGATCAGCAAATGGCTGATCTTCAAGAAGCGCTTGCAGAAAAGGCACTTGATTATGCCGATGCGGTGATGCCCGGCCTCACCCATTTGCAATCAGCACAACCTGTGACTTTTGGTCATCATCTTCTTGCCTATGTCGAAATGATCGGACGGGATCGTGGCCGTGTGAAAGATGCACGCAAGCGCATGAATGAAAATCCGCTGGGTGCCGCAGCGCTTGCCGGAACATCCTTTCCGATTGATCGTGCGATGACGGCGAAAGCGCTCGGCTTTGACCGGCCGACTGCAAATTCGCTCGACAGTGTTTCGGATCGTGATTTTGTTTTGGAAGCGCTCTCCGTTGCCTCCATTTGCGCTATGCATCTTTCACGTTTCGCGGAAGAAATTGTGATTTGGACGACGCCGCAATTTGGACTCGTTGCGCTCTCCGATAAATTTACAACCGGCTCATCGATTATGCCGCAAAAGCGCAATCCCGATGCGGCTGAACTCGTACGCGCAAAATCTGGTCGCATCATCGGCGCACTCACATCGCTTTTGATTGTGATGAAAGGTCTGCCGCTTACTTACGCAAAAGACATGCAGGAAGATAAGGAAGGCACATTTGATGCTGTTTCATCGCTTTCTCTTTGTCTTGCTGCCATGAGCGGAATGGTGCGCGATCTGACACCTGATCGCAAAGCAATGAAGAAGGCCGCGGGCTCAGGCTATGCGACGGCAACCGACCTTGCCGACTGGCTTGTACGCAGTTTGAAAATGCCCTTCCGCAACGCGCATCATGTCACCGGTAAAATTGTTGGTTTGGCGTCAGCAAAAAATATCGGCCTTGAGAAGTTATCGCTCGCCGAGATGCAATCAGTTGAGCCGAAGATTACGGCAGATGTGTTTACGGTTCTCGGTATTGAAAAATCAGTGCGGAGCCGTACGAGTTTTGGTGGCACCGCTCCATCAAATGTCAAACGCGAGGCACGGCGTTGGCTCACCCTCTTGAAGCGGGGCAAATCGTAATGATCCGTATTGGTGCGCTCACTCTTCTTCTCGCGGCGTCTTTGATGCTTTCAGCCTGTGGCCGTAAAGGGCCGCTTGAACCGCCCAATGCGGCAACACCCGATGCGGCAACCGAGACAACAGAGGATCCAGTAACGGGCGTACCCATTCCGAAAACAGCAAAGCCAAAAGCTCAACCCAAAACCGATTCCTCTTCGCCCTTCCTGCTTGATCCGCTTTTATAATCGACAGTCATCATGACAAATTTTCACTACCAGAATGGTATTTTTCATGCGGAAGGAGTTGATCTTCGCTCCATCTCGACAGAAATCGGCACGCCCTTCTATTGCTATTCAACAGCCGAGATTGAGAAAAATTACAAAGTCTTTGCCGGCGCGTTCCAAGGCACAGATGCTCTTGTATGCTACGCGATGAAGGCCAATTCCAATCAGGCGGTTTTAAAAACTTTTTCCACACTTGGTGCTGGTATGGATGTGGTCTCGGAAGGGGAGCTTCGTCGTGCACGCGCGATCGGTGTTCCCGGATCAAAAATTACTTTTTCGGGCGTCGGCAAAACGGATCAAGAAATCAATTATGCGCTTGATCAATCGATCCATTGTTTCAATGTCGAATCGGAACCTGAATTACTCCGCATCTCTGCCTTGGCGACAACAAAGGGAACAAAAGCAAAAATTTCAATCCGCGTGAATCCGGATGTTGATGCCAAAACACATGCAAAAATCTCGACCGGCAAAAGCGAGAATAAATTTGGTGTGCCGATTTCGCGCGCGCGCGATGTTTATCGCGAGGCTGCGGCGCTTCCGGGTATCATTGTTTCAGGCGTTGATATGCATATCGGCAGTCAAATCACCGATCTTCAACCCTTCGATGATGCTTTCATACTTTTAAGCGAATTTGTGGTGCAGTTGCGTGCGGATGGTCATGCGATTGATCATCTCGATCTCGGCGGTGGACTTGGCGTACAATATCGTCCTGATAATTCGTCACCTCCCCATCCTGATGATTATGCGGCGATCATTAAAAAACGCCTTGGTCATTTGAAAACGAAATATGTACTTGAGCCGGGTCGTTTGCTTGTGGCGAATGCCGGAATTCTTGTTACAAAAATCATCTATATGAAGGTTGGCGAAGGTAAAAATTTTGTCATCGTTGATGCGGCGATGAATGATATTATCCGTCCGACACTTTATGAAGCCTATCACGACATCAAGCCCATTCGTGAGCCTTCGGCGAAGGACCAGCGCATCGTGGCGGATATTGTTGGTCCCGTTTGTGAAACAGGTGATTATATCGCTCTTGGACGTGATCTTCCGCAGATGGATGCGGGCGAGCTTCTGGCCGTAATGTCGGGAGGCGCTTATGGCGCGGTACAATCGGGCACATATAATTCTCGACCGCTCATTCCTGAGGTATTGGTCAAAGAAAATAGTTTTGCAATTATACGCGCTCGCCAAACTTATGACGCGTTGTTGTCGCAGGATCATATTCCCGCATGGTTGGCTTAAGAAAGCGAGCGCTCCGTGAACGTAGACGACCCGTCCTGCTCACGAAGACAATTCGCTGATCACGACCCAACATCCTCATTGCGAGGGGGTGAACCAAATTTCACGATACCTGCAGCGTTGCGGCGTGGTCTTTGGCTTGCGCGCTTAACGCTTATCCTTGAACGCCTGTGGCCCTCAGCAACGCTTATTTTCAGTCTTTTTGCTTTATTTCTGCTCTATGCATGGTCACCTTTGCCAGCGCTCAGCCCTGCGCCGTTGCGCGTGATCATTCTCGGCGTATTTTTCGCTGCCTTTGTGGCCATCATTGTTCAGGCCTTTCGTGTTGCGCCTCCGTCCGAGCGCGAAGTGCTGCGTCATCTTGATGCCGCTATGCCGGGGACGTATCAACGCGCGCAAACGCTTCTTGATCAACCAAGTGGTGCGTCAGCAACCGAGGTCGCCGATCTTTTATGGCGAGCACATCAAAAGGCAACCGCCGAAACTCTACCCTCAAATTTATTGACAGAATGGCGCTCGGATCTGGCGGAACGAGATCCCTATGCGTTGCGTTATCATATTGTTCTTATGGCAGTTGTAATGGGTCTTTTGGCAGGGCCAGAAAAATTTATGAGATTTTTTTCTGCATTCTCATTGAAAGATGCGAATGCGATTACGGCACCCTTTCCGATTGAAGGCTGGATTGATCCACCTTCTTACACAGGAAGCCCACCCATCTTTTTACAGTTTGCATCTCTACCTGACGATCGAGTACTAAAACATAAGGTGCCCGTGGGTTCGTCATTGGTTCTAAAAAACACAACACAAGACGCCATCTCAGTCACGTCCGACCCACAATTTGAAGAAATCAAAACCACATCAGATGATAATCAAACCAAAGAAAAGCGCTTGCGCGTAAAAGGTAATGGACTGTTCACAATCAAGACGGATGATCATCCGACCGTAATACTTTCACTGACTGTAATTCCTGATAACGCACCCAGCATTTTTTTTCAGGAGATCAAGGAGCAAAAGCGAGGATCAGTCACATTCACCTATCAGGCACATGATGATTATGGATTGAAAAATGTTACGCTTAAAGTTTTAGGGCGCGCACCCAAAAAGGGAGCAGTGGATAAAGAGGCAGATCCTTTACGTGAACCACCGTCGCTTACGCTGCCTGTTTCTAAACATGCCAAAGATGTCGCCAGCGATTTTAAACTTTTGGCCTCCATGATTCATCCTGCTTGGCAAGGCACCGAGGTGCGTGCCGAGCTCATCGTGGAAGACGAGGCCGGGCAAGTTGCAACCACATCACCTTTTCTGATCACGCTTCCTGATCATCCGCATATGGATCGTCTTGCTCAAGCGCTTGACGAGCAAGGGCGGACGCTCCTTCAAAATTCGCATGAACGACTTGCCGTTCTTGCCGATCTTGCGCTTCTTTCTCAAACGCCCGATCTGTTTAATATTCCGACGGGAGCGTATTTGGGTCTTCGTTTAACCAAGCGCGACCTTGATGAAGCAGACATACGTGATGCGCTTCGGGATGCCGGTGATTCACTTCTCGCTTTGGCAGATATTATCGATCAATCTTTCAAAAGCGATGCGCGTCGGGCTTTAGATGCCGCGCGCGAGAGATTGCGTGAAGCGCTTGATCAAAAGGCAGACAAAGACACGATACAAGAACGGCTCAAAGAGTTTCGTGAAGCACTTGATCATTATCTCAAAGACTATACGAAACGAGCACTGAAACAAAAGCCGCAGCCGCAGCCGCCTATGGCACAAACGAAGCCGTTGCGGCAAAAAGATTTGAATGCGCTTCTTGATCGCATAGATGAGCTGTTGAAGAAAGAAGGGAACATTGATCCCCTCTTTCAGTCACTTGAGTCATTGCTCGACTCTTTGCAAGCGGGCGAAGCCAATCCGCAAATCGGCGAAGGCTATCCTTCAGAATCGCTCGATAATGATCTTGATCGTTTGACGCGCGATCAGCAAAAGCTTCGTGACGAGACTTTCCGTGATTCGAATGAAGACGGACCTTCAA
>VGCJ01000052.1 GCA_016870035.1 Alphaproteobacteria bacterium
TGGAGATGAAGCTGCAGCTTGTTTCTTTGGTTCATACGCGACGCTTTTGCCTTCTTTACCAAGCACAACAAGCGGCTCAAGCACAGTGGCTGTATCCCCCACTTTATAGGGAAGCGCGATCACAGTGCCTGATGAGAAAGATTCTACTTCAAAGCTGGCTTTCTCAGATTCAACTTCGGCAACGATGTCGCCCTTTTTCACTTTGTCACCAAGCTTTACATGAAGAGCGACAACTTTCGCTTCAGTAAGGTCTTGTCCAACCTGTGGGCAAAGAATGGAATCGGCCATGTCTTCCTCTCTTAGGCGGCGTGCAAACGTGCACTTTCAATAGCACGCGCCACAAAATCAACCGTCTTACGTGTCGCGCCCGCAAACTCCGCAGCGGTTGCAACAAAAGCAGCAAAATTTTTGAATTCTTCTGGTGCCAAGCCATCAAAATCATAGGCTTGGCGGAAATAGGGAATTTTGCGAAGTTTTTCGATCAGTTCAGGCGATGCGTCTTCATGAATCGCTTTAGCGTCGAATGCCGGAAGGCGATCCTCCGCCTTCATCAATTGCTCGATATAGGACGGCGGACATGTATAGACAAAGTCGCCGCCAGCAATTTTTTCAATATGCCAACTTGAGGCTGATTGCCCGAGACCACCATCGCTCACACGCATTGAGCATTGTAGCATTTTTGAGGGATGGTTTTTTTCTTTGCCATAGCGATAGGCACGTTTCAGTACAGCCATTTCGCCAAGAAGAATTTCTTCCGGCGAAAGCGTAATGCCGCGCGCTTCGGCTTGCACTTTCAAATCACCAATATTGCCAAGCCTCGCCGACATATGGGTAATAACGGAGCGCCAACGAGAAAGATCAATACACGCCTTCTTCGCACGTTCCAAACCACGCGAAACTGCATTCATACATTCAACATATTGCGGTACCGTGAAAGACGTCGTGTTATTGGTCGGAATGCCGCGTGCTGTTAATTCCTCAATAACTTCATAGCCTTCCTTCGAGCCAGGAATTTTTACCATCACATTGGGTGCGACGTCGGCGAGTGATAGGCCCTGCGCGAGCATCTTGTCGTAGTCAGCTACATAACGCGGATCGACTTGACCAGACACGAGGCCATATTTCTTGTTACTCTTTTCCCACACGGGACGGATCATCGCGGCGCCACGACGCACGACATGAAGATAGATGTCCCAATAAATTTCTTCGACACCGGCTTTCGGCTTTTCAAGCGCAATGCGACGAATTTCCTGCATCCAGAATTCCGGATCGTCCTGAATCGCTTGCAACAGTAAAGGCGGATTGGTTGTCACACCACGAAAACCCATCGCGCCCGTCTTCTCGACATCCGCGCGATCAAAAAGACGCGTGAGTTGTTGATCCCATGCGCTGCGCTTTTCTGCCGGCGCATTCGACAACACTTGACGTTTCCAGCTCGCATAAACGAGAGGCGATGAATCAAACCAGATTTCACAATCCGGATTGGTTGCCGCGAGTTTTTCTAGAATATGCAAAGTCATGGCAAAGCGCCTTAAGAAAGAAGAGAAGAGTTACTCAGCGGCCAACTCAATAGGATCGACGTGAAGAACGCGCCGCGCCGCTGCCACAACATGTTGCTTTTGCGGAACGCTCGCCTTTTCAAGCGTAAGATTGAAGGGGATCGGAACATCAAGACCGGCAACGATGGTGACCGGTGCATCAAGATCATAAAAGAGCTCTTCTTGAATGATCGAGCAAATGTCAGAAGCGACACCACCGCGACGATTGGCTTCTTGCACAATCACAGCGCGCTTGGTTTTTGACACCGATTCCAAAATGGTCTTTTTATCAAGCGGCACCAAAGTGCGCGGATCAACCACTTCGGCATCAATGCCCTGCGTAGCCAATTCTTCGGCGGCAGCCAAAGTGGTCGGGATCATATTCGACCACGCAATAAGTGTGACATCTTTACCCGGACGCTTGATATCGGCTTTACCGAATTCGATGATGTGTTCACCATCGGGTACAAGACCCTTCGTCATATAAAGATGTTTATGCTCGAGAAACATCACCGGATCTTCTTGACGCAAAGCATATTTCAGCAAGCCTTTGGCGTCCGACGGCGTTGACGGCATCACAACGCGCAAGCCAGGTATATGATAGAATAATGCTTCAAGGCTTTGCGAATGTTGTGCCGCGACGCCCCCACCCGCACCACCTTGTGTGCGCATCACAAAGGGAACGCGTCCATTACCGCCCGTCATCAAACGGAATTTTGCGGCCTGGTTGACGATCATGTCCATGCCGAGCATGGCAAAATCGACATAGAGAATTTCAACAATCGGACGTGCACCGGCAATCGCCGCACCCACACCGACACCAATCATGCCTGCTTCAGCAATCGGCGTATCACGCACACGCTTCGAGCCATATTTAGCAAGAAGCCCTTCGGTGACTTTGTAAGAACCGCCGCGTTCTGCAATTCCTTCACCAATGATGAAGACATCTGAATTACGCGCCATTTCTTCATCAATCGCTTCGCGCAACGCATCACGATACATTATTTCACGCATGGCCATGATCCTGCCCTCCCCGCCTCAATATCCAACCGCAAACTCGCGGAAGGCGTCGGGTGTTACTTCTGCACTTGCCTTTGAAAATTCGACGGCGCTTTCAAATTCAGCTACAATTTCCGCCTCGATCGCTGCGATCTCTTGTACTTTCGCACCGCCCATCTCGAGAAGCGCGTTACGTGCGCGATCAACGGGATCGCGTTCTTTATAAGAGGCCAATTCATCTTCTGGCATATATTTCCCTGGATCATTCACATGGTGACCCATATGGCGGAAAGTGCGCGCTTCAATGAGCACAGGGCCTTTGCCCGCACGGCAAAGCTCTACGGCTTCGCGTGTAAGATCATGCACAGCGATCGGATCATTGCCATCGACTTGGAAGCTCGGCACACCAATCGCAAGTCCACGCTTATAAAGATCCGTCTCACGTGTTGACTCTTCAATACGCGTTGACACCGCGTATTGATTGTTTTCGATCACAAGAATGAAATTCAAATTCCATATCGCTGCGAGATTGAGCGATTCTAGGAAGGTGCCGTTATTCGAACCACCATCTGACGTGAACGTAACAGTGATCGCATCCGAACCACGAATTTGACAAGCGAGTGCTGCACCAACACCCAATGGTGTGCCCGCGCCGACAATGCCATTCGCACCAAGATTGCCAACAGAGATATCGGCAATATGCATCGATCCGCCATAACCTTTGCAATAGCCCGTTTCTTTTTGCAAAAGTTCGGCAACCATGCGCTTTACATCAGCGCCCCACGCGATGCAGTGACCATGGCCGCGATGGGTTGAAGCGATGTAATCACCTTCGCGCAAAGCCGCGCAAACGCCCGTCGCGATACCCTCCTGCCCAAGATAGGGATGAAAATAGCCCCGGATGAGACCCTGACGATAAAGCTTGATGCCCTCCGTTTCGAAGACCCGAATCTTGTAGGCCGTTCGAAAAATTTTCTCCAAAAGTGCTTTGGATGGAGCATTGGCTGAGCGCGCCGGTGTCGTCATGGGTCCTCCTTGAATTCGCTTTTTGGCAAATTTAGGATTACTTTCAATAAATATACCATAGAATAAACCCCGAAAAGCATCAAGAAAAAAATTTCCAAAATAAAGAAAAATTATTTTATGGAGAAACAACAAAAAGAGAAGGAGGCTTTCCTCTTAAAGCCCGAGAAAGAAAATTTCAGTATTGAAAACAGGCTTTTACCGGTTGGATTGGCTAAAAACGCCCCCTAGAGTGAGTTTTACGATTCTGGAGATTTTTTCCTGTGAATGCCCCGCAACGCCCTACCAATGAACTTGTTTACCGCATCCAAGAACGTTACCGCGATCTTAGAAAATCGGAACGAATCGTCGCCGATTACCTAAGGGAACATGCGGGAATCCGGCTCGATTATTCGATCACAGAATTCGCACGCCTTATCGGGGTGAGCGAAGCAACGGTCAGCCGTGTGAGCCGTGCGCTCGGCTATCAGGGCTACCCCGATATGAAGCTCTCGCTTGCCGAGGGCGTCGGAAGCCGCCCCTCTTTTGCGAATATTCCTTTTGAAATCGACGAGACTGACTCGCTCATCACCACAAGCGGCAATCTCGTGATGTTGCTTTCCGCCAATATGCAGGGCACGCAGCGTCTGCTTGATGGCGATCGCCTGCAACGCGCGGTCTCTGCTCTGCGTGCCGCAAGAAAAGTCGTGTTTATCGGCGTGGGCGGTGCGGCCGCAATGTGCGAAGAAGCAAGCCACCTTTTTATGAAGGCGGGTCTTGAAGTTGCTTCCTATAATGACAGCTATTCGCAAATTATTGCGGCGGCCAATCTTGATGCGCAATGTGTGATGATTGGCATTTCGCATACCGGCACCACAATGGGCATTGCGAATGCCTTAACGCTCGCGCGCGAAAATGGGGCCACCACGATCTCAATCACGAATGATCCTGAGTCAGCGGTCGGCAAGGCGGCGAGCATCACCTTCACGACTTGGCAAAGCTCGACGCCACAAGTACCGCTTTACGGTGACTTTCTCGAAGGACGTATCAGTCAGTTATTCTTGATTGATGTCCTTTACCTCGGCCTGCTCTTCACAGATCGCGCGAACACATCCCGCAATCTCAAAATCACCGGCGAAGCCTTGCGTAAATATGTCGGCATTGCCGAACCAAAGATTGAAAAAAAATCAAAAAGCTAATCTCAGAGATTTACTAAATAAGTCATGCTCTCACAAGAGCGCGACAAGCGGCAAGCGTAATCCCCTCATCAAGATGAGCGACCACGCGGTCAGCATGCGTAAAATCCTCATCTTCTGTGTAAGGTGATTTGGTTATAACGCAATTCATACCCGCCGCCTTGGCTGCAGTCAGCCCGATATGGCTGTCTTCAATAACGATGCAACGTTGCGGCTTAAGCAACAAGGTCTCAGAAGCAAGATTATAGATTGCAGGATCTGGCTTTTTAGCTTTCACAACATCGCCAGCAAATATGCTGATTTTTGGTGCGCGTATTGGACCAAGGAGAACCTCAACAATTGTTCTGACCGATTTCTCCGCCGATGTTGAGCAAACCGCAATCGGAATATTTGCACTCAATGCTTCATCGATTAACCGCATCACACCGGGTCGTAAAGGCAAGGCGCCTCGTTCAATGAGATTTGTAAACAATTCGGTTTTCTTTTTATGAAGTTGTGCAATCAATTCTGTACGATCGTCAAATCCCAGCGGCCAACCTGTTTCATCAAAATGGCGGACCATCCGTTCCTTGCCACCGCCCGTTGTTAGCAACTCACCATAACGCTCAACAGACCAATTGATACCAATCCCCGACTCTTCAAACGCCGCATTAAACGCAACGCGATGCCCGTCGCACTCGGTATCGACGAGCACCCCGTCACAATCAAAAATCAGCGCATCCATTCTTAATGCCTCGTTGCGAGTGATGCACGGGCATCCGATGCTTTGTCTTTTGATCCGAAAATCTGAATCACAGATTTCACATCTTCTTTCATCGCGGCATTTTGATTTGCGATAAATGACAAAGGCTCTTCGAGCTTCGGCTTCTGCTCTTTGAGAGCAACAAAGCTATTCACATAAAGCATCTTATGCATGGTCGAGATATTGACCTTGGCACAGCCCTCTGAAATGCAGCGGTGAAATTGTTCCTCGGTCAAACCAGTTCCCCCATGAAGCGCAATCGGGATCGAAATCTGATCCGTAATCCGCTTTAAAAGATCATAAGCGATTTTCGGTTCGCCCTTATACATGCCATGTGCCGTGCCAATTGCGGGCGCAAAGACAGCTAGATTGGGCATGTCACGAACAAAGCGAATGCATTCGTCGAAATTTGCTAATCGCGCTTCATCCTCATTGACGTGTTTATCATCTTCAACACCGCCAATAGCGCCGATTTCCGCTTCAAGCCCTACACCAGCTTGCTCGGTCATCTCATAGGCCTTCAAAGACTTTTCCAAATTTTCCGCGAAGGGCAAAGAAGAGCCATCAAACATCACCGATGTCCAGCCGGCATCGATGCAACGTCGCAACACGTCGAAATCCGTGCAATGATCAAGATGAAGAGCAACTGGAACATCAACCGTTGTGGCCAAATCACGCACCCAATGAGCAATTGGCGTATAGCCCCAATGTTTGACTGTCTTCACTGACACTTGCACGATCACCGGCGCGTTTAATTCTTGTGCACCCTCAACAATGGCGCGTGCGCTGTTATAGTCGATCATATTGTAAGCAGCGATGCCATAACCTTCAGCGCGCGCATGTTTTAGCATCGGCCCAATCGTTACAATTGCCATCAGATAAGATCCTTTGTTGTCAATGAAAGAAGATGATGGGCATCCATCAAAAAATTAAAGAAGCGGGGCAGACAACGCCGCCCCGCTCTACGATTGATAAAAATTCAGATCGTTGTTTCGGCCACATATTTCGGATGGAATAGGCGTGTCTTACCAGCCGCTTTTGCCTCACGATCAAACACAGTGCCGTTGGGCGCTGATACGATTTCCAGTTGTTGGCCCCACGGAGCCATGAAATAGCACCAGGTCAAACCGAGATTCGGACCATCCGTGTAAGAAGTCGGTTCGCCCAAAACTTTCACACCATTGTCTTTCAAAAACTTGATCGCCGCATCCATATCATCGACATAGAATGCGAGATGATGACCGCCAATATCGCTGTTCTTGGGCGGGATCTTCACCTGGTCTGGCGCCTCATATTGAAACACTTCCAGATTGGTACCATTGCCGCAACGCATATAGCGGAATTCCTTAATGACGCAGCGCGGATCAACATTAAGATGATCCTTCATCCAGTTGCCTTCACCTCTAAAATCCTTGGCCGCAGTATAAAGCGTTTCAGCACCAAGAATTTTTTCAAAAAAATCACAAGCTTCGTTGATATCGGGAACGGTAAATCCGATATGTTCCATTCCGCGCATGCCAGGTATTGCCATTGTGTTAACTCCTGTGGGCTCAATTATATTTCAATGAAAAATCATGAAGCGCTTTATATTGACCGGCATTCGCCATAGCTTCATAAAAATCGCGATAGATTTTATGTTGGTCTTGATAAAGAGCCTTCAAATTTTTATTCGGCGTGAATTCACCTTCAACCTTCACCATCGCGTTGACCGCATCTTCGATCGATGAGAATTCGCCTGAACCAAACGCGCCTAAAATAGCGGCACCGAGAACTGTACATTCTCTCTCACGCGTCACTTTCGCAGGCTTACCGATGATGTCGGTCATGATCTGCACAAAGCCGTTCGACTTCGTGCCACCACCCGTCAAACGGAAGTCGGTGATGCCGCCATCAATATCGCTATCAAAGGAATCGACCACCATGCGCATTTCATGCGCGCATCCTTCAAGAAGCGCGCGGATCAAGTCTGCGCGATGATGATAAAGGCCCAAGCCCAGAAATCCGCCGCGTGAATACGCGTCATAATAAGGCGTCACTTGGCTTGCCATGAAAGAATGGAACATCACGCCATTTGCACCGGGCTTTGAGAGTGCGGCATTTTCAACCATAACGGAATAAGGCGAACGGCCTGAACGTTGACCTTCATCAAGCTCATTGCGACCCAGTTGATCACGCCACCACCGCAAGCACGCACCAAGACTGAAGGCCCCACCTTCAATATCCCACGCGCCCGGAACGCCATGACCGCCCCACCAAAGATTGCGACCTTTGATGCGGTCAATACTGTCAAGATGCGCAACCATAACGCCCGATGTGCCGACGGTGAATTCGGCCATGCCCTGTTTGATCACACCAGCGCCAATCGCCGCGCATTGTTGATCACCCGCGCCGCGACACAACGTGATGCCTTCGGGAAGGCCCGTCTCTGCTGCTGCCGCCTTTGAAAGTTTACCGGCAATACCGGAAGGCTGTTTCACAGGCGGCAAACGATCTCGCTCAATGCCGCATAACTTCAATATGCGATCACTCCAATCAAGAGCGCGAATATCCATCATCCCATTCAAAGTGAGTGATGCAGGATCGGTTGCCCAGTCATCCGCACCCAAGCGATGCAAGAAATATTCTTGACCATTAGCAAACCACCGCGCTTTTTCAAAAGTCTTTGGATCATGATCCCGCATCCACGCGATCTTTGCCGCTGACCACAACGGGCTTAATTGCATGCCGGTATGGGCCTGGTGCTCCTCCGGTGAAATCGATTGTGCAAAGATCTGCTGATACTCAAGCGCACGCCCGCAATTCCATACCAATGAATTGCCAAGAGGCTTTTTGTCGGCATCGAGCGCTGCGAAGGTACCACGTTGGCTCGAGAGCCCCACCGAACGATAGGCTTCTTTCGGAAGATCGGCTATCGCGACCGCTTTACGCGATGCGCCACAAATACCCTTCCACACGGCTTCAAGATCTTGTTCATTCCATCCGGGATTCGGAGCGATACAAGGATATTCCTCGTAACCTTGACCAATTGATTTGCCATGTTCATCGAACACCATAACGGTGCAACCGGTGGTACCTGCATCGATACCCACAAATGCGCGAATGGTTTTTGACATGATCCCCTCCCTAACCTCTTACCATTATTGATCGGGTAAGCTCGCCAGCCATGTTGACAGAAGCGATAAAAATAATTTTCGATGATGCGTTTCTTCCCGTGTGAGAGAGAGCAAAAGCTTTTCTTTCCGCGGGATCACATCTTCGACGCGGGATTTGATAAAGGTCGGCACAATTGCCAGCGCCGTATCGCCCTCACCTGCCCAATCAGAATTAACTGTGAAACCGTGACGTGCGAGCGCGTCCGGCCATGTTGCATCAAGAATTTGCTCACGCTCGGGCCCGCGCCACACAACATAGCAATGATAATCTTTGATGCCGCCGGAACGAATCCACATTTTTAATTCGTCCGGCATCGAATGGACCACTGGCATTGAGGCCGCAAAATCGCCCTCGATCAATTCAACATCCGCCAACTCACCACAACGTCTCAAAAGATCGCGCAGGAGAAGATGTTTTGCGGTGCAGGCTCCGCGATTGTCACGAAGCACCGCTTCGGGTGAACGTTCGCCAGTCGAAAAATAGGGAATATTTCTGACTGCATGAAAAAGAGATATGACGGCAGATTCTTTTGCGAGATCGACATGACGCTCAATGAAGTGATCAAGCGCTGTCGTATAATCGACCGTCAAATCGAATGTGGGAGTCCCAATTGTACGCGCAATGTTAGAAGTAGGCAACGCCTGTCTCCTTGGAGAAGAAGTGCCAACGCGAGGTGTCAAAATTCAACGAGCAGGAGTTGTTCATCTGCCCGCGGAAATCAGCATCCGTCTTCACGAGCACGTGATGCGCACCCTTAAGATCCACATCAACAAGCGTGTCACCACCGAGGGGCTCCGTGATCTTAATACTTCCTTTGGCAGCACCCTCTTGGCCGAGTGAAATCGCCATTTGATCGGGACGAATGCCCATGCGGACGCCACTGCTTTTCAACGCGCCACGAAGTTTCGCCGCTTGATCGGCAGGCACCGCCACTTTGAAAGCCGAATGGACCGCATAGAAACCACCGCCCTCTTCGATCAAATCACAGTCGATGAAATTCATTGGTGGCTCACCCACGAAGCCGGCAACCCATTCATTCACGGGATGATTGTAGATTTCTTGCGGCGTGCCGAATTGTTGCAACACGCCATTATTCATAACCGCAATCCGATCGGCCATCGACATGGCTTCGAGCTGGTCATGCGTCACATAGATCATGGTCGTGCCAAGGCGGCGCTGCATAATTTTCAATTCACCGCGCATACGCGCACGCAATTTTGCATCCAAATGGGCAATCGGCTCGTCGAATAAAAAGAGCTTCGGCTCACGGACAATCGCGCGCCCAATCGCGGTGCGTTGTTTTTGGCCACCAGACAATTCCATGGGCTTACGCTGAAGAAGATATTCGATCTCGAGCATTTCAGCCGCAAAAGCGATCCGCTTTTTGATTGTGTCTTCAGACTCGTTTCTCAGGCGAAGCGGGTTCGCCATATTCTCATAAACGGTCTTGTGCGGATAAAGCGCGTAGTTTTCGAACACCATTGCAATGTCGCGATCCTTTGGCTCGAGATCGTTCACGCGTGTATCGCCAAAGCGAATGTCGCCCGCCGAAATATGTTCAAGACCCGCAAGCATACGCAAGGTTGAAGACTTACCGCAGCCCGAGGGTCCTAACACCGAGACAAACTCGCCGTCTTTGCAGGTGATGTTCAAATCTTTCACGGCGACCGTCTTGCCGTAATATTTCCAGACATTAGTGATGGTTACTAAAGCCATTGGGATTATCCTTCCCTGCAAATTCTTTTAACTATTCGCGAACCGCGCCCATGGTGAGGCCCGTGACGAGATAGCGACGGATCAAAAGACCAAGTAACATCATTGGCAATGTCGTGATCACACCCGCAGCCATGATGCTTCCCCATTGAATATTTTGTGGTTGAACGAGCTCTACCGTTGCCGGCGGCAGTGTCTTTGCGCCACCCGATCCGATGATTGAGGCAAAAAGAAAATCATTCCAGGCGAAGAGAATGCATAAGATCACAAAAGCGCCAATGCCGGGAGCTACCAGTGGTAAAATGGCACGGAAGGCTTGAAATCGCGTTGAACCGTCAACCATGGATGCTTCTTCAATCGCGTAAGGCACGTTGTCAAAAAATCCCTTTAATATCCAAATGGCAAAAGGAAGATTGAAGGTGGTAAAAGCAAGAATGAGACCTGCCTGCGTACCAATTAAATCCATACCACGAAAAATTGCATAAAGCGGAACAAGAACTGCGACAACTGGTGCCATACGGGTAGAAATTATCCAAAAGAACAAATCGGATTTGCCACGAAATTCATATCGCGATAATGCATACGCGCACATTGAGCCTAATACGACCGATATAATTGCAGAGCCGCCTGCCGCAATTATACTGTTCAAGAAATACGTCGTGAACCCCAAGTTCACGAAAAGATTATAGTAATGTTTCGTTGTCGGAGTGAAATTAAAGAAAAGACCGATTTCTGAAAAAGCACCAACCGGTGGTAATTGGAAGGCTGCTAAGAGATCTTTAAATGACGAGAAGGTCATGATCACCAAAGGCAGTAAGGTCCATAACAGATAGAACGCTATGAAGATCACTGTAAAAATGGTCCAAATGCGGGATAATGGTGTTTTGTAAACAACGGCATCGCGCGAAGACATGCTCAATTTCCTTGATCAATGCGCTTACTGGCTGGGTTTTCGAATACTTTAACCAAAAGCTTACCAAAAATGATCGTGACAATCAGTAGTGTGAGAGCGATTGCCGAGCCGCGTCCGAGTTTGAAAAACACAAAGGAAACGTCGAACAAATAGACAGGCAGGACTTTTGTGACTTCCGCAGGCCCACCACCCGTCAGACGCATGATCACGTCGATGAAGCGGAAATTATCCATAAATCTCAGCATGATGGCGATCAAAAGGAACGGATAGATATTGGGTAATGTGATCGAGATAAAGTTACGCACCGCACTTGCTCCATCAACCATATTCGCCTCAAGTTGATCGCGCGGCACGCGCTTCATTCCTGCAAGCGTTATTAGCGTTATTAGAGGCGTCCATTGCCAAATATCGACGATAACGATACCGGCCATAGCAGTTTCGGTTGATCCGATAATCGATGTCTCTCCCAAAATGCCTAGACTTTGGAAGAGCCAGTGATACCACCCGAAGGTGGAATTAAAAAGATAATACCAAACGAGGCCAGCGATAGCAGGTGCCATCATCATCGGCATAAGAAAAATTGTTATCAAAATGTTCTCAAAGCGATGACCGTTTAAAACGACAGCTAAAAATACTCCAATCGTTATTTCGAATAACAAACAAAAGAAACTATATTTGAAAAGCAAAACCCATCCAGTCCAGAATTTGTCGTCTGCCCATAGACGGATATAATTTTTAAACCCAACAAACTCCGTCTCTGGCCCAGCGCCTACATTTTGCAAGCTCATCCATATCAACCAGAAAAATGGATAAAGGGTAATTGCTGCAAGCAAGATTAATGCTGGCGCCATCAACCATAAATAGTACCGGCTGGAGGGGAGCGCGTTCAGCGACGAAGGCAAATATTCGATAACCCTCGCCCCATCAACATAATGTTCACCATTATGAGTCGTTGGACGCGCACTCCCTGATCCAGTCGGTACCATGTTTCATCCTCCCGCCCAAAACAAGCCGGAACAAATCAATGATCGTCAGTAATCATCAGATGTCGTGGACGTTATCCGTTTGCTTCTTGATGGCTTTGCAAGCGTCTTCAGGGGATTGCTTGCCAGCAACGCATTTCGAAACTTCGGCGTGGAGAATTTTATGATACTCGTTCACTTCTGGGATCTTTGGACCAAGCACAAAGTTTGGCGCCTTAATTCCGAAGTCATAAACAGGTTCAAAAGTGAGAGCATTTGGCATTTTAGTCGGACGCTTACGAGCTGCAACCACATCCGGCTCCGCAAGAACTGACTTCCGGGTCGGCGTACCACCAAGGCCTTTTAACACATTGTATTGAAGCTTTTTCGAAGTAGCGTAAGTCGCGAATATAAAAGCTGCACGTTGGATGTCTTCCGAAGCATTCTTATTAATCGCAATACCTCCAATGCCACAATTCGTGCCATTTACGGCCTTGCCCCCATTTTTGATCCAGGAAGCTTCACCGAGCGGGCATGGCGCATAAGCCGTTTTACCACCAGCAGCCTTCGAGGTCTTCTCGTCTTCGACAGAGGCCGCAAATTCATGATACTGAATTTGCATGGCGATCTGGCCCGATTGATAAACTGTGTTCAGTTCAAGTGTGCCGTTGGCGAGATTGTCAGGATGACAAACATCCGCAAGAGCCTTGTATTGCTTCATCATTTCAATTGACGACGCGTCGCCCCAATTTGTCGGGCCGGGCTTTTTCGAACCAAGTATATCATCGATTTTGAAGTCCAGCCATTGACCGTGTGAGTACATCATACGCTGAATATCGAGTTGAGTGGTCCAAGCAAATGTTCCAAGGTGTTGGGCATAACCGTAAGGTACATCTTGACCCGCTTTCTTCATTTTCTGCAAGAAGGTCGTATAGTCGAGAACATTTTTCCATGTGGTTTTTGCGTTAAATTCCATGCGGTACTTGTATTCCTTCTCGAAGTCTTTCGAATGTTTTTCGAATACATCTTGGCGGTAGAAGGTACAGGCAATCGCGGCGTCATAAGGTAACGCAACAATTTTACCCTTTTCATACATGGAGCCACACGCATCAAGGAAGTTATCGAACCACGAATCAGCTCCGTACCCTTCCGGATCCTGCGGAAGCGTATCGTCCTTGATAAATTTACCAAGATCGGCGCAATAATCGGCAAGCGCTGCGCCGATCGGCTTATCTTGAGAATAGAAAACCGGGAAGTCGGCTTTTCCACCCCTAACGTCAATGCCTACTTTTTGAAGCACAACAGGAAGATCGTCTGTAAGAACTTCAACCGTGATGCCCGTTAAATCAAAAAATTCTTTTATGGTATCACGAATTGCAAACGAAGGCGGCGTATTTTCCGACATAAAGACAAGTTTCGAGCCCGCATACTGCTTCCACTTCGCTTCAGGCGATGAGGAAGCCTGAACCGAAGTTTTCATGATTGTCGAATTCAAGCCCACCGCGAGCGAACCCGTGCCGAGCGCCGTTGCAACACCCCCACCGAGTTCAAGAAACTTGCGGCGGTTGATGCGCTTATATATTGCGTTCTTTGGAATATTAAACATTTAAAGGAACCTCCCATGAGCCCAAAGGCTAAACCTATTTCAGTTTTGGCTGCCGGAAGTGCGGTTTAAGCCAAACCACCCGACGTCCATTTAAATTTTAGTCACAAAGAAGATTTCTTGTAAATTATTTTTTTAAAAATTCTTTCAAGACAGGTCTTGAGGGGTCAAGAACGTGCAAGTTTTGATAAATTTTTAACCTGAGAATTTGAATTTAATAAATTGATTTATAAGCATATAATATAATTTATATCGATTTTTAATACAGAAAAAATTTCAACCATTAAGAGAATTAGTCGACATCTCTCCCCTCTCGCTTGTGTTGGGAATTCACAGAAAATTGAAAAAAATTTTCTTTACCAAGTCTCAAGTCGCTTGCTAGTCTCTCCCTCTGATAGGCTGACCCTTCGCGCCTCAGCGCAATCAGCAAAGGCCCGAGGGCTCATGACCCCGGAGGCCAAAGAAAGGTAGAGAAACGGCATGGCGCTGAAACGAATGATCGTTGAAATCGGTATAGGGACGGATCTCAGAGGCTCCGACTATACCAAAGCGGCC
>VGCJ01000053.1 GCA_016870035.1 Alphaproteobacteria bacterium
ACTTTATTTGGTTGACCCTCACAAACCAAAAGAACTTTCAGATAAAATCGAAGCCATAAAATTACTATCAAAAGATAACCGTGATGCGATAGGTCTAAAAAATAGAAATCGTGTTGTCGCGCATTATACGCCGGAGATTATGATCAAAGCTTTTGAACAGATTTTCGATCAGGTTTAAACAACAACCATACCCAATCTGAAATAAAAGTGTTTTACAAATTCGAGCACAAACTGCGCAGCAACCGCCGGATCTTTCCACCAAGCAGCGGGAGCCACACAGCCCCCCGGACAGGTGACCTGGATTGAAGCAGTTGGCAACACAGCCTCAAAGATTTCCAATGCGCGCCGCGAATGATAATTTGTTGTCACAAGCATGAGACGCGGTGATTGGCCTTTAAAGCGCTCCGCCAAAGCTTTCGCCTCGTCACGAGTGGCAAGGCTTCCCTCACCAAAGACAATGATTTTTTCTGCTGCCACACCAACCGCATTTAATATTTTGACTTTGATCTCTGTTCGATCAGGCGGCGCATAGCCAAGGCTCGAAACAATTTTATCAATATCATCGGGGCGTGCCGGCTCGCCATTGCTGACATAGATGTCATTTACAAGCCCTTGGTCTAACAATTCCTTCGCACGCAACAAACGCTGATTGTTACCATCAAGGACAATCGCATGATCTGCCTTTTGAAGCGGCATATCGACCATGATCAACTGATCAAGAAAAACGGCAATCAAAATCCCGGCGAGAACCAGAAGTGCCGAGAGAGTTGCAAAAATCCGCCACAGAAGGATGATGAAAGAGCCCATCACTGATGCGCCTTTTGGATAGAAATCAAAGTCTCAACGATACGATTTTGCGATGCGTGATCGAGATAAGGATGCATAGGCAGGCTTAGTACTTCATCAGCCAAACGTTCACTGACGGGCAAGCCATTTCCCGCAACCGGAAAATCACGATAGGCGGTCTGGCGATGCAGCGGTTTGGGATAATAAATCATTGTCGGAATGCCCTGCTCTTTGAGCGCCGCCATGATCGTCGGTCTTTTTTGAGCGGGCACACGGATGGTGTATTGCGCCCATGCTGAGTAATTGCCTTGCGCCACAACGGGCACTTGTACATTGCCGGAAAGTGCAGATGAATAGCGCATCGCAATCTCGTTGCGTGCTTTAATTTCATCCTCGAGGATTTTCAATTTCTCGATGAGAACGGCTGCTTGCATTGTATCAAGCCGCGCATTCAATCCAATTCTGACATTGTCATATTTGTCGCTGCCCTGCCCATGCACGCGCAACGATTTGAGGACCGACGCCATCTCATCATCATCGGTGAAAATCGCTCCGCCATCACCATAACAACCCAGAGGCTTCGACGGAAAAAAACTCGTCGCCGTAACTTGACCGATCGTGCCGATCTTTCGTGCCTTGTAAGCACCGCCAAAACTTTGCGCTGCGTCACTCATTACCCACAATCCATCAGCGGCAGCGAACTCTTCAATCAAATCATAGTTGGCGGCTTGACCAAAGAGATCTACCGGAATGACAGCGACGGGCTTTAACCCCAGCGCCTTCGCTTTTGTTATTCCTACTTCAAGACTCTCAATCGTCATCGTGAATGTGTCTTGATCCACATCGACAAAGACCGGCGTGGCGCCAAGCCATGCGACAACTTCAGCCGTAGCAGCAAAAGTAAAACTAGGAACCAAGATCGCTTCGCCAGGCCGAACGTGCTTTGCCATAAGAGGCATAGCCAAAGCCTCTGTGCCATTCGCAACCGTGATGCAATGTTTGGCTCCACAAAAATTTTTCAAATCCTCTTCGAGGTCTTTAACTTCCGGACCCATTATATATTGACCATGCGCGGCCACGCGTAATATCCCCACATCTATCGCTTGACCGATCCGCGCACGTTGAGACTGCAAATCAATAAAAGGAAGCGGCGCTGTCAACATAGATCTGCCTCTCTAATGAGCTTTCAAAGCATCATGATTAAGCTCGGTGGCTCGACCATCCTTGATTTCAATGACGCGATCAGCAACCGAGAGTAAAGCCGGACGATGGGTGATCGCAATGATGGTCATCTGACCTTTCAATCTCGCAATGGTTTCAACAACGCCCGCTTCCGTCTCTGCATCAAGCGCGCTCGTGGCTTCGTCAAGAACCAGCAAGCGTGGCGCACCGAGAAGTGCGCGCGCCAAGGCAATTCTTTGCCGTTCGCCGCCGGACAAACGGCTTCCGGCATCGCCGACAATTGTGTCAAAGGCACGGGGAAGTCGTTCGACAAAAGTGGCGGCTGCACGATTCAATGCCGTATTCATCATTGAAGGATCAGAGTCTGGACGAACCCATTGGAGATTCTCTTTGATCGACGCATGAAACAACAAAGGATCCTGCCCGAGATATCCGATGGACCGACGCCAATCCGGCATGGAAACCGAATCCATAGAGTGGTGATCAATCTCGATAAGCCCACCGCTCAAACGACGTAAGCCAAGAAGCCCATCGACCAAAGTGGTCTTCCCCGCACCCGTCGGACCCATCAAAACAACAAGCTCACCTGCAGCGATCGAAAAAGAAACGTCACGTAGAACTTCACGCCCCTCAATCGCGACCGCCACATGATCAAATTTGATGTGAACGGGTTCTACTTTATGATCAACATGCGATTGAGGACTCTCCAAAATCTCCATCGAAGATTTCGCATCTTTTTCCATGGCGAGCACAGCATCGAAGGCCGGTAACACGAGACTGATTGATTGTTGGCATTGCCGCAACCCCGTGACTTTCGGAAATAATCTCACAAACATGGCCACGATGACGATGACGGCACCGACATCAACGGCTAACATCAAGGGACCAGCGACCAAAAGAGCAATGACAACAAGCGCGCTCGCATATTCAAAGAGCGCACGCACAAGCTGAACATCGAATGCATTTGCAAAGGTGAGATCCCGAAAGCGATTAATCGTTTTCGATAAACGCTCTACCGCTCGGGACTCCGTAGCCGTAGCTTTAACGAATTTCGCGCCGTGCACCAGTTCATTTGCATCGGATTGAAGATCGGCATTCACAAACGTCATTTCTTCACCAATCATCAATCCACGCTTCACAAGACCCACAGAAATCAAAAACAGAAATGCGCCGGCGCTAAACAATAACGCAACCACTAAAGGCGCGATCACAAGAGCGACAGCAATTTGAACACCAATAAAGAGAACCGAAGAAAGAATAAGATTGGCCTGATAAAACGCACCGCCGAGACGGACGGGTTCCATAATCGCCGCTGCAATAAGATCGCCCGCACGCCGTGTTCTAAAGAAATCAAATTCAGCGTGGAAATAAGATTGAAAAAGCCGCCGCTGCCAATGGGCAACATAATCGGTTTGCATTTTCGCGCTCAAATGCGCCTGAACCAGAAAAATCACCGCGCCGACGACAATGAGAACAACACCAAAGCCGGCGATGCTCATCGGTGTCATCTGCAGTCCGACAATCGATAAGATGTAGGTCATCGCTTGCGAGAGCCAATCATCACCCGCGCCCACAACACCCCCAATTGATTTCAGGAGTGGCAATAAAACAGCCACCGTTGCTCCATCAAAAAGTGCATTCAAGAAAGTCAAGAAAACGAGAAGAGGCAAACGATAGCCTCGAAGCCGGTAGATGTCGGCAAAGAGCCTTCCAAGTGAAGCCATCATGATTTGGTACCCGGCTCGGACGGCAATCGCAAAATATGACGTCCAGCAATCCATTGACTGCCGTGAAATGTTTTTGCAGTGATCGCATTGAGGATAGCGTTCAAATCACGCGCCCGCGCATCAACGGAATGGCTTTCAAGAATAAGCTTCTGACCAGCACGTGCCATTGATTCATAGCGCTCGGGATGAGCAGTCAGTTCAAAATGCACATCAGCAAGATCGTCAGGTTCGGCGACAAGGCAATTCACGCCATCACTGAAACCTGCAGCTCCAAACCCTTTAAAGGCACGACATACCAATAGACTTCCAACCGCGGGAATTTCGAAAAATTTTCGAATGGGAATTTCCAAGCCTGAGCCGCAGGTAAAAGAATAACGCGTTTGCGCTAAGCGCGACATAAAGTTAGAATTGAGTGCTTTTTGAACCCAGCGCTTCTCACCCCGCATCATATGGGTTTTTTTCAAAAGCGAAATAAATTTACGAAATTTCGTATCGGTTACCGGATCAATACCCGCGCGCTTCAACGCATCCTGCGCCACTGAACGTGCGTGATATTGCACACCCATGACAGACCAAGGCAAGGTCCGCGATGAAAGCGGAGAAATCAGAAACTCGGCATCTGAAATAAAATGAAGCAGCGAAGCAATTTTATTCTGGTGGCTTCGTGAAAAATCCGTCCAGACATCTGTGGCGCTTTTCGCAAACCGCTCTTGATGGAGATGCGGAAGGTCTGCGCGGAGTGGCGAAAATTCTTCGCCAAATCCAATTAAGAAATCGGAACGGGCTGAAATCTTATCAGCTTCATTAGAAGTCCAATTATAAACATCATTTTCTAAGAGAATAGCCACGCGCGGCAAGGTCAGTGCAGAGAATTGCTCCGCGATGATCGGGAGATAAAGCAAATCCTCTTTCGGACCATGATAGGCATAAGACGCCAAAAGTGTTGCTGCATAATGAGCCGGATCGCCGCTATCTGAGAAGAGGACTACCGTGTTCGAAATCACAACATCAAAGGGACCCTCTTGATCAATAAAGGAGGAGAGCCCTCGCGCTAAACATTCGGATGATACATAGCCTGGGCCAAAGAAGCAAACATCTCCCGTCTTCAAAAAGGCTAATGGCAAGAGATTGCGCGTTGGATTGACAAAGCTTGCGTTCACATCGACAAAGAGAAACCGTCCTGTCATGCAACAAGACTTTCTTCATGCGGCTTCACAGAACGCATTGGATTTTTAATACGCACTTGATAGGCATCAATGAAAGATGTTTTCAAAAGCTTACGCATCGCATTGACATTATAGCGTTCGGCAACGCGTTCATATGCTTTTTGCCCGAGTGCTTTGGCCGAGACGGGATCACTCAGTAATTCGCGTAATTGATAAGCCGCCGCCTTTATGTTGCGGTGAGGCACGAGAATGCCATTCACACCGGTCTCAATAAGCGCCGCATGTGTCTCATGATCATAGGCAATTGTGGGAATCCCGGCCGCTAAAGTTTCAAGAAGCGCTGAACCCTGCATAGGCGCAATTGAGTAGTCACTCGCTTTCAAGGCTGCCATCGCGATACGATGCGAAACCTGCCCCGTGATCACAATGCGATCCTGTAAGCCGCGCGCCTTCACTTCTCGTTCAATGACCGAACGGTCAGCACCATCGCCAACAAAAATCAATGTTCCTTTGAGATCTTTTTGAACGGCATCAGCAAAAATATGAAATGCATCGGGCGCTAGTTTTTCAGGATGCAAGCGACCTAACACCACGATACGCGGTATTGCCGCATTCAGCATCGACTCTGGCGCATCCGATGCCTGCGCTTCATTGACTTCAGAAAAATCCAAAGGCTGGATCCATGGTGAAATTTTTTCAATCGCCATACCGCGCCGTGTATAGAATTCAGGTGCCAGAGAAGGTGCGCCCGAATAACGATCAAAAAGACGATAGACGATCCGATACCAGAAAGGCAGAAGCCGTCTGATGAGGGGATGAAAATAATTCTGCCAGGGCAAAATATCTTCCCAATAGGCTTCAATGAAACAGACTTTTGGCAATGCGCGGACCTTACGCGCGAAAAGCGCAAGTGCTGCCGTATAATGAGGCCCAATAGTTTGCACCACATCGGGCTTAAAGTCTGAAACGGCCCTGTTCAAAAAGGCGATAGCCGCACGGACATGGCGTAATCCCGCGAGAAGCTTACGAAACCCTGATCCGTTCCGCTTGAAAGCCAATTCGCGATAAAGAATTGTATCGCTGACACGCCGCTCATCGTTTTTTCGGCCAAAGGGAACAATATACAAAACTTCGTCGAACATTTTTCCAAAATTGAACTGCAGCTCAAGCGTCTTGATATCATCAAGACGAATTTTTCCGTCTGAGACAAGTTTCTCAAGACTGTCATAACCGATCATGAGAAGGCGGCGTGGCTCACACTCTTGATATTGTTCGCTGACGTTCATGTGTTTTGATCCTTTCGATCAAACACAAGCTTTGCTTGAGCGCCTTCGCCTTCGACATGTCCAAGTTTGCGTGCCGGTGTACCGCCCACAATCGTGCCATCGAGAACATCACGGTTCACCAGAGAATTGGCAGCGATTACACAACGTTCACCGATTGTGATCCCAGCAACAATCACGCTCTGGGCACCGATATAGGTGTTTGATCCAATCTTCACTGCACTTTTGCGTGCCTGCTGCACGCCGCCTGACACGGCCCAGAGCACTGTATCATGTGTATAGATATGAACACCGGCAGAGATTGAACAATGATCCCCAATTGTAAGACCGCCGCCTGAACCATCAAGCAATGTGAAAGGACCAATCCAGGTTTCAACGCCAACCTTCACGTCACCAAAGATGAAACTTGAATCATAAATACTCGTCTTATCACCAAAACCCAAAGTCTTCGCGCGGTCCCAGCGATCAAACTGAGCGTCTGCAAAGGGCAGCGAACGGTCAAATGTCGCGCGCAACTCATGATCGCGCTGCTCTTTGAGCCTCTGCAATTCCAAGGCAAGTTCGGCGATGGGATCGGACATCATCAAACCCCGAATGTCTCAAGCCAAACTTCGAGATAAAGAAGCGACCAGATTAGCAAGCGCCGATTTTGTCGTCCTTCAAGATGATCCGAGATCAAAGATTGGGCGGTCGTGCGATCAAGATAAGACCAAAGCCGTGCATTCGGATTCATCAAAATGCGGCGCACATAATCAATGCTTTCGCCGCGGAACCAGCTCGCATCAGGCGCTGAGAAACCCTGCTTTAACGCTTGCACAATCTCTTCGGGAATATATTTCGCCATTACCGAGCGGAGAATGAGTTTTCCGTCATTGGTCTTGCCAAAATAGGTTGCAGTTTTTGAGCCAGGTGTGTTCTCATCAATCTTGATCACTTCGCCCAAATTCGCGAGCTTCATATTGACGGGCACACGACCGGCAAAATCAACAAGATCATTATCGAGAAACGGTACGCGGCTTTCGAGCGATTGTGCCATCGAAAGCTTATCTTCGACAACAAGAAGACCATGCAGAAAAGTTTTCGCTTCAAAATAAAGCGAGTGATTGATGTAATCCTGCGGCGTCTTCAATTCCGCATCATGATGATCAAACACGCGACGGAAAATCTCGCGCGGGTCACATGACGCACCTTCTACACCAAGTGGTGCAAGCAAAGCCGCAGAGGATTCGGACGGCACAAGGCGCTGCCAATTTTCATAATAACGATCGACATAATCATCAAAGCCGCGTGCGGTCGCGGCGCGATAATAACGCCATGGATAGCCAGCAAAGAGCTCATCACCGCCAGCGCCGGAGAGCACGACTTTACCAAAACGACTTGAGAGCTTTGCGGCATAATAATTCGGGTAAGATTGGCCGACGCGCGGCTCTTCCAAATGCCACACGAGCGATTTGAGACAACGCTCCATATCACCGGCTTTGAGCACCATTTCATAATGTTCGGTATTGAATTTATATGACATGCGCTCAGCGGCTTTGCGCTCGTCAAAACCCATCTCAATGCCGGACGCAGACGACATATCAAAGCCGACGGTGAAGGTGTGAATCATCGGGCGCTGCCGCGCCGCAATCGCCGTGATCGAACCGGAATCCATGCCGCCTGAAAGATAAGAGCCAACCGGCACATCGGAGATCAGCTGACGACTAACCGCTTGTTGAAAGAGACGATCCACTTCGCGCTCGACTTCAGCGCGATCGGTAAGCGAAGAATCTTCAACAAAACGGAAGTCCCAATATTTAATGGGCTCCGGCACATCACGCATGCCTTGTTCGATCACAAGCATCGAACCTGCGGGTAGAATGCGCACGCCTTCAAACAAAGTCTGATCGGAGATGAAATTCTGAAAGGTCATGTATTCCACGAGATTTCTACGATTGACCTTCGCTTTAAATCCCGGAAATTTGAGAAACGCTTTGATCTCCGAAGCAAAAAGCAAGGTCTTGCCATCGCTCCAATAATAGACGGGCTTCACGCCGAAACGGTCGCGCGCAATCACAAGCCGCCTCTCGGCGCGGTCCCACACCGCGAAGGCAAACATTCCATTGAATTTCGAAACCGCCGCATCACCCCATTCGCGTAAAGCTGTCACAAGCACTTCGCTATCACCGCGCGAGCGGAAGGCATGACCCTTGGCTCCTAAGTCGATGCGCAATTCCTGGAAATTATAGACTTCGCCATTATAGGTGATGACCAAACGACCATCAGCTGACGGCATCGGCTGATGCGCAGCGTCCGACAAATCAATGATCGACAACCGGCGATGGCCAAGTGCGACAGGACCATCGGTAAATTGACCTTCGCCATCGGGTCCACGATGAGTAATCGCATCCGTCATCGCTTTCACCGTCACCGGTGAAGCAGGCGCGCCGTCAAAATTATAAATGCCCGCAATGCCGCACATGTTATTTCAATCTTGCGATCACGCTGATGCCCGCTTCTTCAGCGAATTCATGTTCGATTTCGAGGTTCAGTATCTTGCACCAGCCCCGCACGTCCTCGACCGTATGGCGACGCGCATTTTTCGGAGCATACCAATCGAAATTGATATGGTTCATTTCATCGAGCGTCATCTCGGGACGATAAAACGCTTTGAGTACATGCCAATAGAAAAATCGTTGTAGATTAATTTTACCTACCGGAATTTCAAGAAGATCGATTTTGTTTTTGATATCGATTTCGATATTCAGATCACCCAAAATCTTACCGAGTTCGGACAAAGGCTCCATCGCCTTCCAACCCTCTTCCGGCGTCATCCTCTGCAATTTGTCGCGGATATAATCATCCGTATATTCGCGCACCGGGCCTTTTTTTCGGTAGACGTAAAAAACGACACGGCCGCCAACTTTGACATGTTTTGTCACCGCTTCGAGCGCTTTGAATGTATCGTCCGTGTGATGCAGAACACCTTCAGAGAAAACGATGTCAACCGAGCGCTCTTTGACCGGAATCTGATTCAAATCCGATTGAATGAAACCCGCTTGCCAGCCGCGTTCTTCAAAACGTTTCTTCGCCACATCGACGGCGGTTGACACATCAACACCAAGATAGCGCACACGGTCCATCACCGGACCGAAGAGCGCAATGCCAGACAACGCCGCGCCACAGCCGGCATCAAGAATGATCGGATGCGGACCATGATCTTTAAAGAACCAAGGTGCATGCGGAACGTCACCATATTTTTGCACAAGCCAGTTGCGCATGTGATCAGCAACCGAGC
Source organism: Alphaproteobacteria bacterium (assembly GCA_016870035.1). Classification (GTDB taxonomy): domain Bacteria; phylum Pseudomonadota; class Alphaproteobacteria; order Rhizobiales; family Beijerinckiaceae; genus CAIUPE01. The sequence continues at coordinate 9,422 of VGCJ01000053.1, forward strand.
CCTCAAATGTATCGCGCTTCGCCCATTTGAAACCGAAGGTTTCGCGCGTCTGCTCTTGCGCGGCGGAAACAAATTCCGCTGAGCGTGTAATGCCTGCGATTGTTGTGATCTTGTGGCCATGCGCGGTTACGCTGGCACCTTCCGTCGGCGCGCTCACACCGAGAAGATCATCGAGCCATTGGGGAGAACTCATATCAATGCCCCTTCGCAATATCGCACAAACACTCGATCACATAAGCATAATCATCTTCATTCATGCGATTATGGAGCGGGATCGCCATTGTGTTGTTCTCGCAAGCCTTCGCACCCGGGAAATCATCCGGCTTGATGCCATAACGATCACGATAATAGCCGAGCATATGGATGGCATGTGTGCCGGGACGTGTCGCAACACCGCGCGCGTGAAGCTTTGCCATGATTTCATTGCGGGGTAACGGTGCAAGCTTCGGATCGACATAAGTCACATAAGCTTGCCACGCATGGCGCACATCATTGGGCACAACAGGTTGATGGAGCCATTCAATATCCGCGAGTTCCTGACGATAATGACGCGCAGCCGCATCACGCTCATCGATAAAGCGATCAAGCTTCGTCATCTGCACAAGACCGACTGCCGCTTGAATATCGGTCATGCGGTAATTGTAACCCAATTCATCAAAGTCTGGCAGAAGATAAGGCTGCGCCCCGCGATGACGTTGCTCTTCAGAAATCGAAGCGCCATGATTACGCAAAATCTGCGCTTTCGCCGCCACATCATCATGAACCGTCGTCATCATGCCGCCCTCGCCCGTCGTAATAGACTTGCGCGGATGGAAGGAGAAACAGCCGGCATCACCTAACGCACCAGCAAGCGTGCCTTTGTAGGATGCGCCGGCAGCGCAGGCACCATCTTCAACAATTTTCACATGTTTTGGTAAAACTGCCCGAAGCGCATCCATATCGGCACAGAGGCCAAAAAGATGCACGGGCATCACCGCCTTTGTGCGTTCTGTGAGTTTCGAAGCAACAGAAGCAGGATCAATATTATTCGTGCGCGGATAAACATCGCAAAGCACGGGCGTCGCATTGCGATAGAGGATCGCATTGGCGGTCGAGACCCATGTGAAAGACGGCACGATCACTTCATCACCCGGACCGATATCCATCGCCGCGAGTGCGAGATGCAATGCGGTCGTGCAGCTTGTTGTGGCAAGCGCGTGTTTCACATTGTGACGATCGGCAAACTGCTTTTCAAACTCGGCCACTTTTGGGCCTTGGGTCAGCCAGCCTGATTCAATCGGCGCGCGCACGGCTTGCCATTCTTCTTCACCCATTGAGGGAAGCGCAATTTGAACGGTTCTTTTTGCCATGGTCATAACGGAACGCTTTCTGCTCTTAGGCCGATTTCGCGCGGCGGGCTTCAACTTCAGCCTTGTGGTTCGCGCGCCAATCGATCAAGCGACGCAAACCTTCTTCAAGATCGATTTTCGCGGTGAACCCGATTTCCTTAGAGGCCTTCACCGGCGAGCCGACGCGGTTTCGCACAAGGGTCGCTTGCGAACGTGGCGCGTAATTGATTGGTTGATTGCAACCCGTGAGGTTCAAGAGCATTTCAGCGATTTCTTTGAGTGATGTGCGCTTGCCCGTGCCAACATTATAGAAACGATCTGTTGCATCAGACCGCATGGCGCAGAGATTTGAACGTGCGCAATCTTCAACTGCCACGAAATCAAAGGCTTCCGAGCCATCGCCCAAAATCGTCGGGCCTTCGCCGCGATCAATCGCATCCAGCATTTTCATGATGACGGCAATGTAAGCCCCGCGATAATCCTGACGCGGGCCATAGACATTCATGTAGCGCAGGCCCACATAATCAAGGCCATAACGGAAGTGATAGGCACGCGCCATCGCTTCACCGCAAATTTTCGTCGCGCCATAAAAATTCTTATTGTTGAACGGATGGTCTTCCGTCATCGGCTCTTCAACAGCATCACCATAAACCGAAGCTGATGAAGACCATACAAGGCGCTTCACATAGTTGCGCACGCATGAATCGAGCACGTTGAACATGCCCTTCACATTCACCTCAAATGCCGTGCGCGGATAATCATGGCATTGCAACAACCAAAGCGCCGCAAATTGGAACACACCATCGGCACCTTTAAGCGCCGCATCAAGAATATCAGTCTGCGTGATGTCGCCGCCCGCTTCGAAAATTTTCACACGAGGATCTTTCAAAGCGCCGGAAAGATTCTCCATCATGCCGCGCACGAAATTATCGTAAATCAAAATTTTGCTGACATCTTCTTTGACGAGCTGATCAACAGCATGCGAACCGATAAGGCCTGCGCCACCAATCACCACAAATTTTTTACCGCGAAGATCCACTCGTTTTCTCCTCAACTCGCGAGCGCGAGCGCACCCGCACCATTTTCAAAATAGCGTTCACCCGTTGCCTTGCAGATTAGATCCGCTTCAAGCCTTTCACCGGCCCGGCTCATCCACCCCACACGCCGCGCCGGTGTTCCCAACATCAAGGCAAAATCGGGCACATCTTTGGTCACCACCGCGCCTGCGCCGATCAGGCAGTAGGCGCCAAGCTTATGACCACAAACGATCGTGGCATTCGCGCCGATGGTGGCACCCTGTCCAACAGGCGTCACGCGAAACTCCGCTTTGCGGTTCACATGCGCACGAGGGTTTAAAACATTCGTAAAGACCGAGCTCGGCCCGCAAAAAACATCGTCTGCCAGCTCGACGCCCTCATAAAGCGAGACATTGTTCTGGATCTTGCAGCCATTGCCGAGCCGCACTTTCGGACCGATCATGGCGTTCTGGCCAATAGAGCAATTCTCGCCGATCACAGTCCCTGCGAGGATATGGCAGAAATGCCAAATCTTCGTGCGCGGTCCAATCACCGCGCCGTCATCCACATAACTTGATTCATGAATCAGCACGCCGGGAAAGCGTGGATCTTCTTTCATTTCACTCATACGGCGGAGGCTTTACGGGCGAAGGGATGAACGATGCCTGAATGCGTTTCAATCGCATGGTGGCGGAAATTCGAGACGATTTCGATTGAAGGACGCACCGCGTCCAGGCCAAAGCCCCGTCCCTTGAGCACTTCTTCATAAGAGCGGGTGTGGAGATCGGTGAACCCTTCGGAGAATTCGACCTCTTCGCCATCAACCGTAATTGAGCGATAGGTGGTTTTCTTGCCCTGCACACTCTCGGGCAAATCATTGCGATCAACCGACAAGAACCAGCTCACATCGGCGCGCTCACATTCCAAGAAACCGGCCGCACGTTCGGGCGATTTGAGATGGACATGATTTGACAAAACCTTGCCGAAAACGAAGCCGAGCATATCGAAGAAATGCACGCCGATATTCGTGGCCACGCCGCCTGATTTTGAGTCATGACCTTTCCATGAGGCGTGATACCACCGCCCGCGCGAGGTGCAGTATGTTAATTGAACTTGGTGACGCTTCGTTGAATTGGCAAATTTGTCACGAAGCGCAATAATCGCCGGGTGCAAGCGCAGTTGCAAAATTGAAAAAATCCTTTTGCCCGTGTCATTTTCGATATCGGCAAGGCCGTCAATGTTCCATGGATTCAGCACCAAAGGCTTTTCACAAATCGCGTCCGCGCCTGAGCGAAGAGCGAAGCGGCAATGCGCGTCATGGAGATAATTCGGCGAGCAAATTGCGACATAATCAAGCCGCTCACCTTTGCGTTTCAACTTATCGACATGACGATCAAAACGCTCGAATTCGGTGAAGAAATGCGCGTCCGGAAAATGGCTATCGAGAATACCAACTGAATCATTCGGATCAAAAGCCACAACGAGATCACCGCCCGTCTCTTTGATCGCTTTCATATGGCGGGGCGCAATATAGCCGGAAGCTCCGACAAGGGCGTAAGAAGTCACTTTATTCAGTCCTTATCTGAAATGGAGGGCGGGCATCTTTAGGAAATGGCCCGGTCCATGCGGAACGTTTCGGAATGACGGTCATAGGCCAAGCGCGTGACGGACATTCGACGCAAAGCCGCATACTATATCAAACCGATCACGTCCATGATCTCGTCACTTTCCGAAGATCATGAATGGTGCCTCATGACGCCAAAATAGGACCGGAATGGGGCGCTTCCATTCATAAATCTGTCAGATTTCACGCTGTAAAGACGCGCGGGTCCAATCTCCGGTCCTCTCTCACCCGCAAGTTCACTTCGTGCCCCGTCTCCTTTTCCTCGTTACTGATGACCGATACTTTGTCTCGCATCGGCTGCCGATGGCGCGCGCCGCGCGGGATGTCGGGTTCGAGGTTCATGTCGCGACCCGCGATATCGGCTATCGTGCGCCGATCCTTTCCGAAGGGTTCATTTTCCATGAACTCGGCTGGAGCAAATTACGCCGAAAGCCCCATCAAATTATTCGAGATATCATCGAAATTCACAATCTTTACAGATATTTACGACCTGATGTCGTGCATCACGTCGCGCTCGCTCCGATCATTTTCGGGCAGCTTGCGGCAACCGGTTTTAAGCTACCGAGCGTCAATACGATTGCTGGCCTTGGTTCCGGCTTTATCGGCCTCGACCCCGTTGGCCGCCTTCTCCGCTTTGGCCTGTCAACCGCTCTGCGCTTGCTCTTAAATCGACCGTCGACGATCACCGTTGTCCAAAATCCGGATGACCGCGCGGCCGTCGAAGCGATTGGCGTTGCACCTGATAAAATCCGCCTCGTTGCAGGATCGGGCGTTGATACGGACAAATTAAAGCCGCTGCTCGAACCGCATGGTCCAATCACGGTGGGCGTCGCCGCGCGCATGTTGGAAGACAAGGGCATCCGCCCTTTGGTCGCTGCTCAGCAAAGTCTTCAGGCTGCCGGACAGGATATCCGCTTGC
>VGCJ01000054.1 GCA_016870035.1 Alphaproteobacteria bacterium
GCGATCCAGGCGCGGACGTTTTCAGCGACGAATTCGGCGCCATTGTCGGACCTTATGAATCTGGGCGGCCCGCGCAGAATGAACAGGTCAGTCAGAGCATCAACGACATCAATGGAATTTAGCTTGCGTTTGACGCGGATCACGAGCGCCTCCTTCGTGAACTCATCAATGATGTTGAGCGTGCGAAACACGCGGCCATCATGGGTTCGGTCCTTTACAAAGTCATAGGATCAGACATGGTTGGCATGTTCGGGTCGCAGCCGAACGCAGGAGCCGTCGTTCAGCCAAAGCCGGCCCTTCTTTGCCTGTTTCTGCGGGACTTTAAGCCCTTCCCGCCTCCAGATCCGCTCGACACGCTTGTGATTTACGTGCCAGCCAGCATTGTTCAGCAAGCCCGTGATCATCCTATAGCCGTAGCGGCCGAACTGCCGCGTCAGCTCGATGATGTCCTCGGTCAGCCGTTCTTCATCTGGCAGGCCGCAGGGCACCTTGCGTTGCGTAGAACGATGCTGCCCGAGTGTGCGGCAGACCCGGCGCTCAGATACGCCAAGGGTCTGCCGCACATGGACAATACACTGACGGCGGCGGGAAGGGCTCAGAAGTTTTGCTGGCGCTGCCCTTCGGGTCCCCGTGCAGCTTCCTTTAAGATCAACTTCTCAATCGTCAGATCCGATACCGCACGCCTGAGGCGCTGGTTCTCGGTCTCAAGCTCCTTCAGTCGCTTCAACTGATCGCGGTTCATGCCGCCATACTCTTTGCGCCATCGATAGTAGGTCTGCACTGTCACGCCGATCTGACAAACCGCCTCCTGAACTGACTTGCCCTGACCCTGCAGCACCTCAACCTGCCGAAGCTTCAAAACAATGTCTTCCGGCTTCTCTCGCTTTCCAGCCATCTTCTGGTCCTCCAAAAAGTGGGATCATCATATCCCAGTTCGTGGACCACTTCAGTGGGGGCACTCCAGCCTCAACCCATGAATGTCTATGAATTCATTGACTGGATAAGAGGTCAATAAAAATGTCGAAATACTGACTGGGGGATCAACTGGCCTTTCCCCTGAAAAGTGATTTTCCCTGATGTATGGCTTTTGGGTCGATTGATGACGGAAATAACCAACTTGGGAAGCTGAAATTTACAAGCATAATTTGAAGTAAGAAGATATATCCTAATTTTCATCTATTATAAAATTTTCACGTTCAATTTTTAATATAAGATCAATTTTTATAGCTTTATAGCGTTAAATTTGATGATGTTAGTTTAAGCAGGTCAAACAAACAATAATTGCGAGCATTAGGTATCGAAAAAGAACTTAAATAAAAACATTTTTAAACTGGCTCAATCTGCGCTAAACCAAATATTTCCATAGTAGGCTGTAGCATTACCGCCGTGATTATCGGTGTCTGTCATTAATGCCGTGGCATGAATTTCAACAATGTGCTCTCCAAACGCTTTATATAAATCTTCCCGAAGATTTCGCTTATGACGTGTCCAGGTACCTAATTTTTGTGAACCAGAATCAGCGGCAAATAACTTTACTTGGTCTGTATATGGGCTCGTCCAAAGATTTTGAACGGGATTACGACTTGCCCAGACATAGTTTAGTGATAGTGAACTGAAACCCATTAGGCCACGCTCAACAACAACGTAGATCCGAGCTGGAAAGTCATCGCCAGATTGAGCACTTTCGTTGATTTTCGGAAAAATTTTTTCTACCTTCCATGACCAATTTAAGTAGGGTGTTTTATTCAGATCAATCTTTGTTCGATTGAAAAGTCCGGAGGCGGACGCCAAAGCCTGTGCCTTCAAAACATATCGCTCCCGACCACGATCTTTCACAAACGAATATACAGTTTGGCCGCTGAATTCCTTTGCCTCCCAACCGTTTAATTGGCTCTGTGAAAAATTACCAACAATGGTATCCATGCTCCGGGTCTCGGCATCGGCCAAATTAAGAAACAAAAACTGAGTGACTAAAGTGGTTGCGATGTAGGAATGCTTTATGTCCACAGTAATTCGCACCTTTGTCTTTTACGTTTAGCGTTGGTTCTTATCCTTCCGAAATGGTTGTGTTAGCATTCTATCTAGGCGTTGTTCGGAGGGGGAACGAAATTCATCAATCCCGAATACCATATTCAATTGTCCTTTTTCTGCATCAGCCCGATAAGTACCAAAAATAAAATCCCACCACGGAAGACTAAAACCAAAATTGCTGCCAATTTCGACGTGTTCTATTGAGTGGTGCACACGATGCATATCTGGGGTTACTACAATCCAGCGTAATAGATTGTCAAGCCAAGTCGGTAGCCTGATATTGCTATGATTAAACATAGCTGAGACATTCAGAAGAATCTCGAAGATTACCACGGCTACGGGAGGAATCCCGAAGCACGTAATGATAGCGAATTTGATTAATAGGGATAAGATAATTTCAACCGGATGAAACCGCAGTCCTGTTGTCACATCAAACTCGGTGTCGGCATGATGAACGCGATGTAGACGCCACAAGAGTGAAACAGAATGAAACAATACATGCTGACCATAGATGGCCAGATCAAGCAGAATTACTGAAAGCAGGACCGACAGGATCGGACTAAAATCAAAAAGATTTAATAATCCCAAATTGATTTTCTGGGCAAATAGAGCAACACCAACAGCAGTCGTCGGGACAAGAAGCCGGATCAACAATGTGTCCAAAATGACGAGGCCAAGATTTGAAGGCCAACGTTTAACGCGCAAAAGTTTTTGATCGCGGCGTGGTATAGCAAATTCAAGGATAGCCATAATTACAAAAATACCGATAAAAAAAGCAAGCCGCAGCGGGCCTTCCTGAGCGATGATGGTTTCAAGAAATGACGTCATGTGTTTCTCTTTTTTGCTGCCCCAAGGACTAAATGATGAGTTTCCAAGTCTTAAGTTTTTTGAGCATTAAAAATGCTTATCGCTAACATACAATACTACATTTAAAATACAGGTTTGTCATGCCACAAACTTTGGAGGCTATCTTGACGTTTCGTGTAGTATAAAAACTTTTCCTCCCGCGGCAGCAGCATCTGTCTCGTCATGCGTCACCATGAGGATTGGGAGTTTTTCAGCAATAGCATGCTCAAATACAAAGGATCGAACATCGGTCCGAAGATGCTTATCCAGTTTTGCGAAGGGCTCATCAAGCAACAGTGCATGCGGTTTTGCTAAAAGCGTACGCAATAGGGTAACTCGTGCTCGCTGGCCGCCAGATAACGACGCCGGGTCGCGATTTGCAAAGCCTGCAAGGTCAGCGCGGGAAAGTGCGTCTTCGATAAGAGCTTGCCGATCCGTCGCCTTATTCAAGTCAGACCTTAGTCCGAAAAGCAAATTCTCGCCAACCGACAAATGTGGGAACAACAGATCGTCTTGAAACATGATACCGACGCGACGTCGTTCAGGTTCCATATATGTGATGTCAAGTTCTCCGATCTTGACGCTTCCTCTTGCTAAAAACGCAGGATCGAGATGACCTCCGATGAAATCCAGCAAGGTTGATTTGCCAATTCCGCTTGGGCCCATAATCAGTGTCACCTCACCTGATAGGGCGACAAGGCTCAAATCATCTATCAAAGGGTGTGCGGAATTGCGTAACCGAATTGTGACATGACTTAACTCGAGCTTTTTCATAACCGGACGCCCCGCAAGTAAGCGCGTTCAGCATAGACGATCCGCGGTATTAAGAGCGCAGCGAAAAAAATGATCATCGGGAAAAGCGCTTGCAACAAAGCATAGACGCTTTGCAAGCGACGATCGGCACCAGTCGCTAGCGCAACCGCTTCTGTGGTGACAGTCGGAATGCGACCTTCGCCAATTACGAGGCTTGGAAGATATAGTCCCATACTGACCGAAAATCCTATTGCGGCCGATATCAGTAAAGGACGCAGCAACATGGGTAATTTGACCCGCGCAAGAATTTTCAAGCGGCTTGCTCCGAGCGATGCTGCTGACCGAATATAACGTTTATCGAGTGAGCGCCAAGAATCAGAAAGGGTGAGGATGATGTAAGGAAACACAAACAAAGAATGAGCCCAGCAGACTGAGATGAGCGAAGCGCTGAATCCCGAACTTAAAAATAATATATGCAAGCCAAATAGGAATGCAATTTGCGGGATGAATAACGGCAAGATAATGACACCGAATACAATAATTCTGATCGACGGGCTCTCAAATTTCGGCCACTCGAGCCATGCGATCGCAAAAAACAGCGATATGAGACTTGTACAGGCAGCAATTACAACCGAATTGAAGAGAATGTTCAGCTTAGAATTCAGAACATAAGTCCAGGATTGAAGCGACCAGGATAGCGGTGTGACATCAGGAAATGGCCAGCGCCAAGCAACGGACCATATGATGAGAGATATAAGCGCAAGGGTAGAGCAGGCAAGAAGTATAACTGCCAAGGCCGCCAACAGTCGCATGAGATAGTCGCTTATGTTGTCGCGTTGACCTTTTCTAATCCACCACCGGCCTGCCAATGTCACGATCCGCTCCATGGCGTGCCAGATTATTACTGCACCAACGATGATCAGTGTCTGCAAAATCGCGGCAGCCGTTGCAAGTTTGAGAGACAAGGGATCCGGATCGTAAAACCATTGTAGTGAGAGCACGGAAAGAGTGGGTGGGTTACTCGGACCAACAATGATGGCCATATCAATAACTGATAAAGAAAAAGCCAGAACAATGAAAAGGCTCAAACGGATCAATGGATAAATCTGGGGTATGATGATACTGATCCAAATTTGCGCCCGCCCGTATCCAAGGGCATGTCCTACAGCCATGAATTTTTGAGTGGGAATGTGATTGAGCGCTGAGAGTGTTACAAACAATAGAAATGGAACCTCTTTTGCAATCAGCGTAATGATAAGTGATATTCCCCGATCATCATTAATCGTGATAATGTCTGGGGGCTGTTGCCATTCCGTCGTCCACGAGGTTATCAGGCGTGAAAAGAATCCTGATGGAGCAAAGAGGAAGGCCAGTCCGATCGCCACGGCCGCATGTGGTGTTGCGAGAAATGTCGCCAGCAATTTTTCAGTTGCAAATTTTCCGATGCGATTTTGGATCATCGCACAAATGCTAAATGTGAGAAGACTGGCGAGGACGGTTGAAGCAAAGCCAGTGAAGAGAGTTAAACTCAGGCTCGATGCAAACCCCGGCTCAGTAACTAAATCTTGCCAGGCTTGAAATTCAAACTTGCTTACACCCAAAACAGGAAGATAACCGAAAGATGGCAATAATGTTTGCCAAAATCCCAAAACGATCGGAAGAAAAAATGCAGCTGTCAGAATAGCAATCAATGCAGAATGCAAACTGATTGCTGCCTTCAAGTTCATTGCGTATAGCGCTTTTTCCACGCTTTGCTTAATTGGGTCATCCATGATGGATGCGGCTCAAGAAGTGTAATACCGAGCTCGGCATTGGTCGGCAGAGCTGTTGAGTTCGGCAAAGAACCGAACAATGCACGCTGGGTGTCATTTAGTTTTGATTGATCGAGCACGGAAAAGCTACCGAGTATATTGATATTTTGTGCGCGGGCTTGTGTCTCGGGTTCAAGTAGGAAATTTGCGATGACCATCGCTCCTTCTTTGTTGCGGGCGTTGAAAGGGATCGCAACAAAACTGATGTTGCCAAGAGTTCCATTGGCCAAAGTATAGGTTCTGATCGTGTCTGGTAATGCGCCGTCAATGATGGCGGCCGCTGCACTCGCTGGGTCAAAGGACATTGAAATATCGATTTCGTTGTCGGCTAGCAATTGTTGCTGGGCTTGTTCGCTCGCAGGAAAAGTCTTGCCCTGACGCCAGAGCGTGGGACGTAGCTCGTCGTACCATGTCCAAAGCGGGGCGGTAACCTGATCGAAATTGTCATCTGTTGCGGCGCGTTGCAAGATCTTGGGATCAGACACCAACTCTATCAGGGCTTGCTTTAAGAATGTTGCACCAAGAAAATTGCTGACAACAGGATGAGTGAAGCGTCCTGGATTATTTTTGCTCCATGTCAAGAACTCTCGTATTGTGCGCGGAGGCGAAGCGAGACGGGCGCTATTATAATTAAAGACAAACTTTGCCAATCGCCAAGGAGACTCAAATCCCTCGACCGGAATCGTGAAATCGACTGATGAAGGCGATGAAAGCGAAAAATCGACATAGCGTGCATTAGGGAGATCTTGCGCAAAAGGACCAGCAAGCAGACCTTTCTCTTTCAGGGATAAAAAATTTGGACCATTTATCCAGATCAGATCGATTGAGCCATTGCTTGATTTTCCTGCCGTCTTTTCTGCAACCACACGCGTAACGGCTTCAGCTGTGTCGGAGAGTTTGACATGATTTAGGCGGATGCCATAGCGCTGCTCGACTTGCTCGCCAATCCAGTCGATGAAGACGTTTGTCCGTTGGTCGCCGCCCCATGCATTCCAATAGACCGCCTGCCCTTTCGCTTTTGCCAGCGTTTGAGTCCACTTTTCAGATGCAAGAACGGAAGTTGTCAGCATCAAGAAACCGGCAGTGAGAGCAAGTCCTAAGCGGAACATGGTTTAGCCTTTCCGAAGCAGATAATTTTAAAATGATATCGTAACTTTTGCGAGACGTCATGGGCGAATTTTTGCGATTTTATCTTTCTCGAAGCTTGTCCAACCCTGATACCAGCGGGAAAGTGTCGTGATGACGCACAGCACTGAAAATCCGTAGGCCAAAAGGGCAAACCAATTGGGCCATATGCAAATGAGGGAAAACAAAATGATTGTTTCGGTTCCCTCGGTCAGTCCGCCGAGATAGAAGATGCCTTTGGCGGTGTCAGGCTGGACGTTCATGTCTCGCTTTTCTGCAATGATGGCAAAAGCAAGAAAGCTTGAGCCGGTTCCAACAAAAGAGGCGATCAGGCATGCGGCTGCCAAGGCATTTGCGTTAGGGTCTGTGATGGCGAAGCCGAGCGGGATCAGCGCGTAGAAAACAAAATCAAAAGTGATATCGAGAAACGCGCCTCGGTCGGTAGGGCCGTTGATGCGGGCAACCGCCCCGTCAAGACCGTCAAAAAGACGATTGGCAAGAATAAGAACAAGCGCGATCAAGAAATGACCAAAAGCAAGACAAGCAACACTTACGAGTCCGATCGCAAATCCAATCAAGCTGATCTGATCGGCGGATATCCCGGATGCTTTGATTGAGCGCGCTAGCGGAGCGAGCATATTTTTTTGAATTGGAATGATGTGACGATCAAGCATGCTTAAGTGCCTCTTTGCCAAGTGTTAAACCATTCCAGCATTTTAAGAGATCTTTGCGAAATGTGAGCGCGTTTCCATGCGCCTGCAACATATTTATTGGCTTCTGCAAAAGTCGGATAGGCATGAGGAGTTGAGAGTATCTTATTCAATCCGATACGATATTTCATGGCGAGTACAAATTCCGAAATCAAATCGCCGGCATGTTCGCCGATGATTGTGACGCCGAGGATTGTGTCTTTTCCGGGCGGCGTCAGGACTTTGATAAATCCGCGGGTGGCACTCTCTGTGATTGCGCGGTCAAGCTCTCCAAGATCGAATCTGGTGATTTCGAATTGAATTCCTTGCTGCCGAGCTTCTTGTTCATTGAGCCCGACGCGCGCAATTTCCGGATCGGTAAAAATGGTCCAGGGGATAACACGATAATCCACCCGAAATTTACGAAACATACCAAACAGAGCATTGACGGACGCATACCACGATTGATGGGCTGCAACATGGGTAAATTGAAATGGCCCGACAACATCGCCTGCGGCATAAATGTTAGGGTAATTCGTCTGAAGAAAATCATTCGTCTCGATCGTACGTTGAACCGGAATTTCGAGCTCTTCCAGTCCGAAACTGCTCAGGCGAGCTTCCCGTCCAACGGCGCAAATGATCTCGTCGAATATGAGCTTCTTTACGGTGCCATCATGCTCGACCTCGAGTGATTTTTTGCCATTTTCGAGAACGCATCGCAAAACTCTGTGCTTCGTTAGAACAGTAACGCCGTCGGCTTCGAGCGTTTGCTTTGCAAAGTCTGAAACATCGGTATCTTCTTTAGCCAATAGGCGAAGGGCCATCTCAATCAGTGTGACCTCAGACCCCAGCCTTGCAAAAGCTTGCGCCAGTTCTGTACCGATCGGGCCGCCGCCAAGCACGACAAGGCGACGTGGTGGTTGGTCATATTCTGCAAATTTCTGCCATAGATTTTCGGATGTGACATAACCTATTTGATCGATACCGGGCAAGTTCGGCACAGACGGCCGCGCGCCGGTTGCAATAATGATCGAACGGGTCGTCAGCTTGATTGTCTCGCCGTCATCGAGCCTTATCTCGACTGTCCACGGATCAATAATGCGCGCATGGCCGCGCAATACTTCTGCACCCAATGCGGTATAGCGCTCGATGCTGTCATGCGGTGCAATCTTCTCAATGACATGCTTTATTCTCGTCATGATTTTTTGAAACGATACGTCCACATGTTGCGATGTGAGGCCATATCGTTCAGCATGGTTGGATTGGGAAACAATTTTGCTGCTCTTGATAAGCGCCTTGCTTGGGACGCAACCATAATTGAGGCAGTCGCCTCCCATCTTGTGTGCTTCAACGAGAGTGACTTTTGCTTTGACCGCAGCGGCAATATAGGTGCTGACCAATCCCGCGGCACCAGCACCGATAACAATTAGATTTCGATCAAAGTGCTTTGGCTGTTGGAAGCGTCGATAGATACGGCGTTTGCGCCAAAGATGAATCACAATTTTGCCGAGCCAGGGCATCAATCCCAATAAAGCGAGTGACCCGACGAGAGTGGGTGACAACACGTCCGACGGCGAACTGATCTGGCCAAGTTGAGTGCCGGCATTCACATAAACAATTGTTCCTGCAAGCATGCCAGCCTGGCTGACCCAGTAAAACGTCCAAGCCCGCAGCGTTGTAAGCCCCATAGCCAAATTAACAAGAAAGAACGGAAAAACTGGAATCAGTCGGAGCGTGAAAAGATAAAATGCGCCATCGCGTTTGAAACCCGCATTCAAGACATTAAGTCGTGAGCCAAAGCGATGCTCTACTGCATCACGCAGAAGAGTTCTTGCGCCTAGAAAAGCTAAGAGCGCTCCAATGCTAGATGCAAATGAAACAATCAGAAGACCCTGAACGAATCCAAACAGGGCACCGATGCCGAGCGTCATAATGGTAGCAACTGGAATTGAGAGTGTTGTAACCAAGGTATATGCTGTAAATGTCAGCCAAGCGGAAGCAAAAGGAGCCTGATCGCGCCATGACGTCAGATCTGCTAGATGTGTCTTTAAATCTGCGAAATTCGGCAATTGCACTTGAAACAAAAAAAGTCCAAATACAATCAAAAGTAAAAAGGCGAGAAATATGATGGGCCGGATCATCTCAAACTCATACAACGAAATTTTAGATTATCTGCGCAACTTGACGCGTCGATCGACAAATACTGATCTTGATAACAAGTTTTATTTTGAGACACAAAAACCCTCGCGGTATGAGAAAATTTAGATCAACTTTTTCTGATCTCCCAAGATAGTTATCTCTCTAATCGCACGGTCGTTCAAAATGAACAACTGATGCCATTCGGTACGTTTTGGCTAATCTAACAGCTTATCGAGCGGATTAAAAATAAATTAATCAAAATGCAGCACCGTCTGGCATCAGGGAGGTATTTTGGGGGGAGTGGCAATAATACTAGAATCAAGATATGTTATGATTCGTATTTGTTTGAGTTTTTTCGTGTTTTTCTGGAGCAAAGGCGGGTGATATGGCAGTCAATCAGTCACAGGATAAAAAAATCCTTCACGACATGGGCTACGCTCAAGAGCTTTCTCGCACCATGGGTAAGTTCTCCAATTTTGCCATTTCCTTTTCAATAATTTGTATTTTGTCTGGTGGCATTAACTCATTGGGTCAGGCAACATCGGGTGTTGGCGGTGCTGCAATTGGCATAGGTTGGCCGGTAGGGGTCATCGTTTCGGGTCTTTTCGCCTTGGCGCTCGCCCAAATCTCATCAGCCTATCCGACGGCCGGTGGCCTTTATCACTGGGGCTCAATTCTGGGGAATCGTTTTACCGGATGGTTGTCGGCGTGGCTAAATCTTTTAGGGCTCGTTACCGTTCTTGGCGCAATCAATGTTGGTACATTTTACTTCTTTTTTGGCGCCTTTGGTCAGATCTTCGGCATTGAAGATACACTAGCTCATCGCGTTATTTTCGTTGCGGTGATAACCGCTCTTCAAGCTATCATCAACCACTATGGCATTCGGTTGACTGCCAAGCTCACGGACTTTTCGGGTTACCTAATCTTTGCTACCTCAATCTTACTTACTGTTGTCTTTCTTGCCTCAGCCAACAGTTATGAGATCTCTAGACTTTGGACATTTGCGAATTTCACAGGAACGGAAGGAGCGTCAGGTGTGTGGCCGCTTGCAGTCTCGGGCATTATGGCTTTCCTTTTAGGCTTGTTACTTCCGGTCTATACTATCACCGGTTATGATGCGTCGGCTCACACTGCAGAAGAAACGAACAATGCGGCACAATCGGTACCATCTGGCATGGTGTCCTCTGTTATCTGGTCGGGTCTCTTCGGCTGGCTTTTCCTCTGCGCCTTTATAATAATGCTTCCAAATATGGATGAAGCTGCGAAGCAAGGTTGGAACGTGTTTTTTTGGGGTATGGACCAACAGGTCAATCCAACGCTGAAGAGCTTGCTTTATATTTTAATATTTTTGGCACAATTACTGTGCGGTCTTGCAACGGTTACCTCTGCGTCACGCATGCTGTATGCGTTCTCGCGTGATGGCGGTATTCCGGGTGCCTCGAGGGCTCTTGCGAAGGTAAGCACAAAGTTACGCACACCAGTTGCAGCGATTTGGACATCGGCGATCTTGTCGGTGCTTTTTGTTTGGTTGACATCAGCGATCACAATTGCTGGAACGCCTGCTTACTCAATTGTGGTATCTTGCACAGTGATTTTCTTATTTCTGTCCTTCACGTTGCCAATTGCTTTGGGCTTTATAGCCATCGGTGGCGTGAAATGGCCCAAGATGGGGCCGTGGAATATGGGCATTAACACCTTCAAGGTTGTGGCGATCCTCTCGATCCTTGCGATGGCGTTGCTATTTTACATCGGCATTCAACCGCCAAATGACTACGCGTTGCAAATCACGTTAGGCTTCATAATTGTTTCGTTAATTTTGTGGTTTGCCTTTGAAGATAAGCGCTTCCGCGGCCCGCCGATCGGCGATGAGATTAAACATCGTCAGGCTGAGATCGCAGCTACAGAGGCGAAGTTTGGTGAAGGCTAAAACAACGAGACGATAACGCCTTGTATGAGTGGAAAGCTTCAAAATAAAATCGCCTTAATTTCAGGTGGGGCCGGTGGTATGGGCGGCGCGGCATCACGGCTCTTTGCTGCAGAGGGCGCGAAAGTCGGCATTGTAGATATTAATGTTAAATCTGGGCTGGAGGCAATTGCCGACATTGAACGCGGTGGCGGAAAAGCCTGTTTCGTTCAGGCTGATGTCTCGAGAGCCGATGAGGTAATGCGGGCAGTTGCAGAGGTTCAGGCAAAACTTGGATCGATTACTGTACTTTTCAATCATGCCGGCTCGATCGTCATTAAGCCCTTCCTTGCTACTACTGAGGAGGAATGGGATCAACTCACGTCGATCAATGTGAAGAGTATGTTTTTAATGACCCGCGCTGTGTTGCCGCAAATGATAGCCGCAGGCGGCGGATCTATCGTGTGCACTTCTTCAATTTCTGCTGTCGCAGGCACGCCAATGGAAGTACTATATGATACGACTAAGGGCGCCTGCCATATGTTTGCGCGCGCAATTGCGGTGGAGTTCCGAGACCGAAATATCCGCTGCAATGCGGTGTGCCCGGGCTTCGTTCGGACACCACATGGCCTGCGCGAAGTGGCAGAATTGCAACGCTACGGCGTCGACGTATCAGAGGCGGCTCTTGCCGCGCAGCAGGGGCGGATCTGCGAGCCCGAAGAAGTCGCCCGCGCGGCACTATTCCTCGCAAGTGACGATGCGAGCTTCGTCAACGGTACGCATCTCTTCGTAGACAATGGGTTTACGGCTGCCTGACAAAATACATTACAACAAATGCAAAATTAGTGATCCCCCGCTTTCTTCGAAATCACGATAATCCGTCCCTTTGTGAACCGTGAGCGTTTCATTCCATCCATCTCCTTTTACGAAGGGTTCCAACAAAAAGCTGGAGGAAATCAGGGACCCAAGTCATGACTACTCGACTGCGTTGCCGCCTTGGATAGAAAAAACGCTTTAGATTGTTTTGCGCAAAAATGTAGTATGTTTTGCTGCTTAAACCGAAGTCATTAATTGTTTTGGTTGGGATGGCTCGGTTTCCCTCGGTTTGACCGAAGGAGCATTCAGTTTAGGGAGTGCTGCGCGATGCCTATTCTTATCCGCGATCCTTGGCGCAAGCAGTATTTTGATCATGTTCATTGTCCCGAACATGTTATTATTCCAATAGATGATATTGATGCTTGGGAGTTTTATCCGAGCGAAAGGCATATTTATGATCGTTTATATATTGCTTTGGCTCAAGGGTTACCAGCTGGCCCGCACGGAACCATACCCGATTATTTCCCCATATTTTCCAAACCAATTGTCAATCTTAAAGGCATGGGTGTTGGAAGTAGGGTAATCCCGTCATTACTTGATTATGAGCATTCTTACGAGGCTGGGCATTTCTGGATGCCGATTTTATCGGGAACCCACGTTTCAACTGATTGCGCAATTATTCAAGGTAGGATCATATGGGCGCGGCATGCAACTGGGGCTACGTTTAGAGATGGAATGTTTAGACACTGGACGATCCACGCCGAGCGCGATGTAGTGTTAATAAATGAATTACAAAAATTCTCCTCTTCTCATTTGCCGCGATACACGGGGATGGTTAATTTTGAAACGATCGATAAACATATCATTGAAGCTCATCTCCGGTTTGCCGATCAATGGTGTGATCTTTATGGCGCATCTTGGATTCAGGCAGTTGTATCGCTTTATGACCGAGGCCATTGGCAATTTAATGAAATTGAGCGCGAAGGTTTCTCAATTCCACTTTTTGCCGATGAGGAATTTGAATATGAGGTTCCTGCCAGCAAAATACAGGACGAGATCAGATCCCGACCCGGAATTTCAAGCCTTCAGATTACGTTCGATCCTAGAAAGGCGAACTCGGATCATGCAAAGCCACCTGGTGGAATGCGACTCGTGCTGATTAATGCCTGGGACTATCAAACAGGAATGTTCGCATTGGATGAAATTGCAAAACATTTTCCTACTGAGCGGCTGATTCGGCCATAGAGTGATGTGAAAGAGTGTTTGCCTGTGAGACTCTAAGCTCTCTAAAGTTGAGCCATTATGTTGGCGGCGATTTAAGCGAGTCGGGGGATAGCTCGGAAGCGGTATTCGGTAAAAGATTATTTTAGGATTTTAAAGTAGGTAAAACTGGACTAGGCCGTGGATGCTAAGGTTAAAAAGGCCTGCGGGACGGCCAGGAATATTTATGCGACGTATCACACGTGGCACAAGAAGCTTGGCGGAATGGCACTGACGAAGTATACAGAGCTTAAGGTTCTCAATAAGGTAGCATCAGTTTCTCGAAGTTTGTGGCGGCAGGCTAATTGA
>VGCJ01000055.1 GCA_016870035.1 Alphaproteobacteria bacterium
CAAATGCACGAACCATCTCTTGTGTGAGCGGTTTTCCGCGTGGCGACATCAGCAAACGCGGGCGTGGATCATGTGCTTCAACAACAGAAGCAATCGATGCGGCGAGCACATCAGCGCGGATCACCATGCCCGCACCACCACCCGCGGGCGTATCATCCACCGCGCGATGTTTTCCCAACCCATGATCACGAATATCATGCGCATGGAGCGACCATATGCCTTGTTTCAAGGCCATGCCGGCAAGAGATAAACTGAGCGCACCGGGAAACATGTTCGGAAAGAGGGTGAGCACATCGGCACGAAACGCGCTCATGCTTTCTCGTCCTCTTCGCATTCTACTTCTCCTGGGATCTCTTCAGGCATCACAAGAGTTAGCGATCCTTTTTCAAGATCAATCGAGGGAACAATCTTCTTTGTGAAAGGAAGCATGAGGCTTTGATCACCCGCATTGGCTTTGATCTCTATGATGTCGCCTGCACCGAAATTATGAAGTGCGATCACAATACCGATTTCAGCTTCGTGTTCATCGAAGGCTTTCAACCCGATGAGATCGGCGTAATAAAATTCGTCCTCTTCTGCTTCCGGCATATATTCGCGTGATGCGTAGAGTTCTAAATTTATGAGTCTCGCCGCCGCATTGCGATCGGTTACGCCCTCAACTGTGACGATCAACAAATCATCTTTGAGAGGTCGTGGTTTTTTTAAAACAAAAAGCCGTTGACCAGATTGATCGGTCAGTGGCGCGTAATCAGCAATCGAAAGCGGATCGCCTGTATAGGATTTGATTTTGATTTCCCCGCGCACGCCATGGGGTGCCCCAAAGACACCAACCGCCAAGCGTGCGGAGGAACTATTTTTCATTTATTTATTCAGACGCAGCTTCAGCCGGTGCCGCAGCTTTTTCAGCGGCTTCTGCAGCGGCGGCTGCGGCAGCATCAAGACGCTCTTGCGCCTTCTTCTTCGGCTTCGCCTTTGCAACGCTCACGCGCGCTGTGCGCTTCCACAAGCCAGCGACCTCAAGGAACCGCTCAACACGATCGGTTGGCTGAGCGCCTTTGCCGAGCCATGCTTTAGCCTTATCGGTATCAAGCTTCACGCGCTCAGCTGAGTCCTTCGGCTTTATTGGATCGAATGTGCCAATTTTTTCGATGAAGCGGCCATCGCGCGGATAGCGGCTATCAGCAACGACGATTGAATAATGCGGACGCTTTTTTGCACCACCGCGCGCGAGACGAATTTTTACTGACATGTTTTAGTTTCCTTTAGTTGAAGTGAAGTGAATCGGGTTTGTTTAAAAGCGAATAGCGAGTTGCGAATAGGGAGTAGGGGGAAAGGCATGTCGCATATTCCCTATTCGCTTTTTGCCATTTGCAATTCACTAATCTCGTCATTTCTTCTTCCCTCCGAACGGATTGAATCCGCCCAGTCCGGGAAGGCCCGGACCTTTCGGTAATCCAGTGGGGAAGGGTGGAAGTCCTTTTGGTGCGATGTTTTGCGTTCCCGGAAATTCCGGCAAACCACCACCACCCATTTTCTTTTGCATCTCGGCAATTTCTTCTGGCGAAGGAATGGCGCCCGATGTCGGCATACCGCCGCCAAGACCAAACATATTGGCGAGACCCGCCATCGGCCCGCCGCGCTTGTTCTGACCCATCATCTTCATCATATCGGCCATTTGCCGATGTTGTTTCAAAAGACGATTCACAAGTTCAACCGAAACGCCTGCGCCTGAAGCAATACGTTTCTTACGCGAGGCTTTCAGCACGTCCGGATTTTTGCGCTCACTTGGCGTCATCGAATTGATGATGGCGACTTGTTGTTTCACAACCTTGCCATCGAGATGCGCGGCAGAGATTTGACTTTTAATTTTGGCAATGCCGGGGATCATCCCCATCAACCCGTCAACGCCGCCGATCTTTTCGATTTGCTGCAATTGATCGCGCATATCACTGAGATCGAATTGACCTTTGCGCATCCGCTCAGCGGTGCGCATGGCTTTTTCTTGATCGATATTCTCAACGGCTTTTTCAACGAGCGAAACAATATCGCCCATGCCGAGAATGCGATTGGCGATGCGCGCGGGATGAAACTCTTCGAGCGCATCCATTTTTTCGCCGGTGCCAACGAGCTTGATCGGCTTGCCGGTGATAGCGCGCATGGAAAGCGCGGCACCACCGCGCCCATCGCCATCAACGCGGGTGAGCACAATGCCCGTAATGCCCACGCGTTCTTCAAAGGCTTTCGCGGTGTTGACCGCATCTTGACCCGTTAACGCATCGGCGACGAGCAATACTTCATGCGGCTTGGCGAGTGATTTCACTTCCGCCACTTCCGCCATCAGCGCTTCATCAACCGTTGTGCGGCCGGCAGTATCGAGCATCACAACATCGAAGCCGCCAAGCTTTGCCGCCTCAATCGCACGGCGCGCGATCTGCACTGCGCTTTGTCCGGCAACAATCGGCAAGACATCAATGTCGACTTGCGTACCAAGACTTGCAAGCTGCTCCATTGCAGCGGGGCGACGCGTATCAAGCGAGGCCATCAACACCTTGCGTTTGGATTTATCGGTGAGGCGGTGCGCAATTTTCGCAGTCGACGTGGTTTTTCCTGAGCCTTGCAAACCCACCATCAAAATCGCAACGGGCGGCACCGCATCAAGATCAATCGGCGCGGCATCGGAGCCTAATGTGTCAACAAGAACATCATTGACGATCTTGATGACCATCTGGCCGGGGGTAACAGACTTAACGACCTCTTGGCCAACAGCGCGCTTGCGCACTTTGTCGGTGAAAGAGCGGACAACATCGAGCGCGACATCAGCTTCAATGAGTGCGCGACGCACCTCGCGCAGAGCGGCATTCACATCCTCTTCGCTCAACGCGCCGCGACGCGTGAGCGCGTTCAGAATGCCGGAAAGTCTATCGCTCAGGCTCTCAAACATGAGGGTCCTTAAAGTCCACTTCTTTATTTACGCATGCTTTCCGCGAAAAACCGGAAACCACTTTTTCGCCCGCATGCGTGACGCCCCAAAGCCAAACGCGCCCGAGGGCGCAACGCGCTGTCGGGCGTGGACCTCCGGCCTCATGGACCGGGCGGCGGCTCAAGGACGAGAACGTCGATGAATGAGCGTTTTAGTAGGTAAGGGATGAGAAAGAGTCAAGAAAAAGGGGTAATGTCGACGTCAGGTCATGTCAGATGTCTTCTCAATTTTCAATTTCAATCCTAGTGCTGCTGTTACTTTCAGCACCGTCGATAATTCCGGATTGCCATTCGAGGACAGAGCGCGATACAGCGCTTCGCGCGATAGGTCTGTATCGCGGGCAATTCTCGTCATACCTTCGGCTCGGGCAACGACGCCGAGCGCATCCGCAATAAAGGCGACATCACCCGTTTCAAACGCTTCACTCAGATAGGCGGCTCGAGCAGCTGGCGTTTTGAGATAGGCGGCGGGGTCAAAGGCGCGGATCGCGGGTTTCATTCCTCGTACTCCTTAGCAAGTCGTTTTATGGTGGCGATGTCCCGTTTTTGTGATGATTTATCGCCGCCTCCTGAGAGCAGGATTATTTGGTTTCCTTGCTGACGAAAATAAACGCGATAGCCTGGACCGTAATGGATTCGCATTTCACTCAAGCCGTTTCCTATTGGAGCGACATCGCCAACCTGTCCAAACGCAAGCCTTTGAATTCGGGATGAAATTTTAGCAATAGCTATTTCGTCTCGCAGTTTGGCAAGCCAAGAGGAGAAGGTCGACGTTTCTCGAATTTCGATCATTATGTAACTTATGAGTTACAATTTCAAGAACGAATTCCAGCCTATGAAGGAGACTGGTCGTAAAAAACCTGTCACATCAGACAGGTTGCCGTCGGGAATCGTTCCTTACGAGTTTTTCTGCGCCTTCCGCATCAGCCGGGTCCGCAGGCGGCGCATATGGGCCAGCACCCCGCCCCGGCCGAAGCGGCTGGTCAATTCACTCTCAATTTGAGAGCGAAAGTGCCGGAACTGGACCAAAGCTGGTTCAACTTGGTGCCGCGCCCAAGCCCGCGCTTTGGTGAATTGCCCCGCGACCCAGCGATACCAAGCAAGGTCTTCGAGTTTTTCGTGGCACACTTCGAAAAGAATGAGCGTGCCAATGAGGCCGAAGGCTTTGGCGATGATGAACAGCACCGTCCCGCTGATCACGGCGCCTTCGGCCACCATCCAGAGTGCGAAGAATTGTACCGGGTATGATAGCGCATCCGGCAGCACAAAAACGAAAATCACGAGCGCGGCGGGCAGGCGTGCGATCCCGCGTGCGAGAGCGGCTTTGAACGCGTCATAGGGGATGAGCCGGATCACGGCAGCGATCACTGGACGCATAAGATCCCAGAGCCATGCCTCTAAAAGGAAGAGCAAGGCCAAGAGGAACCAGAGTGATTTAACAAGGCGGCGGGTCATTTGCCTCACATGGCCCGCCATTCTGTCCGCATCAAGGCAACGGTGACGACTTTATCGCCGCGTCTGCTCAAATATGGATCGCGCGCTTCTCAACGCCGAGGGCGGCTTCTTTCACCGCTTCACTCATGGTCGGATGCGCATGGCAGGTACGTGCGAGATCTTCCGACGAGCCGCCAAATTCCATCAGCACCGCGACTTCGTGAATGAGGTCGCCTGCGCCTCTGCCTACAATGTGACAGCCAAGCACACGATCCGTTGCAGCGTCTGCAAGAATTTTCACAAATCCTTCCGTTGCGCGCATCGCACGCGCGCGGCCATTCGCCGTGAACGGAAACTTGCCGACCGTATAAGCGACGCCAGCGGCTTTCAAATTCTCTTCGGTTTTACCGAGGCTTGCGATTTCCGGAACCGTATAAACAACGCCGGGGATCACATCATAATTCACATGGCCCGCTTTACCCGCAATGATTTCCGCAACCGCCACACCTTCATCTTCGGCCTTATGCGCGAGCATCGGTCCGCGCACAACGTCACCAATCGCGTAGATGCTAGCAACAGAGGAACGGAAGTGATCATCGATGATCACGCGGCCGCGTTCCATCTGCACACCCGTAGCCTCTAACCCCAAACCTTCCGTGTAAGGGCGACGGCCGATGGCGACGAGCACAATATCGGCTTCGATTTTTTTCGCGTCGCCACCTTTGGCGGGTTCAATCGTCACTTCGGCACCAAGATCATCGGTGTCGACTTTTGTAACTTTTATACCGAGTTCGAATTTGAAGCCTTGCTTCGCAAACATGCGCTGCGCTTGTTTGGCAACTTCATCATCCATGCCGGGCAGAATCCGATCAAGATATTCAACAACCGTGACTTCAGCCCCCAGACGTCGCCAGACCGAACCCAGTTCAAGACCGATGACACCAGCACCCACAACAAGAAGTTTTTGCGGCACCTCGGTGATTTCCAACGCCCCGGTTGAAGTTACAACTGTTTTCTCATCAATCGTCACGCCGGGAAGCAGCGCTGAGTCTGAGCCTGTGGCGATGACAATATTTTTTGTTTCAATCGTTTCAACTTTACCATCGGCTTTCGTCACGGTGACTTTACCTGCACCAGCAATCGCGCCTGTGCCGATGAATGTATCAACCTTGTTCTTCTTTAACAAAAAAGCGACACCTTGCACATTGGCATCAACCGTTTCTGTTTTATGTTTCATCATTGCTTTGAGATCGAGCGTCGGCTTGCCAATCTTCACGCCAAGCGAAGCCATGCCATGACTGGCTTCCTCAAACATTTCAGAAGCGTGCAACAACGCCTTTGATGGAATGCAGCCGATATTGAGGCATGTGCCGCCAAAACTAGAACGTTTCTCAATAATCGCCGTTTTGAGGCCAAGCTGCGCTGCACGAATGGCACAAACATAACCGCCGGGGCCGGAGCCAATCACAATAAGATCATAAGACATGACAGCCTCCAGCCTTTATAAAACGCACATAAAATAAAATTAAAGATCGAGCACGAGACGTGCCGGATCCTCAAGCGCTTCCTTCACACGCACAAGGAAGGTGACAGCCTCTTTGCCGTCAACAATGCGGTGATCATAAGAGAGCGCGAGATACATCATCGGGCGCACTTCGATCTTGCCGCCGACAACCATCGGACGTTCCTGAATCTTGTGCATGCCAAGAATGCCGGATTGCGGCGCGTTCAAAATCGGCGTCGACATCAGCGAGCCGTAAATGCCGCCATTCGTAATCGTGAATGTACCACCCTGCATCTCTTCGATCTTGAGAGATCCATCACGCGCGCGCTTGCCGAAATCCGCAATTGATTTTTCGATTGTGGCAAGACCCATGCGATCCGCATCGCGCACAACCGGAACAACAAGACCCTTATCAGTTCCGACCGCAATGCCGACATGATAATAGTTTTTATAAACGAGATCGGTGCCATCGATCTCGGCATTCACGGCTGGCAATTCCTTGAGAGCCTGCGTGCAGGCCTTCACAAAGAAGCTCATGAAGCCGAGCTTCACACTATGCTTCTTTTCAAACGTCTCTTTGTAGCGATTCCTGAGCGCCATCACTTCCGTCATGTCGACTTCGTTAAACGTTGTCAGCATCGCGGCAGTATTTTGTGCATCTTTCAAACGACGCGCGATCGTCTGACGCAATTTCGTCATGCGCACGCGCTCTTCACGCGCACCATCATCAGGCGCCGACGGTGCACGCACCGCTACGGGCGTTGCCGAAGGCGCTGCACCTGTAGCAATCGCTGCAAGCATATCGCCTTTGGTGACGCGGCCATCTTTGCCGGAAGCGGCAACGGACGTGGGATTAACACCTGACTCGGCAGCCAAGCGCGCAACAGCCGGACCATTATCAACCGCGGGCGCAGCAGCAGCTTTTGCGGCAGGTGCGGGAGCAGCAGGAGCCGTTTGAGGTGCTGCAGCAGCACCTGTACCAGTGGTGATCGTGCCGAGAAGTGCACCGACACCAACAGTCTCGCCTTCTTTAACCACAAGTTCGGCTAAAACACCGTCAACCGGCGCGTTCACTTCAAGTGACACTTTATCGGTTTCAAGTTTGAGCACGGGCTCATCTTTCTTGACGGCGTCGCCGGGCTTCTTGAACCATTTTCCAATCGTGGCTTCAGAGACTGTTTCACCAAGCGTCGGAACACGAATTTCACTGGCCATTGTTTTATTCCCTATTTCAATTCTCTTTACGCATCACGACGTAAAAGCTTCATCAAGGAAGGCTTGCAATTGCGCGAGATGCGTCGACATTAAACCGGTAGCGGTCGCAGCTGATGCAGGACGTCCGGCATACCGCGGACGCTTTACCTTCGCGCCAGCCTGTTCAAGCACCCAAGAAAGATAGGGCTCAACAAAAGTCCACGCGCCCATATTTTTTGGCTCTTCCTGGCACCATACAATATCAGCATTTTTGAAACGCGAGAGCTCGGTCACAAGCGCCTTCAAGGGGAAGGGATAAAGCTGTTCAACGCGCAAGAGATAGACATCATCAATGCCGCGTTTCTCGCGCTCCTCATAGAGATCATAATAGACCTTACCGGAGCAAAGCACGACACGACGAATCTTGTTGTCTTTTGCGAGTTTGATTTTCTCGTTTTTAAGATACTGTGCATCATCCCACAGAACGCGATGGAAGCTCGTTCCTTCTGCAATCTCATCAAGACGAGAAACCGCACGCTTATGACGCAGCAACGATTTCGGCGTCATCAAAATAAGGGGTTTACGGAAATCGCGTTTGATTTGCCGACGCAAAATATGGAAATAATTCGCAGGCGTCGTGCAGTTAGAAACCTGCATATTATCTTCCGCACACATCTGTAGGAAACGTTCAAGGCGCGCGGACGAATGTTCTGGACCCTGACCTTCATAGCCATGAGGCAGAAGGCAGACGAGTCCCGACATGCGCAACCATTTGCGTTCGCCCGATGAAATGAACTGATCAAACAAGACCTGCGCACCATTCGCAAAGTCACCAAATTGCGCTTCCCACAAAGTAAGCGCATTGGGTTCAGACAACGAATAGCCATATTCGAAACCGAGCACAGCTTCTTCCGAAAGCATCGAATTGATGACTTCGTATTTGCCTTGGCCTTCACGGATATTGCTCAAAGGCTTATAGCGACGCTCCGTTTCCTGATCGATGAGCACGGAATGGCGTTGCGAGAATGTTCCACGCTCACAATCTTGACCGGAAAGGCGCACGCGCGCGCCTTCATTCACAGTCAAACCAAAAGCCAAAGCTTCGCCTGTTGCCCAATCAATCCCTTCGCCGGTCTCAATCGCCTTGCGGCGATTTTCAACAAAGCGCTGAATTGTTTTGTGTGCATTGAAATCAGCAGGAATTGTTGTGAGCTTTTGACCGATTTCTTTTAGAAGTGAAATCGGTGCACCGGTTTCACCTCGACGGTCGTCGTCTTGCATGGCTTGAGCGGTTTTTAAACCGGCCCAACGACCATCAAGCCAATCGGCCTTGTTTGGTTTATAGGCCTGGCCCGCTTCATGTTCAGCTTCAAGACGCGAACGCCAGTCGGCTTTCATCTTTTCAACTTCACCTTCGGTGACAACACCTTCAGCGATGAGTTTCTTCGAATAGATTTCAAGCGTCGTCGGCTGCTGACGAATTTTTTTATACATCAGCGGTTGCGTGAAGCTCGGCTCATCACCTTCATTATGTCCAAAGCGACGATAGCAGAACATGTCGATGACGACAGGCTTATGAAAAGTCTGGCGGAATTCGATAGCAACCTTAACCGCAAATACAACCGCTTCCGGATCATCACCATTCACATGGAAGATCGGTGCTTCGATCATCTTCGCGACATCTGACGGATAGGGCGAAGACCGCGAGAAACGCGGATAGGTTGTAAAGCCGATCTGGTTATTGATGATGAAATGAATTGAGCCGCCCGTCTTGTGACCCTTCAATCCCGAGAGGCCTAAGCATTCCGCAACAACACCTTGGCCAGCAAAGGCTGCATCACCATGGATCAAGAGTGGCATCACTTGCACACGCTCTGCCGTATCATTTAATTGATCTTGCTTGGCGCGCACTTTACCAAGCACAACAGGATCGACAATTTCGAGATGTGATGGATTAGCAGTCAACGATAAGTGCACTGTATTGCCGTCAAAACTACGGTCACTTGATGCACCCAGATGGTATTTGACGTCGCCTGATCCTTCCACTTCAGCGGGCGCGAAAGAGCCGCCTTTGAATTCATGAAAGAGCGCGCGGTGCGGCTTGCCCATCACTTGTGTAAGAACATTCAAACGGCCGCGATGCGCCATACCGAAGACGATTTCTTTGACACCGAGATTGCCGCCACGCTTGATGATTTGCTCAAGCGCAGGCACAAGCGATTCGCCGCCATCAAGACCGAAGCGCTTGGTGCCCGTGAATTTCACATCGAGAAATTTTTCGAACCCTTCAGCTTCGACCAGCTTATTCAAAATCGCGCGTTTGCCTTCACGCGTAAACGCGATTTCTTTATCCGGCCCTTCAATGCGCGCTTGAATCCAGCCCTTCTCGGCTGGATTCGAGATATGCAAAAACTCCCACCCGATGGTTGAGCAATAGGTCCGTTTCAAAATCGCAAGCATCTCACGAATGGTTGCGAATTCGAGTCCCAAAACATTATCGATAAAAATTTTACGGTCCCAATCCGCTTCCGTGAAACCATAAGAGGAGGGATGAAGCTCTTCGTGCTCTTTTGCAGGCTCAAGATTGAGCGGATCTAAATCAGCATGAAGATGACCGCGCATACGAAACGCGCGGATCATCATCAAAGCACGCACAGAGTCGCGCGTGGCTTGTTGAACATCAGCAACCGAACCGCCAGACTTTGCGGCATCGGCCTTGCCTTTGAGCTTATCGCCGATCACTTTTTCAACTTCGGCCCAATTGCCATCAAGCGCTGAGACAATGTCATTGCGTGGTGTTACCGGCCAATTCGGCTTCTTCCACGAAGCGCCCGCTGCGGATTTTTCAACTGTTGACGGATCATCTTTCAACGCGTCGAAGAATTCACGCCATTCGGCGCTTACCGAAGAAGGATCTTTGGCGTAACGTGCTTCCAATTGCTCGATATAGGCAGCATTGCTGCCATAAAGAAACGAGGTTTCGATAAAGGCTTTGTTCTGATCTTGGCGTGACATGAACCGCTCCTTGCTATCAATGACCTTTGAGAACTTCAACGAGCGTTTTGCCAAGACGCGCAGGTGATGGCGACACGCGGATGCCCGCGGCTTCCATCGCTACGATCTTGTCTTCCGCGCCGCCCTTGCCGCCGGAGATGATCGCACCGGCATGACCCATGCGACGACCCGGAGGGGCTGTGCGACCGGCAATGAATCCGACAACCGGCTTCTTGCGGCCGCGCTTGGCTTCGTCCTTCAAGAACCGCGCTGCTTCTTCTTCTGCCGAGCCGCCGATCTCACCGATCATGATGATAGATTCTGTCTTCGGATCTGCGAGGAACATTTCGAGCATGTCGATGAATTCGGTGCCCTTCACGGGATCACCGCCGATGCCGACAGCTGTTGTCTGGCCGAGGCCTTCCTGCGTTGTCTGGAAGACGGCTTCGTAAGTCAGCGTGCCGGAGCGCGAGACAATGCCGACATTGCCCGGCTTGAAGATATTGCCCGGCATAATGCCGATCTTGCATTCGCCTGCTGTCATCACACCCGGGCAATTCGGCCCGATGAGACGCGACTTCGAACCTGACAAAGTACGCTTCACGCGCACCATGTCGAGCACCGGAATGCCTTCGGTAATGCAAACGATGAGCGGGATCTCGGCTTGGATGGCTTCGCAAATTGCATCTGCCGCGCCCGGGGGCGGAACATAGATCACGCTCGCGTCGGCTCCCGTTGCCGCTTTTGCTTCGGCAACTGTGTCGAACACCGGAAGACCGAGATGTTGCGAGCCACCTTTGCCCGGTGACGTGCCGCCGACAAGCTTCGTGCCGTAAGCAATCGCTTGTTCGGAATGGAACGTGCCAGTTTTGCCGGTGAAACCTTGCGTGAGGAGCTTTGAGTTTTTATCGATGAGAATGGACATGATTAACCCCGCACGGCTTTAACGATTTTCTGGGCAGCGTCGTCGAGATCGTCAGCCGGAATGACATTCAATCCTGATTTCGAAATGATCTCTTTGCCGAGCTGAACATTGGTACCTTCCAAGCGCACAACGAGCGGCACTTTGAGACCCACTTCTTTCAACGCGGCGATCACGCCTTCAGCGATGACATCGCACTTCATGATGCCGCCGAAAATATTGACGAGAATGCCCTTCACATTCGGATCAGCCGTGATGATCTTGAACGCGGCTGTGACTTTTTCTTTCGAAGCGCCACCGCCGACATCGAGAAAGTTTGCCGGAAACTCGCCATAGAGCTTGATGATATCCATCGTCGCCATGGCAAGGCCCGCGCCATTCACCATGCAGCCGATTGTACCGTCGAGCGCGATATAAGAGAGATCATATTTTGACGCTTCGATTTCTTTCGCGTCTTCTTCCGTATCGTCGCGGAGTTCCATGATCTCCGGATGACGATAAAGCGCGTTCGAGTCGAACGACACTTTCGCGTCGAGGCATTTCAAATGATTGTCAGCAGTGACAATCAGCGGATTGATTTCAAGCATCGCCATGTCTTTGGCAACAAAGGCTGCGTAAAGCTTGCTTGTCAGCACTTCCGCTTCCTTCCCGAGATCGCCCGAGAGCTTCAGAGCTTTCGCAACAGCACGGCCGTGATGCGGCATGATGCCGGTGGCAGGATCAACCCAGAAGGTCACGATCTTTTCAGGCGTCTTGTGTGCGACTTCTTCAATATCCATGCCGCCTTCGGTCGAGACGACGAAAGCAATGCGCGATGTCGCGCGATCAACGAGCATCGAGAGATAGAATTCTTTCGCAATGTCGGAGCCGTCTTCGACGTAAAGACGATTGACCTGTTTGCCATGCGGTCCTGTCTGGATCGTGACAAGCGTGTTGCCGAGCATTTGGCTCGAGAACTGTTTCACTTCATCAATCGACTTTGCAAGCCTCACGCCGCCTTTGTCACCTGCGGCGGCTTCTTTGAACTTGCCCTTGCCGCGACCGCCTGCGTGAATTTGCGATTTCACAACCCAAAGAGGGCCACCGAGCGCTTTTGCAGCAGCTTCAGCTTCCGCCGCATTCATAATCGCCTTGCCATTCGACACAGGCACATCGAACTCTTTCAAGACGGCCTTGGCTTGATATTCGTGGATGTTCATATCTGTTTCCTTCGGGAGGGGCGATCAGAGCTTCTAATTAAACGGCAGTCGGCAATCGGCAGTTGATCATGTACTTTCGATTGCCGATTGCCGAATTCCGATTGCCTCACTTCAAAGCCGGATTAATCGTCTTGCACGCTTCAATCAGGCTTTGAACAGAAGCGGCTGATTTTGCGAAAGCGGCCTTTTCAAAAGGCTTCATGCGCAGTTTCACGATGCGCTCGACACCTTTTGCACCGATTACAATCGGCACGCCAACAAACATATCTTTTACGCCATAGCCATTCGCGATATACGCTGCGCAAGGCAACACGCGCTTTTGATCCTTAAGATAGGATTCAGCCATCGCAATCGCGGACGCGGCAGGCGCATAATAGGCCGAGCCTGTCTTCAAGAGATTGACGATTTCACCACCGCCTTTGCGTGTGCGGTCAACAATTGCATTAAGACGCTCTTGCGTCGTCCACTTCATCTTGACGAGATCGGGAAGCGGGATACCGGCAACGGTCGAATAACGAACCATCGGCACCATATCGTCACCATGGCCGCCTAGCGTCATTGCGGAGACGTCTTTCACCGAGACTTTGAATTCTTCTGCCAGGAAATAACGGAAACGTGCGGAGTCGAGCACGCCGGCCATGCCGACAATTTTCTTCGGGTTTATGCCGGAGAATTTTTGCAACGCCCACACCATCGCATCAAGCGGATTGGTGATGCAGATCACGAAGGCTTTCGGCGCATATTGCTTGATGCCGGTGCCGACCGCTTCCATCACTTTGAGATTGATGCCCAAGAGATCATCGCGGGTCATGCCGGGCTTGCGCGGTACACCGGCGGTAACGATCACCACATCAACGCCCGCAATGGCTTCGTAATTGGATGCGCCTGAATAGCCGGCGTCAAAACCATCAACCGGGGAGGATTCGGCGATGTCGAGGCCTTTGCCCTGCGGAACGCCATCCGCGATGTCAAAAAGAACGATGTCGCCCAATTCCTTAAGACCAGCGAGATGGGCAAGCGTGCCCCCGATTTGTCCCGATCCGATCAATGCAATTTTCTTGCGTGCCATGTCCCCTGTGTCCTTCCATCCGTTCTGTCTTTATCGGGTCCGAAGATCCCGAAACCGCTTCTTTTGTGGGCGTGTGATACCGATCCCCCCATTTTCGGGCAAGTTGGCCAAAAGAC
>VGCJ01000056.1 GCA_016870035.1 Alphaproteobacteria bacterium
GGCCAGAGCCCAAAAGGCCTGTAATGCCGAGGATCTCGCCTTCGCGCAGATCGAAGCTGATATTTTTATAGTCACCCTTGCGCGAAAGATTTTTGACCGTGAGCACGGTCTTGCGACTTTTGAGGTCGGTTTCTTTCAGATCATAGCTGAATTCCTTGCCGGTCATAAGCACGGCAAGTTTTTTGTCATTCACATCTTTGGCATCATAAGTGCCGACCTTTTTACCATCGCGCAAAACAGTAACGCGCTCGGCAACTTCGAGCACCTCATCAAGGCGATGTGAGACGAAGACGATGCAGATGTTTTTCTTTTTGAGTTCGCGGACGAGCGATAATAGCGCATCGACCTCGTGGCGGGTGAGCGACGCCGTCGGCTCATCCATAATGACGAGTTTTGCGTCTGCGGCCATAGCCCGGCAGATCGCGACGAGCTGGCGATTGGCGATCGAGAGATCTTCGACCTTCGCGTCGAGATCGAGATGCACATTGATGCGCGCCATGGCCGCTTCGGCGATCTCACGGATCGCCGTCCAATCGACTGGGCGAAAACCACGAAGATGCTGGCCGACGGCGATGTTTTCCGCAACCGTCAAATTCGGAAAAAGCGAGAGATCCTGATAAATCACCTGAATGCCTGCGCGCGTGCTCTCAACCGGATTAAGCTTCGTATAGGAGCGGCCTTCAATCGTGATGGTGCCGCCAGCTTCAGGCGGCTGCACGCCGGATATAATTTTGATGAGCGTCGATTTGCCCGAGCCGTTTTCACCAACGAGGCAATGCACCTCGCCCGACTCAAGGGTCAGATCAACATCGGTGAGCGCTTGCACACCGCCAAAGCGCTTCGAAATATTTTTCAAATCAAGAAATGTCGCCACGATTTGTGGTCCTTAAATCGCGCAAATCACAAAATACATAGGTGAAGAGACAAAGACTGCGCCCCTCCATGCGAGAGGGGCGCAGCGTTTACTCAGTCAATGCGGATTAGAGGCCGCCCTTAATCAAGGCATCAACAGTTTCCTTGTTGATGCGCATGATCTTATCGACCTTGATCTGCTTGTTGGCGACATCCACTGCTGCCTTTCCGAGACCCGGGACTTCGACACCGTCCTTGATTTCCTTGCCGTCAAGCACGAGCTTGGCAACAGCAACCATGGCGTAACCGGCATCCGTCGGATTCCAGAGGAAGCCTTCACGAATGATACCGTCATCAATGAGCGACTTGCCCTGTGAAGGAAGAACCGTACCGACAACAGCGATTTTCTTGCCGAGTTTCTTTTCGCGCACAGCGTTACCAGCGCCGATCGGACCTTGCGAACCGAAGCAGAGAATACCCTTGAGGTTCGGATAGGCCTTGAGCACGTCGAGCGTTGTCTTGTAGGCGTCATCCGTCACGTCCGCGCCGGGGAAACGGTCGGTCGCGAGTTTCATCTTCGGATAGTTCTTCTTTTGGAAGGCGATCGCTGCGTCTGCCCAGATATTATGAAGCGGCGTGGTCAGCGTGCCGACATAGACGACATATTCGCCTTCTTCACCCATATCCTTAGCGAGGCGTTCCATCTGCACTTCACCGAACTTGATCGAGTCGATCAATTCGACGTTCCAGTCACGGCCAGCCTGCTCAGGGCCTTCATGCGCGATGACCTTAATACCCGCGGCTTGCGCGCGCTTCAACACAGGTTCCGTCACCTTCACATCAAGTGGCACGAGACCAATGACAGCGACCTTCTTCGCGATCAAATCTTCGATGAGCTTGACTTGTTGAGCAGGGTCAACGGCTGAAGGACCAACCATCGATGCATTAATGCCGAATTCGCTACCGGCTTTCTTCACGCCCACTTCAAGAGCGTTGAACCATGGAATACCGGCGATCTTCACCACCACAACCATTTCCTGACCGGCAGCATTGGCGAGCTGCGGCAAGCCGGTCATGCCAGCAAGAGCTGTTGCGCCCATGAGTTTGAGTGTTTCGCGTCTATTCATTTGTTCCTCACCTTTTTTACTGGTTTTTGAAACCAAGATTGTGACTGATTCTTTTTATACAGGAACTTGCCGCACCAAATTGATGATCGTGTCTTACAATGAACATCCGTTGAGGCCTCATCAAAACACAATAATCTGTGTGTGATTGAGCCTTTTTATTTTTTTACTTCAGGCTTCAAACTCCCATTCAAGATTATTAGTCGCCAATTTCCCGGTTTCAAGCCGAGATAAAGAGGCAACAAGTTTTCTACCAAAAAATGACCATCCGTGATCGGCTGATATGAGTGCCACAACGCCAAAATCAAGTTCAGCGCCACTGTCTTATAAAATAAAATTGATAATGATATCAGATAGTTAACGAGAAATCGTGCCGTGCGACAAATAACCACGGGGGTGGCAGGTCGGATGCCTTCCCGGAACGCTTGAAGCGACTTTTGTTCAGCATCCTAAATAATGAACCAATTAGCCCGTAAACATCTGATTTACATAGAAAATCTGCAACCGATGCCGTCGCTATGCCCAAAATGGCGTCCTCGTTGCTACTTCACCCGATGCGTCCAGCGCATAAATGCAACGCCACAGCTTCACGAACTGCGCTAATAAATTTGCGCATCGCGATTGATGAGTGACTTCCCTCTTCGTAACCAGACTGATTGTCTGGGGATCGAGAGCCATCGTAGGTTTGATGCGAATGAAATTTTTCACATCACCATGGAGAGACCGATGAACATCTCAAATCTTGTCAGAAGCGCTACCCTTGCTGTTGTTCTCTCCGCAACAGCAACAATGACGAGCGCCAAAGCAGCCGATCTTGTTGATACGACTGTGTCGGCAGGAAATTTCTCGACGCTTGTCGCCGCATTGAAAGCCGCGGATCTTGTGACTACGCTCAAAGGCAAAGGGCCTTTTACGGTCTTCGCGCCGACAGATGATGCTTTCAAAAAACTACCCGCTGGTGAGCTTCATAATCTTTTAAAGCCTGAAAACAAATCAAAGCTTGCAAAAATATTGACCTATCATGTCATCGGCAAAAAGGTGATGGCAGCCGATCTTGCAGGCAAAATGCTGGAAGAAAAAACCGTTGAAGGCGGCAAGTTAAAGATTGAGGCCAAAGGCATGAGTGTGAAGGTCGATAATGCGACGGTAGAGACGGCCGACGTAATGGCCGGTAATGGTGTCATTCATGTGATCGACACTGTCTTGATGCCGAAGTAACCTCGATCATAATGAAAAAGGGGCCGCGCACAGCAGCTCCTTTTTTGATTCATTCATAAATTCGAAAAATCACATCCGTCAAAATGAAACTGCTCGCCTATAAAACGCGATCAAGTTTTCAATGTTGTATCTATCAACAATCCGCCACATTCACGGCCAATCCGCCTTGCGCGGTTTCTTTATATTTAACAAGCATATCGATGCCCGTCTGGCGCATTGTTTCGATCACTTCGTCCAGTGAAACGCGATGCGTGCCATCGCCACGCAGCGAGAGGGATGCAGCAACAATCGCTTTATTCGCACCAAAGGCATTACGCTCGATGCAAGGGATTTGCACGAGACCGCCAATCGGATCGCATGTCATACCAAGATGATGTTCGAGCGCAATCTCTGCTGCGTTTTCAATTTGCTCCGGTGTACCGCCAAGCAAAGCGCAGAGACCACCAGCGGCCATGGCGGAAGCTGAACCCACTTCACCCTGGCAGCCGACTTCAGCGCCCGAGATTGACGCGTTTTGTTTGATAAGCGAGCCGACCGCAGCAGCTGTTAAGAGATAATTGCGCGAAGCTTCAAGCGAATATTCAGGGCAGAAGTCTTTTGCATAACGCAATACGGCAGGAATGATTCCGGCAGCACCATTTGTAGGCGCTGTGACGACACGGCCACCAGCTGCATTTTCTTCGTTCACCGCGATCGCATAAAGCGAAACATAATCCATGATCTCATGCGCGGGACGTTGATTGGCGCTTTTGGCGGCTTCAAGCTGTTCGGCAATTGATTTCGCGCGACGCTTCACTTTAAGACCACCGGGTAAAATCCCTTCTTGTCGGCAGCCGCGATCAATACAAGCAAACATGACATCGCGAATGCGATCGAGGCGGGCATTGATCTCGGCATCATCATACGTGACGCGTTCATTGTCGCGTTGTATCTGAGCAAAGTTTTTACCTGTTGTTTTGCAGAGTTGTAAAAGTTCGGAAACATTCGTGAAGGGATAAGGCAGAGCAGGACCGCCCGCACCTCCAGCAGCTTCTTCTTCATCCGTCACAACAAAGCCGCCGCCAATAGAATAATAGGCTTTTTCAAGAAGCATCGCGCCTTCCGCACCATAGGCGGTAAATCGCAGCGCATTTGAATGGCACTTCATCAATTCTTTTTTATTCGCGACAAGATCGTCATCGAGCGTGAATGGAATCGCACGTACACCTCCAAGTTCAAGCGAGTCATTACGCGTGATTGAGGCGATGATCTCTTCAACCTGATCGGGATCAACCTCCGCCGGAAGATAGCCGGAAAGGCCCAACAATATGGCCGTCTCGGTGCCGTGGCCTTTCGCAGTCCAAGCGAGTGAGCCGAAAAGTTCCGTCTTGATCCGCCCGATGCGACCGAGGCCCAATGTCTCATTCACAAGCGCCACAAAGCGATGCGCCGCAACCATCGGCCCGACGGTGTGCGAGCTTGAGGGGCCAATGCCCACTTTAAAAAGATCAAATACGCTGATCATCGAGAATAAATCTTTCTTTATCCGAGACACTGATCAAACCAGTGTACGGATCACTATGATTAAATGATTGCGCAGACAACAAAAGAAATGAGGGCGGATATTGATCCACCCTCATTATTTTTCACTCGGCCGCGACCGCGTAGCTTTCAAGCGGCGGGCAAGAGCATATGAGATTGCGATCCCCGTACACGTTATCGACACGGTTGACCGGCGACCAATATTTATCAACACGGAAAGAGCCCGGCGGATAGCACGCATCCTCACGGCTATAGGGGCGATCCCATTCGCCAACAAGATCCTCAACTGTATGCGGCGCCCGACGCAGCGGATTGTTTTCGCGATCATGCTGACCACTCGCGATCAAATCCGCTTCCGAAGCAATGCCGATCATCGCATCGATGAATCGATCAAGTTCAGCTTTTGGTTCACTTTCCGTTGGCTCAACCATCAGCGTGCCCGCAACCGGCCAGCTCATGGTCGGCGCATGGAAGCCGCAGTCGATCAAACGCTTCGCAATGTCATCAACAGTGACGCCTGCTTTTTCATTGAGCACGCGCGTATCGAGAATGCATTCATGTGCGACACGTCCCTTGTCCGATTTATAAAGCACCGGATAGGCAGACGAGAGACGCGAAGCGATATAATTCGCGTTCAGAATTGCGACCTTGGTGGCTTGCGTCAAACCTTCACCGCCCATCATCAAGCAATAAGCCCATGAAATGAGAAGGATCGAGGCCGAACCATGAGGCGTTGCGGAGACTGCACCACCATCGCGATCTTCCGGACTACCCGGCAGGAACGGCGCGAGATGTGATTTCACACCAATCGGACCCATGCCCGGACCACCACCACCATGCGGAATCGCAAAGGTTTTGTGCATATTCAAATGCGACACGTCAGAACCGATATCTCCCGGACGCACGAGACCGACAAGCGCATTCATATTCGCGCCGTCCATATAGACTTGGCCACCATGCTTATGCGTGATCTCGCAAATTTCGCGCATGGTAGTTTCGAACACGCCATGTGTTGAGGGATAGGTGATCATGCACGCTGCGAGATTGGCAGAATGTTGTTCAGCCTTCGCTTTGAAATCCGCAACATCGATATTGCCGTCAGATGTCACGCCGATAACGACAACCTTCATGCCGACCATCTGCGCTGATGCGGGATTGGTGCCATGCGCGGATGTCGGAATGAGGCAGACATCGCGATGCGTGTCGCCACGACTATCGTGATAGGCCTTGATTGTGAGAAGGCCCGCATATTCTCCCTGCGCACCCGAATTCGGCTGCATCGAGAAGGCTTCATAACCGGTGATCTGGCAGAGCTTTTCTTCAAGATCAGCCAGCGCTTCATGATAGCCCGCAGCTTGCGCTTTTGGCGCAAAGGGATGAAGCGTTGAAAATTCCGGCCAGCTTAACGCCATCATCTCAACTGTTGCATTAAGCTTCATCGTGCATGAACCGAGCGGAATCATCGACCGGTCCAACGCCAGATCGCGGTCGGCCAAACGACGCATATAACGCGTCATTTCGGCTTCAGCGCGATTCATGTGGAACACCGGATGCGTCATATAGCTCGATGTGCGCAACATATCTTCCGGCAGGCAATAATACTCGACATCCGTATCATCGACCATATCACCACCGAAGGCGCGCCAGATCGCTTCCGTATGTTCGCGACGCGTCGTTTCATCAAATGAAATGCCGATTTTGGTTTTTCCAACGCGGCGCAGATTGATGCCCTCCGCTTCGGCCGATTTCATGATCGCGCCTTGCAGCGGACCAACTTCAATCGTGACC
The DNA here is from genome assembly GCA_016870035.1 of Alphaproteobacteria bacterium. GTDB lineage: Bacteria > Pseudomonadota > Alphaproteobacteria > Rhizobiales > Beijerinckiaceae > CAIUPE01. The sequence goes on from VGCJ01000056.1 coordinate 6,504, forward strand.
GTATCGAAAAAGTCTTTTGGCTCGACGGTGAAACCAAGCTTCACAAGCCCATCGACGAGACGCACCGTCTTGCGATGAATGCGTTCTGCAATCGCTTTCAAGCCGACAGGACCGTGGAAGACCGCATACATCGACGCCATGACCGCAAGCAGAGCCTGCGCCGTGCAGATATTCGATGTCGCCTTCTCGCGGCGGATATGCTGTTCGCGCGTCTGCAAGCTCAGGCGATAGGCGCGGTTGCCGCGTACATCAATTGACACGCCGACGATGCGGCCGGGCATAGAACGCTTTAACGCATCCTTGACAGCCATATAGGCCGCATGCGGACCACCATAGCCAATCGGCACGCCGAAACGCTGCGTTGAACCGATTGCAATATCGGCGCCCATATCGCCCGGTGTTTTCAAAATCGTGAGCGAGAGTGGATCAGCCGCAACGCAACCCAATGCGCCTGCATCATGAAGCTTCGCAATCACATCAGTGAAGTCATGCACATGACCATAGGTGCCCGGATATTGGAAAATCGCACCAAACACATCAGCCGGTTTCAAATCGACGAAGGGGTCGCCGACAATCACGCTCCAGCCGAGCGGCTTTGCGCGTGTTTCAATGACCGCAATCGTTTGCGGGTGACAATGATGATCAACAAAGAAAGCTGTCGCTTTGTTCTTTGCCGAACGATGGCAGAGCGCCATCGCTTCTGCCGCTGCCGTGCCTTCGTCAAGAAGTGATGCGTTGGATACATCAAGACCGGTGAGATCGGAAATCATCGTCTGGAAGTTCAACAGAGCTTCAAGACGACCTTGGCTAATCTCCGGCTGATAGGGCGTGTAAGCCGTGTACCATGCCGGATTTTCAAAAATATTACGCTGGATCACAGGCGGCGTGACAGTGCCGTAATAGCCTTGTCCAATGAGGCTCGTCATCACACGATTTTTTGCCGCAACACGACGAAGGCGTTCAAGCACGCCTTGCTCGGAAAGCGCTTCACCCCAAGCCAGCGGGGTCTTCAACCGAATATCATCCGGCACGATTCCGTCGATCAACGCATCGAGACTTAACGCGCCAACAGCGCGCAACATCTGCTCCATCTCGGCAGGAGAAGGACCGATGTGTCGGCGATTGGCGAAATCATAGGGATCGTATGGTGTTGCGGTGTAGCTCATGTGATCCTCCCCTCTTGTGATCAGGCGATCAATTTTTCATAAGCGTCGCGATCCATCAGGCTTGCTGCAGCGCTCGCATCAGCAAGCCTCAAACGAAAAAACCAGCCTTTGCCTTCAGAATCGGAATTGACGAGTGAAGGATCACCCGTGATCGCATCGTTCACTTCGATGATCTCGCCCGCGAGCGGGCAATAAACATCGGATGCGGCTTTGACCGACTCAACCGTTGCAGCGGTATCGCCCTTGCCGAGTAAAGCGCCGACTTTCGGCAGATCTACGAAAACAAGATCGCCGAGCTGTTCGGCGGCATGGCTTGTAATGCCAACGGTAGCAACGCCATCTTTTACTTTGAGCCATTCGTGATCTTCTGTAAATTTTAACATGGTTTCCTCCTATTAAGAGCGCTTATATCCGGGGGTTATGAAAGGTAGATCGGTAACTTTCACCGGCAGGCGTGAGCCACGCACTTCGGCAAATAATTTCGTTCCGGTCTTGGCATAATCGGTCGGCACATAGCCCATGGCGACTGGGGCACTTATAGTTGGCCCGAAACCACCTGATGAGATGCGCCCAATCGCTTGCGATAAAGTTTCATTAGCAAATAAAGGTGCGTCTACACGAATAGGCGCGCGTCCTTCCGGCGCGATGCCGACGCGACGACGTGAGGCACTCTTTGCAAGCTGATCAAGAATAACAGCGTCGCCGGGGAATCCCCCGCTACGCGCACCACCTAAACGACGCGACTTCTGCATCGCCCATTCAAGTGCTGCTTCAACCGGCGTTGTCGTCGTATCAATATCATTGCCATAGAGGCAAAGGCCGGCCTCCAAGCGCAAACTATCGCGCGCGCCAAGCCCAATCAGATGCACATCCGGATTGGCCAAAAGTGTTTCGGCAAGCTCGACGGCTTTTGCTTCCGGAATTGAAATTTCATAGCCGTCTTCGCCCGTATAACCCGAGCGCGAGACGATGCAGGACACGCCAAGGATTTGCACTTCAGCAACATCCATAAAAGCCATCGCCGCAACAGACGGCGCAAGCTTTGACAACGCTGATTCGGCCTTCGGGCCTTGCAGCGCAAGCAATGCGCGGCCGGTCCATTCTTCAATCTCGCAATCTTTTTCGAGATGTGCGCGAAGATGCGCGATGTCTTGCGCCTTACATGCAGCGTTCACGACAATGTAGAAATAATCGCCACGATTGACGAACATCAAATCATCGAGAATGCCACCTGTTGCGTTGGTGAAGAGACCATAACGCTGACGACCCGGCTTTACGCCCACCACATCGACCGGCATCAAACGCTCAAGCGCGAGGGCCGCATCTTCAATTTTGCCTGAGCGGGCGTACAACCGCACCTGACCCATATGACTCACATCGAAGAGACCCGCATGAGAGCGTGTATGGAGATGCTCTTTCATCACGCCTTCGGGATATTGCACCGGCATTTCATAACCGGCGAATTCAACCATTTTTCCGCCAAGTTGCAGGTGAAACGCATTCAAAGGCGTTTTCAACAGGGGTCCCAAATGTGCCATGTCGCCTGTCCCAATCCGCGCCAGCCGCCCCGCTCATGGGGGTGGAGGCATCCCCACCACATTGAATCGTTGAGGAGAGGATAACCAAAACATAGAATTTGCAAAATTGATAATATAAAGGTTAGAATGAGTAAAATTTATGATAGGGTACCTCATGCAAAATATCCCAATGGATTTGCTCAGAACCTTCGTCAAAGCCATTGAAAGCGGCAGCCTCACCCGCGCCGCGAACCTTGTGGGCCGAACGCAATCCGCTGTGAGCCTCCAAATCCGCCGCCTTGAAGAGATTGTCGGCACGCAGCTTTTCTTGCGCGATGCGCACAAACTTAACCTCACGGCCGACGGGCAAGGCTTCGCGCAATATGCCCGCCGAATTCTCGCTTTGAATGACGAGGCGCTTGCAAGCATTCAGAAGCCGACGGTGGCCGGCCGCGTGCGGCTTGGCGCGCCGCATGAATATACGGCATCGCTCTTGCCTGAATTTTTAGGCAAGTTTGCGCAATCGCATCCCAATGTCATGCTCGAAGTGACGAGCGATCTCAGCCGCAATCTGTTACGCCGTCAGCAAGAGGGCGAATTCGATCTCGTGATTGCGTTGCATGATTATCGTTCAAATAATGACGGGCGTAAAATTTACACCGAACCGCTGACATGGGTCGGGAGTGACGACCATGCACGGCATCAGCAATCACCCATTCCGCTTGTGCTCGCGCCTCCCCCTTGCATGTATCGGCAACGTGTTTTGCAAGCCTTAAATCAGCGCAAGATTCCGAACCAAGTGACGTATTTGAGTTCAAGCTACAATGGTATTTCAGCGGCCGTGAAAGCCGGTATCGGCATTACAGCGATGGCGGGTAGCACGATACCGGAGGGAAGCAGAGTTCTCACGGAGAGCGATGGTCTTCCAAGCCTTGGACAATTGGAGCTTCATCTGCATCGCGGTGGCGGCAAGACTTTTGAAGCGCTTAAGAAACTCGAAGATTATATCGAAGGAAGCTTCTCAAAAACAACGCCGCCGCGCCAAAACAAATGACACTATTGTATTCGTGATTTAATTCCACCACCCTTTATGATCTTTTTTGGGTTGACGCAGAATATCGTCGCCAGACTTAGGGGGGTCAATTTCAAGAAGATACCGTTTGGCCGGAGTCATTCTATTATAAAGCTCCGGCGTTAGATAATCCAATTGAAGAAGTTGCTGCGGCAGATCACGCCGCGTGTAAGTAAGATGCAACATGCGACGTGGCTTATCCGTCTTCTTCAATGTTCCGCTATGCCACATGGAAGAATTACAAATAATTATGGATCCGGCGGGTGCCTCGACCAAGACTTCACCAGGATAAGGAGCTGAAAGATCAGCCGGCACGCGCGCCGCTTCGTCAGGTGACAAAGGTTGAGGTTCCCAATCACCAATATTCACATAAGGAACATTGATCGGAGCCCACCAATGAGAGCCGGGAACGATGCGCGTCGGACCATTATCGAGTGTCATGTCATCAAACATGATCATCGTGTTAACAACCCACCAATCATCGTCGAATTTCTTCGGTACATCGACATGCATGTCTTGATGGCCATATCCTTTTACCGGATCGCGAATATTGGCGCCATGAACTTTGATCTCACCGAGCACATGGGCACAAAGCGCGAGCATCTCAGGGATCCATAGACATTTATCAAACGCATCAGTCTTGTTAAAAATATTTGAAAGACGACGCGCGCCGGGTTCAACATGAACTTCATGGCCACCATTATTCTTTTCTGCAGCATGGATCTGTTCAAAAGCATTGCGCATCATCTCGCAATCCGCCGGAGATAATACATTCTCAATTATAATATAGCCTTCTTCGTCGAAGGCCTTCAGTTGACTTGGACTTAATGTATCAGCTTTCACCTCAAGCTCTCGCAAAGCTTGCTTCGTGTACATGCCATCCTCCCGTCTCTTCATTCTTTATATGACGAAGGCTAACGCAGGGCTTTTTCCTTTGCAAGGATACGCAAGGGAGCCATCAGCCTTCAAAACGGGCTCATTCAAAGCCGGTTGGTTGAAAGGTTATCGGCAATTTCCCCTTTCCGAGGCAAATCGGCACCCAACCGACTGCACGTGATCGCCGCTGCGCGATTGGCAAAATCCAACGCTGCCAAAAGATTTTCCTTTGAAAGCGTTGCGAGCCCTTGTTTTTCAAGCGCGCCACACTGTTGCAATTGTATCAATAAAGCCGCGAAAAAACTATCTCCGGCACCAACCGTATCTTTCACGTCAATCTTCTGGCTCTCACTTGTCAGTTTTGTGCCATTATACTGCCAGGCCGAGACATCTTTTTTGCCACGCGTCATGATGAAGAGTTTCGGACCTTGATCCAAAACATTTTTGGCAACCTGGTCATGATCCTTTTCAGGATAGATCGCTTCGATATCCTCTTCACTTGCTTTGATGATGTCGCAAAGCGGTACAAAAAGTTCAAAAGCATGCCTCCACACAAGCGGATCCGAGATCATGCCAAGACGGATATTGGGATCAAGACAGATGAGTGATTGGATTTGTCGCTGGCGCAAGACGGAAAGCAATGCCTGCTGACTTTCTGGAAATGCCATCAAATATGAGCCGAAAGTTATCGCGGCAATCGGCAGCGATGTATCGCTCAAGTGTTGCAAGTTCAACTTGCAATCCGCACTGTCCTTGATCGGAAAATCGTAAGTCGGGTCGCCCTTTGCGTTGCGTCCCACAATCACCAGATTGGTCGGCGCCTCATAGATTTCGATAAAATCACCCTCAACCTTCTCGGCCTCTAAGTGACGTCTAAAAGACTGCCCGAACAGATCGGTTGAGAGACCCGCCGCGAGTGCCGAGCGACCACCGAGCCGTGCAAGACCAATCGCCAAATTGAACGGCGCGCCGGCCAAACGGGCACTCACATCGAGTGCACCATCAGCCTCAGCACGAACAAACAAATCAACGAGCGCCTCGCCACAAACAACAATCAAAGGTGACGCCGCATGATTCATTGCGAATATCACGCATAGGCAGCGTTATCGATAATCCGAACCGCATCGCCGTCTTTCATGATGCGCTTGCGCATGCCGCGTTTCAGGATCTCGGCATAATCATGCCCGGCTTCAGGATTACATGCCCAGACAAAAACGAGCGGCTCATCACCGACATTGATCGAGCGATGCGCCCAGTCAGGCGGGATGAATGCGCAAACACCCGGCTTCATCTCGACTGTGCGTGAGTCTCCCTCGCGCGATTCAAGCAACAAAAGACCATTGCCGGATTGCGTGTAATAAATCTCGCCCATATCGCGCCGCGCATGGAAATGACCCCGCGTCATATAAAATTCACCGCCAACATGGCCGGGAAACATCGTCGTTGTTCCAAAAAAAATATCGGATTTTGGCGGCCGATATTCAATGACGCGATAGACAAGGGGATCATTTTGAGTTTTTAGAACATCATCAAATGCGGCTTTATCCGCAAAGATTTCACGCAATTCACTTAACCGCTTTTCATAATGTCCCGTTGCGGGCGACACCGCACCGGTGAGGCCAGAAATCTGTATTCCGGCGGGAAATAAAAGTGCGTTTTCATTCGTCATGGGGTCCTCAAAATCAAAACTGACTCATTATGAAGAGTTATATCCAAATCCTATATCACAAATTGACGTGCACGCCGGCGTTGATCGTTCTTTTCATGTGCAAAGGTCACAGGCGGCAAAGGCTCACGACCGCGAATGAGATCAGATCCTTTCTCGCCGATCATGATGGTCGGCGCGTTGGTGTTGCATGATGGCACCCGCGGCATAACCGATGAATCAGCCACACGCAGTGCTTCGATGCCATGCACTTTGAGATCTAACCCCACAACAGCATCAGGCCCCGTGCCCATTTTACAGGTGCCGACAGGATGATGATCGGTCTTCGCATTCGCACAGCCATAATCAAACAAATCATCATCGCTTTTCAGCGAAGAGCCCGGTAGCCGCTCAGCAAGGACAAAAGGTTTCAAAGCCGCTTGCTGCATGATCTCACGCGCGATCTTTAATCCTTCAATCGACATTTTGCAATCATGCGGCTCGGCCCAATAATTCGGATCAATCAA
>VGCJ01000057.1 GCA_016870035.1 Alphaproteobacteria bacterium
GCTTTTGCTTACAGGTAGTTCTTGTTTTTATGGGCTGAGCACCCTAATTTCACCCTACACAAGGGAACCGCTCCGGCCGGGACCCGTTCTAGCGAGGAGGCTTTAATGGGAAGCGTAAGCATTTGGCATTGGATCGTGGTTGGCGTCATTGTGATGCTTCTCTTCGGTCGCGGAAAAGTGTCAGAACTGATGGGCGACGTCGCCAAGGGCATCAAATCCTTCAAAAAGGGTATGGCGGAAGAAGATGTCACCACCGCATCCGCTCAGCCAACCGATACGTCAAAGCCGGTTGCTGATCAGCGGCAGGCCGCTCCAGCACAAGCTCCGAGCGAACACAAAGCGGGTTGATCGCGCTCTGTCAGGCTGAGGGTTTGTTGACCTTCCGCTGACATCTAAATGGACAGAGAAAGACTATGTTTGATTTTGGATCCGGCGAACTCATGGTGATCGGAGTGGTCGCCTTGGTGGCGATTGGTCCCAGGGAGTTGCCGGGTCTGTTGCGCACGGTTGGTCAGGCGGTCAGCCGTCTCCGTCGCATGGCGGGTGATTTCCAAAATCAATTTAACGAGGCGATGCGTGAAGCCGATATGGCGGACGCGCAGAAAATGATTTCCGATATCAAGTCTGATTTTTCAATGACGATGACCGGAAGCGGGTCAATGTCGCCGCCGATCGTGACCAATACGTCTTCTGAACAGACCGAAACAGCGACGGATGAGGGCGGCACTTATACTGAAAAAGCTATTGCACTTGAAACGGTTGCTGATCCTGAACCCGGGACGGGATTATCCTCTTCGGAAACAGCGAGTGAAACGCAAGCTGACGAAGCAACTCAAGACGCGGCGGCGCCTAAATCTCAAACAGGCGCAGCATGACCGCGGAAGATATTGACGCTTCGAAAGCGTCACTGATTGAACATTTCGTTGAATTGCGGTCGCGATTGATCAAATCGCTTCTTGCCTTTCTGATCATGTTCTTTGCGTGCTTTTTCTTCGCTAAGCACATTTATAATGTGCTCGTATTTCCTTATGTACTCGCAGCAGGAGGAGACGCCTCGCAGGTGAAACTCATCTACACCGCACCGCTTGAATATCTTTTCACGCAAATCAAGATCGCGATTTTTGGCGCATCGTTTTTTTCATTCCCGATCGTGGCGACGCAGATTTATAAATTCGTTGCCCCCGGTCTTTACAAGAACGAGCGCGATGCATTCTTGCCCTATCTGATTGCTACGCCCGTTTTATTTCTCATGGGCGCTGCCGTTGTGTTCTTCATCGCGATGCCAATTGTTATGACTTATTCGATTGGCCAGCAGCAAATTGGATTACCGGGTGAGGCTTCAATCGAATTGCTGCCGAAGGTAAGTGAATATCTCTCACTCATAATGACTTTGATTTTTGCGTTCGGCATTACGTTTCAATTGCCAGTTATTCTTACTTTGCTCGCCCGGGCAGGCGTCATCGATTCAACTTTTTTGAAAGAAAAACGTCGATACGCAATTGTAATGGTGTTCGTGATTGCGGCAGTTTTGACACCTCCCGATGTGATTTCTCAAATGGCGCTAGCGCTCCCAACATTGGCGCTTTATGAATTATCCATTTTGTCGGTTATGTGGGTTGAAAAGCAGCGGGTGAAAGCGGATGCCGTCCGCGCTTCAGAAGAATAAGATTTCTATTTCGTCCTAAGATGGGGTCGATCACTTTATGTACGATATTCGTTTTATTAGGGAACAGGCCGAACGCTTTGACCGAGGCTTGATCAATCGTGGTGCCGCGCCCTTGTCGGCGCGTCTTATCGCCCTTGATGATGAGCGCCGTGCGGCGATTACGGCATCGCAAACGGCGCAAGAAAAGCGCAACGCGCTTTCAAAGGAAATTGGTCAAGCCATTGCGGCGAAAGACCAAGCGCGGGCCGATGCTTTGAAAGCCGAAGTGGCGCAATTGAAGGACAGTCTTGTGGCCCTTGAAGCGCGCGAGAAGGCGCTTGTTCAAGAACTTGATCGAGAATTATCTGTGATCCCCAACACACCTCTTGATGAAGTGCCTGTAGGCAAAGAAGAACATGACAATGTCGAGGTTCGTAAATTTGGCACACCTCGAACTGAAGCGATGATGAGCTTTACACCGAAGCAGCATTTTGAAATTGGCGAAGCGCTGGGCCTTATGGATTTTGAAACTGCTGCAAAATTATCGGGCGCACGCTTTGTCGTAAATAAAGGTCAACTCGCGCGCCTTGAAAGAGCGCTTGGGCAATTCATGCTCGATCTGCATACGAGCGAGAGTGGATATACGGAAGTTAATCCACCTTTGCTTGTCAAAGATCATACGATGTTTGGCACGGCGCAACTTCCGAAATTTGCCGATGACCAGTTTCGTGTGGCGCCGGATTATTGGTTGATTCCCACGTCTGAAGTTCCGCTCACGAATCTTGTACGTGAGAGCATTGTTGATGAGTCATCGCTGCCGATGCGTTTGACCGCGTTGACACCGTGTTTCCGCGCGGAGGCGGGCGCTGCAGGGCGTGATACGCGTGGCATGATCCGCCAACACCAATTCACAAAAGTTGAATTGGTTTCAATCACAACGCCTGAAGCATCACTTTCTGAACATGAGCGCATGACGGCGTCAGCGGAGAAGGTCTTACAAAAACTCGGGCTTGCTTATCGTGTAATCACTTTGTGCACAGGCGACATGGGTTTTGCTTCGCAGAAGACCTATGACATTGAAGTCTGGCTTCCGGGTCAAAATGCTTATCGTGAGATTTCGAGTTGTTCGGTTTGCGGTGACTTCCAAGCCCGTCGGATGAATGCGCGTGTGAAATCACCCGATGGCAAAGGCAATCGCTTTGTTCATACGTTGAATGGTTCGGGCATTGCTGTTGGACGTGCCTTGGTTGCGGTCCTTGAAACCTATCAGAATGAAGATGGTTCTGTAACAGTTCCAGAAGCCTTGCTGCCTTATATGGGTGGCTTAAATACAATTTCGAAAGCGGCGTGATATGCGTATTCTTGTTACAAATGATGATGGAATTCACGCGCCGGGTTTAGAGATATGTGAAACGATTGCGCGCAGTTTATCTGATGATGTGTGGGTGATTGCGCCTGAGACCGATCAATCGGGGGTCGCGCATTCCTTATCTCTCAATGATCCACTGCGCTTACGGCAATCGGGAAAACAAAAATTTGCCGTGAGTGGCACGCCTACAGATTGTGTCATTATGGGTTTGCGTCATGTCTTGGTTCGCAAACCAGATTTGATTTTGTCGGGCGTCAATCGCGGGCAGAATGTTGCTGAAGATGTTACGTATTCGGGTACCGTTGCCGGCGCGATTGAAGGCACAATCTTGGGCGTTCCGTCGATTGCCTTGTCGCAGTGCTATGGCTTTGAAACACGTGCGCAACCGCTTTGGGAATGCGCACAGACCCATGCTCCGAATTTGATAAAGAAAATTTTGGCAGAGGGCATTCCCAAAAATGTGCTCGTCAATATCAATTTTCCGGATTGCAAGGCGAGTGATGTGAAAGGAACGTCGGTCGCTGTGCAGGGTCAGCGACAACAGGAATTATTGCGCATCGATGAACGGCTCGATGGGCGCGGTAATCCCTATTATTGGATCGCTTTTGGTCGCGGAAAATCTGAACCGGGACACGGCACAGATCTTGAAGCGATTGCGGCGAAGCGTATTTCTGTGACGCCTTTGCGTCTGGATCTCACCGATGAACCCACGCTCACACGCTATGCGAGTTTGTTTTAAGCTTGGTTTTATTTTGTAAGGATGGGTGATGCCGAAACGGATGTCGGAAGCCGAGGCGATCATGTCCTTTCAACTCAAATTGCGTGAGCGCGGCATATTTGATCATGCGCTTTTGAAAGCCTTCGAACAAATCCCGCGTGCAGATTATTTAGATGAACGCTTCGGCGACATGGCGGGCGAGGACATCGCACTGCCATTATCTTGTGGTCAGACACAGGCAGCGCCGTCGTCACTCGCGCGCATGATCAAAGCGCTTGATGTCGGTCCAGGCGATCGTGTGCTTGAGATCGGAACGGGTTCTGGTTACGCAACAGCTTTGATCGCGCGTTTGGCTCTCAGTGTAACGACGCTTGAACGCTATCGGTTATTGGCAGATGCTGCGAAAAAGCGGCTCGCTCGTCCAAGCCTAGGTACAATCGCCGTGTGGCATGCAGATGGATCGCATGGATATCCGGAAGAAGCGCCTTATGACCGCATCATTCTTCATGCCTCCATAGAAAGCGAACCTGCGAACTTGATTGATCAATTAACACCAGGCGGGTCTCTTGTAGCGGTTCTTCGCGTCGGCCAAGTCTCTGAAATCACAAGATGGCGGCGCGCGATTACAGGCCGTGTGTTGGAAATCGATCATTTCGGGCGGCTTGATCTTCCCATGCTCGTTTCTGGGCTTTCAGAAGCGTTGTGATCCCTAAAATAACTTCACTGCACGGCAGTTTAGAAAGAAGTTTTTAACCTAAACAGAGGATAAATTGGAGTGTGACGATCTGAGAGTCGTCTTGTGGTCATGATCGGGAGGTTGACCGTGCGTTCAAGGCCCGCGCTTCGCATTTTAAGTACCTGCGGACTTTGTCTGATTATGTCCGCATGTGGGACAGATGTTGTTCGCATGTCCGAGCAGCTCAATCCTTTCGCGGGCTCGGCCCGCTTTGATCCGAAAATAACCGGATCTCTTTCGAAATCTCAGAATAGCGGGTTAACGCCTGCTTCGGATGTCGGCTCAACGGATGAGATGGTTCAAAGCAGCGGCCCGATCGCTTCCGCTCCTTTGACAGCTCCCGGGAATGCGCCGTCATCCGCTCAATCCGCCGTTGTGACGAAGACGCAGGCGCCAGTTGTGTCGCAAAAAGTGGCATCGCTTTCTGAGCCAGTCGTGAATTCAAAAGCGGTGGCGTCGGCTCCCGATGGAGGCAAATGGGTCACTGATGGCGGCACAGAAGTGACGTTAGCAAAAGATGAAACGGTCAAAATCTTATCTGATCGTTACGGAGTTCCTGTGGAAGCGATCCGCAGTGCGAATGGCTTGAAAGGAAATGCAAAGCCGAAAGTCGGCACGAAATTGATAATTCCTGTTCACGTTGCTTCGGGGGTTCAGCCCGCGAAAACGAAAACACAGCAGACAAAAACGGCTGCGCTTGCAAGCACAGCACACAGTGTTGCGCCTCTAGACACCGCGAAGACTGACCTTGCTAAAGCTGAAGCTAAAAAGCTTGCGCAAGCAAAGTCGACTGTCAAAACTGAACTCGCGCCAACGCAGAAGGTTGCACTTGAAACACCCGCGACGTCAGCGCCAACCGATCCTGCGAACGCTTCAGACGCGACCAAGGTGAGCAATGTAGGGTTCCGCTGGCCTGCCAAAGGCCGCATCATTCAAACCTTTGGCGACAAAGGTGGTGTGAAGAGCACAGGCATCAATATTTCAGTGCCTGAAGGCACACCCATTAAAGCAGCTGAGGCTGGGACGGTTGCCTATGCGGGTAATGAGGTGAAAGGTTTTGGCAATCTCGTGATGGTGCGCCATTCTGATGGTTGGGTTTCTGTTTATGCCAATGCCAGCGAGATTAAAGTGAAACGTGGTGATGTGATTAGACGCGGGCAGGTGATTGCTCTCTCAGGGCAATCTGGTGATGTGTCTGCACCGCAGCTTCATTTCGAACTTCGTAAGGGTTCAGTACCGGTTGATCCGGTTGAACATCTCAGCCAAGATTGAAATTAATCGCTTCACTTGAAAAATTTAAGCGGTCCTCAAGGCCACTTTTTTTTATTGTTCGAGCTTTACACTTAAACGACCGGCCAGATCCTGAATATATTGATAGGCCGTGCGGCCTGAACGGGAGCCGCGTGTTGTTGCCCATTCAAGGCTTTCATGTTCAAGGCTTTGTTGATCAATAGGAAGATCAAAATGGCGCGCATAACCGCGTACCATATCAAGATATTCATCTTGGCTGCATTTATGAAAGCCGAGCCAGAGACCAAACCGATCGGAGAGGGACACTTGCTCCTCAATCGCTTCACCAGGATTGATGGCTGTCCCTTTTTCATTCTCCATCATATCGCGCGGCAGAAGATGTCGGCGATTAGACGTTGCATAGAAGATCACATTTTCAGGACGACCTTCGATACCACCTTCAAGTACTGCTTTAAGAGACTTGTATGAAGTGTCGCTAGAATCAAAAGAAAGATCGTCACAAAAGACGATAATGCGACAGGGGGCGTCACGCATCAACGCCATAAGGGTGGGAAGCGTTTCGATGTCTTCACGGTGGATTTCGACAAGCTTAAGGGCGCCTGATCCGGTCTTGGCCGCATGATGAGAGGCTTCTGCATGAGCGGCTTTCACGAGTGAGGATTTGCCCATTCCGCGCGCGCCCCATAGAAGTGCGTTATTGGCAGGAAGGCCACGAGCGAAGCGATTGGTATTTTCGTTGAAGAGATCGCGAACGCGGTCGATCCCGCGCAAGAGATGCATTTCAACTTTATTGACCTTGGGGACTGCGACAAGCTGTCTCGTATCGGGCCGCCATACAAAGGCATCAGCGCTCGCGAAATCCACTTTCGGCGCGGTTTGCGGCTTTAAGCGTTCGAGAGCATCCGCAATTCGACGTAATTCGTGAAGAAGAGGATCGGACGCAGGCGGTAATTGAGTTGTCATGGCGGAATTTGGCTAAAGAAGATCAAAATTGCTGTTTGGTTGCATACAGGTGAATTCACCCAGCGTCCATGCCAAGGCGGAAACCAAGATCCGCAAATCAGCCCGCTTTTGATTGCAAAATGGTGGCCAAAAGCTATAGTCCGGCCCGACTATTGAGAGTGATCTCGTTTGCTCTCGATTTTGGATTTTCTGGAGGTATTTCTGCGTGATTACGCCCGCCTATGCCCAAACCGCGTCCGCCTTGGGTGGATCTGAAATGTTGATGCAGGTTGTCCCGTTCATCCTGATTTTCGTGATCATGTATTTCCTCATGATCCGCCCGCAACAGAAGCGGCAGAAAGAGCATCAGGAAATGATTAAAAATGTCCGCCGGGGCGATCAGATTGTGATGAGCGGTGGTCTTATCGGTAAAGTGGCCAAAGTGACCGACGACAATGAAGTGGAATTGGAAATCGCCGACAATGTTCGCGTTCGCGTGACCCGCGCATCGATTGCCGATGTGCGGTCAAAAGGCGAACCGGTGAAATCATAATCGGTTTGGCACTTATTCATCATGCTTCGCTATTCCCGCGCTAAGATCGCCGCTGTCCTCCTGCTTGTTGTCGCTGGCTTTGTCTATGCGGCTCCGAGCCTTATGTCGCCTGAAACGAGGACGGCGCTCCGTGACGCTACGCCTGGCTTTCTGCCTTCATGGTTGATGCCGCATCAAGCGATTGTGCTCGGGCTTGATCTGCAAGGTGGATCGCATGTGCTCTTGGAAGTTGACAGTGCAGCGGTTTTAAAAACGCAGGTCGCGACCTTGCGCGATGATATGCGTCGCATTTTGCGTGATGAGAAAATTGCGCTTGCGGGTGGTCTTGCTGTTTTGCCGCGGGGTGTTTCGGTTCGTATTACGGATGAAGCAGAACGTGCGCGTGTTGTGCCAAAGTTCCGTGAATTGGTTACACCGACTTCGTCGATTATGGGCGGTGGCGGTCAGGCGGCTATGATATTGGTCGAAGAGCAAGATGGGTTGGTTACGCTTTCGATTACAATTGCAGGTGTCACTGAAAAAATTCGTAAAGCGATTGATCAGGCCATTGAAGTCTTGCGGCGCCGTATTGACGCGCTTGGCACAACCGAACCCAATATCCAGCGTCAGGGCATTGATCGCATTCTCGTCCAAGTGCCTGGATTGCAAGACCCGAAGCGGTTGAAAGATATTTTGGGCACAACGGCGCAGCTTGAATTCCGTATGGTGGCGGAAGGCAATGCGTCTTCGCCAGATGTTGAAATGCTGCCGCAGACTGAGGCCAATCAACCACCGTTGCCGATTGAAAAACGCGTGATCGTGCAAGGTGAAGATTTGATTGATGCGCAACCGGGATTTGATCAACGCACCAGTGAGCCGATCGTCAATTTCAAATTTAATATTCGTGGTGCGCAACGTTTCGGAACGGCGACATCGGAATCGGTTGGTCGCGCTCTGGCGATTGTTCTTGATAAGAAAGTCATCTCGGCTCCACGTATTCAAACCGCAATCACAGGTGGGCAGGGGCAGATCTCCGGTCGCTTCACGGTTGAGGCTGCGAATAATCTTGCCATTCTGCTGCGCGCCGGTGCTTTACCTGCGCCTTTGACGATTGTTGAAGAGCGCACGGTTGGTCCGGGCTTGGGACAAGATTCAATTAATTCCGGAAAGATCGCGGCCTATGTGGCAGCGGTTCTTGTCATAGGCTTTATGTTCGTGACTTACGGCCTCTTTGGCTTCTTCGCGAATATCGCGTTGATCATCCATGTTGTGTTGATCTTTGCGATGATGTCCTTGATTGGCACCACGCTGACGTTACCCGGCATCGCAGGGATTGTTCTGACAATCGGCACAGCTGTGGACTCGAATGTGTTGATCTATGAACGCATTCGCGAGGAGGCGCGACAAGGACGCAGCATGATTGCTTCGCTGGAAGCCGGCTTCACACGCGCTTTTGCTACAATCGTTGATTCGAACGTCACAATGTTTATCACCGCTGCGATTTTGTTCTTCTTAGGGTCCGGGCCGGTGCGCGGTTTCGCTGTGACAATGGTATTCGGCATTGTCACAACGGTTGTGACCGCCGTGACGATGACACGCATGATGATCGCGTTGTGGTACACACGCGCGCGTCCGCAGAAATTATCGTTCTGAGGGAGATGACAGAATGAAACTCCTTCGCATCATACCGGATGATACGTCTTTCGGCTTCATGGCATTCCGGCGCTTAAGCTTTCCATTCTCCGCTCTTATTTCGCTGATTTCTGTCGGTGCTTTTTTCGCTATTGGTTTGAATTTCGGTATCGACTTCACCGGCGGCACACTCATTGAAATGAAAACGCTCACCGGCAAAGCGGATATCGCCTCTGTGCGCACGGCTGCCGCTGAATTAGATTTAGGCGATGTTGAGGTCCAAGAATTCGGTAATCAGGGTGAAGTGTCATTGCGTTTCGGGTTGCAGCCCAGCGGCGAGAAGGGTCAGCAGGCGGTTGTCGAACGTGTTCGTGCGACGTTCGGCAAAGATTATGAATTCCGCCGCGTCGAAGTTGTTGGTCCGCGCGTTTCCGGCGAGTTGGTGCAGTCGGGAATCTTGGGCGTTGTGCTCTCGATCATCGCCGTGTTGATCTATTTATGGTTCCGTTTTGAATGGCAGTTTGCCGTCGGCGCTGTGATCGCCACCTTGCATGATCTTGTGCTGACGATGGGCTTCTTCGCGATCACGCAGATCGAATTCAACATGACATCGATTGCGGCGATCCTAACCATTGTTGGTTATTCTTTGAACGACACGGTCGTTGTCTTTGACCGTATTCGCGAATTGCTCCGCAAATATAAGAAAATGCCTATCGCTGAGCTTCTTGATCTTTCGATCAATTCAACGCTCTCAAGAACAGTGATGACCTCGGTCACGACCTCTTTGGCGCTGTTAGCCTTGATGCTTTTTGGCGGTTCGGTAATCAAGAGCTTCTCTTGGGCGATGATTTTCGGCATTGTGATCGGAACCTATTCATCGATCTTTATTGCGGCACCCGTTCTTATTTATCTTGGCGCTCGTGTGAGCGGTGATGGCCAAGAAGCGACGTCGGAAACCGCAGACGCTCCGCAATCGACGGTACGATGAGCGCGCCGGCTCAGGGCTTTCTTCCAGGGCGCTATGCAATCGATGCGGTCGGTAAGGGCGGGTTTCGCTTTGCCGATATGTCGCATCGCGGTTCACTTCTGATTTTACCCTCAGGCTTTCACGCGTGGTCCGTCAACACGATTGATGAGATTAAGCCCTCTTCATTTCATCCGCTCTTTGCGGACGCTCGCGATATTGATTTTGTTTTGATCGGAACGGGCGAGAAGATGATCCGTTTGGCTGAACCGCTTCTCTGGCGATTTCGTGAATTTTCATTTCAAGTTGACATGATGTCCACAGTCGCCGCCGCGCGCACCTATAATGTTCTGGTCGCGGAACATCGTCGCGTTGCCGCTGCGTTGATTGCGATTTGAATTATGGATCGCGTGCTCGCCGCTTTCGTTAAAGAGCAGGACCCTGTTGCTTATTGGTCGGTTCTTTTTGCGCCCGCTGATAAACGCGACGCGCTTCTTTCTCTTTATGCTTTCGCCATAGAGATCAAACGCATTCCCGCATTTGTGTCTGAACCAACGCTTGGTGAAATCAGAATGCAGTGGTGGATTGATGGTTTAAATGGCGCGCGCTCGGCAGAATTACTATCGCATCCTGTCGGCGAAGCGCTGACGAGCGCGTGCAAAATCTACTCATTGCCACGTCAACCCCTTATAGATTTGATCGAAAAGCGCATAGAGCTACTCTATGTGGATGCATCGCCCCTGCCGGATGAAGCTGCACTCGAACTCTTTTGCGGACGCTGTCACGCGACGGTGATCCATTTTGCTTCAATCATTTTAAATGATGGTCGCATGCCATTGACCATCGACGCAGCAGGTCATGCAGGAATGGTGCTCGGTTTGATTGAAGCTTTACGCGAAGATCTGTTCTTAATTTCAAAATCAGATCTTGTGAAACTCGCTCAAGAGCATCTTACAAGGCTAAGATCATTATCGACAGATGTACCGAAGCCGCTACTCGCTGCCTATCTTCCTTTAGTCATCGCGGAACCATTTTTGGAGCGCTTTGAGAAAAGTTTCAATCGGCAACAAGCCGAACCTGATTCATGGCGTATCTTGTGGCGGATGATGCGCGTCTCAATTTAAAATGCGTTAAGCGAGTGCGCTATCTTTATGTTTTGTCGCATTTTTTAGTGATTAACCGGCCGCCACTTAATCACAAAATGCTCTTATCCACTGATCAAGGTCAATAGCAGCGCGTGCGGTTAACGCGTGCTTGCGTACGATTGATTTTTCGGTTCCGCGTAACCGCTTGCCCGTTTCATCTTTTGTAGGCGCCGCAATCGGTGGAAATAAACCAAAATTGATATTCATCGGTTGAAAGCTTGGTGGGCCTGCATCGATGGTTTCGATGTGACCGCCGGTGATATGGTTGATCAGCGCACCAAGGCTCGTTGTTGGTGGAAACATCGGAAGTGTTTCTTCCAATCGATCCGCTGCGGCGAAACGGCCTGCTGCTAAACCCATTGCGGCGCTTTCGACATAACCTTCGCAACCGGTAATTTGTCCCGCAAAGCGCAAGCGTGGTTCGGCTTTCAATCGAAGCCTTCCATCAAGAACGCGCGGAGAATTCAAATAGGTGTTGCGATGTAATCCACCCAATCGCGCAAATTCCGCCTGCGCTAAACCTCGGATGGTTCTGAAGATACGCACTTGTTCCGCATATTTGAGCTTCGTCTGAAAGCCCACCATATTATAGAGCGTGCCGAGCGCATTATCCTGACGCAATTGTACAATGCCATAAGGCTTCACTGTCGGATTATGCGGATTGGTGAGTCCCACCGGTTTCATCGGCCCATGGCGAAGAGTCTCTAAACCCCGTTCAGCCATCACTTCAATCGGCAAACATCCATCGAAATAAGGAACGCCTTCGAAGTTTTTGAACTCAGTCTTTTCGCCTTTAATCAAGGCATCGACAAATGCAAAATATTGATCGCGATCAAGCGGACAATTGATGTAATCGGCGCCCGTGCCACCCGGTCCCACTTTATCATAGCGGCTCTGATACCAAGCAAAATTAAAATCGATTGTTTCTTTGTGAATGATCGGTGCTATCGCATCGAAGAACGATAATTGCTTTTCGCCAGTCAGTGAGAGAATTGCTTCGGCAAGTGCGGGCGATGTGAGCGGCCCTGTGGCGATGATGACTTTGTCCCACTCCTTCGGTGGAACCGCATCCACTTCGCCGCGTTCAATCGTAATCAATGGTTCTTTGTGTATGGCTTCCGTAACTGCATGCGCAAAGCCATCACGATCAACCGCCAAAGCGCCACCGGCGGGCACCTGGTTTTTATCGGCGCATGCCATGATCAGCGAATTGAGTTTCCGCATTTCCGCATGAAGTAATCCGACCGCGTTTGCTTTCGCATCATCAGAACGAAATGAATTTGAACAAACGAGTTCAGCGAGGGAGTCGGTTTGATGCGCATCCGTTTTTCTCAGCGGCCGCATCTCATGAAGAATGACGGGAATTTTTTTGCGCGTGATCTGCCAAGCCGCTTCCGAGCCCGCAAGACCACCACCGATGATGTTAATGGGTTTGATCGACATGGCGCGGACCATAGTCGGCACGCAGTGTTCAAACAAGATCAGGTCTATAAAAACGAAAACGCCCGCCGGGAGGGGTGGCGGGCGTCTCGTTCGGTTCCGGAAAAAGGGGAAATCCTAAGAACCGAATATTCGGTACATCGTCATAGCAGGGGGAGGCGATGCCCAAAAGAATATGTTAGCGAGCGGCAGCGTGCTTCTTAGCGATGAAGCGGATTTCGCCGCGTGAAATGCCGAGGTCGGCAAGGTCACGGTCAGTCAACTGCGAGAGTTCACGGATTGTGCTACGGACGCGAGCCCAGCGGCGGAGTTGTGTTTTCAAACTCGAAATCGTCAGCATTGGTCTTACCTTTTTGTTTCCGGACAAGCAGAGCGCCACACATTTTGACGATCAAAACGGGCCCTCTCTGAATTTGTTGCACTGCACGTAAGACAGGCAACCCCACTTGTCCAGACGGTCAGATAGCAAGACCGCTATGCATAAATGAGTGATCTAAGTTAAATAAGACCTAACGTAATCTTTTTTTCACATGGAAGACATTATTTGGCCGCAATTGAACTCGGCTTGGTTTTTGACGATTTTGGCGGCCGTCTGGACATGATTTCAGCCAAAAACCGGGCTGTATGGCCCTTATTGCCCTTTACAATGTCTTCGGGCGTACCTTGAGCCACGATCACCCCACCGCCATCGCCCCCCTCAGGACCCATATCGATGATCCAGTCGGCGGTTTTGATCACTTCGAGATTGTGCTCGATGACAATGACCGTATTTCCCTGCTCCACAAGCTCATGGAGAACTTCCAAAAGCTTGGCCACGTCGTGGAAATGGAGCCCTGTGGTGGGCTCATCGAGGATATAGAGCGTCCGGCCGGTCGCGCGGCGGGAGAGTTCTTTGGAGAGTTTCACGCGCTGCGCTT
>VGCJ01000058.1 GCA_016870035.1 Alphaproteobacteria bacterium
GTTCTTCCATCCAGAACACTTCAAGCTTTTCAAGTTCGCGCGCCACCGGAATCGCTTCCTTCAGCGTCCATGGCTTGTATTGATCCCACGACATGCGCCAGCCTTGATTGCAATCAACCATCAGATCGAGCTTTTTGCCGACGCGAGCGCGCACAGCTTCCAGCGCTTTGATATCCGCGCGCCAATCACCGCGATGGAAACGGATCTTCAGCGCTTTGAAACCTTCTGAGAGATAACGCTCTGCCGCATCGGCCAACTCTTTCGGCGCGCGTAGCGTGCCTGAGGATGCGTAAGCGCGCACTTTGTTTGAAAGTCCGCCAAGAAGTTTCCACACAGGTTGCTTTGTGAGTTTCCCCGCGAGATCCCAGAGCGCAAGATCAAGCGGCCAGCACCGCCCATAGTGAAACTGGATATTCGCGAGGATACGATAATGCCGTTCAATCGCGAGCGGATCCTGACCTATGAATAGATGCTCATGGCCTTGAAAGCCGACCATGAAATCGCCGGAGCCGATGCCGGTGACACCATTATCCGTATGCACGCGTACGATGCACGCATCGAAATGTTTACGCGGTTGCGTATCCCAACTCGCATTGAAAGGCGGGTCGAGCGGCAGGCGGTGGGTTGTGATCTCAATACCGGTGATTTTGGTCATTTATAAACCGTCCAGATTGTCTTGTAGTCCATATATTTATCAACCGCGTGCGGAGAGCGGTCTCGGCCGAAGCCCGATTGTTTGAAACCGCCGAAGGGCGTGACAGGCGATGATTTGTCGTAGCAATTCACCCATACGGTTCCGGCGCGGATTGCGCCCGAGACGCGATGCGCAACATTCATATCGCTCGTCCAAACTGAACCACCGAGACCAAAGACGGTGCCATTGGCAATACGCACCGCTTCTTCTTCCGTATCGAACGGAATGACGGCGAGCACAGGCCCGAAAACTTCTTCCTGCGCAATGCGCATGTCGGGCTTTACCTCGTCAAAGATGGTTGGCTCGACGTAGAAGCCGCCGGTGTTCTGCATAATCTGCTTGCCGCCGAGCGCGAGGTTCGCGCCTTCCTTTTGGCCGATTGAGATATAATCGAGCACGCGTTCCATATGTTTCTGTTCAACCATCGCGCCCATCTGCGCGGCAGGATCAAAGGAATGGCCTTGCGGAATTTGCGCTGCTGTCACCTTGATAATCTTTTCAACAAGCGCTTTGCGGATCGAACGATGTGCGAGCACACGTGAACCGGCATGACACGTCTGGCCCTGATTATAATAAATCGACCAGGCAATCGCTTCCGCCGCGGCATCAAGATCAGCGTCGGGCATCACGATCTGCGCGCTCTTGCCACCAAGTTCGAGTGCGACGCGCTTGATATTGCTGTCGGCCGCATAGCGCATCATCAGCTTGCCGACTTCGGTCGAGCCGGTGAAGGTCACCATATCGACATCCATGTGGAGTGCGAGCGGCTTGCCGGTCCTCTCGCCAAAGCCTGGCACAATATTCAAAACGCCATCCGCAATGCCGGCTTCACGCGCGAGCTGCCCGAGATACAGCGAAGCGAATGGTGATTGCTCCGCAGGCTTCAACACAACCGAATTGCCTGCGAGCAATGCAGGTCCGAGTTTCCATGCTGAAATGATCAACGGATAATTCCACGGCACAATCGCACCGATGACGCCGAGCGGTTCTTTGCGCACTTGCACGAGATCATTCGGCGACATCGGCGCAATCTCGTCATACATCTTGTCCGCGAGTTCGGCGTAATACTGGATGCACGCGTAGCAATAGGGCACGTCGATTGCAACTGAATTGCTGATGACCTTTCCGACATCAAGCGTCTCGCGGATTGCGATCTCATCCGTGTGGTGTTTGATGAGTTCCGCGAAGCGCAAAAGAATGCGTTTCTTCTCTGTCGCTGGCCTGTTGCGCCAACGTCCGTCATCAAAAGCAGTCTTCGCTGCGCTAACCGCGAAATCGATATCGGCCGCATCACAATCCGCGACTTGTCCGGCGACCGAGCCGTCTGCGGATGAAATCTTGTCGAAGGTCTTGCCGCTCTTCGCATTCACATATTGGCCATTGATGAAGGCGCGGCCATCGGGCGCTGTGGCGCGGGCGCGGGCGATCCACTGGTCTTTGGTCGTCGGGCGATCGAGCATGGCGGTAACCTCCAAATATGATTTTTTCTACATGAAAGCGTTTCGCATGCCGTGATCAAGCCTTGATTGGCGATAAATCGATCCAAAAATGAGGGCGTCCCCACCCGATAGACGCTCCTCGTCGATCATGCTAAGGGAGCGCCATGATGAACGTGACTAGGACGCGACGAGAACGATGAAGCTGACGGCCGAAAGGTGCTTCGATCCATCCCGCCTGCGCAGAATGCAAGCTTTTCTCTCCCGCGATGGGGTTACGCCCCTTCTGACCACCGAGCTTCCTCATGACCGACCTTCCGCTCACCGTCCGCCACGAAACGCCTGCCGATGCGGCGGCAATTGAAAAACTTCATGAACGCGCTTTCGGTCCCGGTCGTTACGCCAAAACCGCCTATCGCCTGCGTGAAGGTGTGGCGCCGATTGCCTCGCTCTCCTTCGTCGCTTTGGTCGGCACGTTGGTTGTGGGTTCCATTCGGCTGACACCAATCACGATCGGGCAAACGCCTGCGCTTTTGTTGGGCCCGCTCGCGGTTGAGCAAGCCTTCTCCTTAATCGGCATCGGCATGTCGCTCATTCAGCGCGCGGTGGAAACCGCAAAGGCGGAAGGGCATCAGCTCATTCTTCTCGTTGGTGATGAACCTTATTACAGCCGCGCAGGCTTTGTGGTGATGCCAAAGGGCCGCGCTGAAATGCCGGGCCCAGTTGATGCACAACGTGTATTGGTGCTCGAGCTTGTGCCC
Organism: Alphaproteobacteria bacterium; assembly: GCA_016870035.1. Lineage (GTDB taxonomy): Bacteria > Pseudomonadota > Alphaproteobacteria > Rhizobiales > Beijerinckiaceae > CAIUPE01. Next base: position 2,892 of record VGCJ01000058.1, read on the forward strand.
GACGCTCTCGCGAATGTTGCTGGCCCTGTCGCATCTCTGCGCTTAAACGCAGCATAGAGTTAGCGGAACAAGCGGCGCCAGCCACCCGCTTCGCTGATCCATAAAATGATCAGCATGAACCCCAATGCGAGCAAACCCCAGGGGCCTTGCAAAAGCGGATAAAGAGAGAGCGTCAAAAGCGTTTCACTCTTTGTGTCTTTAAGTGCGATAAAATCATCACCCGCAAAACGGGGGGTATTGTCGCGGGCGATGATATTTGGCACTTTGAATTCGCCTGGCGTTTCGGCAACACGCTTCACCGATCCGCCGGTGCTCTCAAACAAAGTCAGAAGACGATCACGTGTTGAAAGCACTTCTTGGAATTCACGGGGATTGGAAGGTCCAGCACTAGCAAAAGCGGTGAGTGTTCCGTCTGTAACTTTATAAAGTCCTGTTTCATCGGCTATGATTGTCGCCATCCAGACGCCAGGTGATGTCGAAGAAAGCGTGATCGATTGATCTTTTCCCGAAGGTGATATGAGCGTGAGAGGAACAATCACTTCATTCATGCTTTGTCGTTCAATTTTAATACGACCTTTATCGCTTCGCGTGCGTAAGGCTTCCTCTTCAAGTGCGGGTTCTTTCATCAACCAATGCGCGACATGGCGCAAAAGATCGAGATGCGGCCCCCCGCCACGAAATTGCCGCGCCCAGAGCCATACGTGATCGGATAAAAGCAAGGCCACGCGGCCCTCACCATCGCGTCGTAAAATCAGAAGCGGTTGATTTTGAGCTCCGCTCATTACACTTGTGCCGGATATGTTTCCGGTTTCGATTTGTCGCAACCATTCTCCCCATTGCGGGGGATCACTCGCGCCGCCTTTGAGATCTCGTGTGACGGGATGTTTTTGGCCATCACTTGTAAGGCGTGGCAAAAATTCTGACTCAATGATATTGCCCGTGGGAAAAGCGGGAAGAAGATCACGCAAGGGTGTTTCCGCAGGACTTTCAGTGCCTGCAAATTCCGGCCCTGCTGCGATCAAAATCGCGCCGCCTTTCCGGACATAACGCACCATATTTGCGAAATAAGTGGGCGGCAAAAGCGCCATATCGGCAAAACGATCAAGAATGATGAGATCAAACTCATTGATTTTCGTTTCAAACAATTCCTTCGTCGGAAATGGAATCAAAGCGAGTTCATTGACCGGCGTGCCGTCTTGTTTTTCAGGTGGGCGTAAAATCGTGAAATGAACGAGATCAACATTGGCGTCCGATTTTAAAATGTTACGCCATGTGCGTTCGCCTTGATGGGGAATGCCTGAGACGAGCAGCACCGTCATGCGGTCACGAATGCCTTTAATCGTCGTAACCACAAGATTATTGATCGGGGTCAATTCATCTTTGGTTGCTTCCGCCTTGATCTCTATAACGCTTGGTCCCGCGTGCTTCATCAGGACTGGAATGGACACTGGATCGCCTGGTTTTGCGCGGATGGTGGCAATTTGTTTTCCATCCTGATTAATGGTCACCGGCACGGGATCATTAAATCCTTGATCACTCACTTTGACACGCAAGGTGATATCACGATTGACGATGCCAAAGGGTGGCGCTTCGACTAACTCAACGCGACGGTCGCGTTCACGCGCATGGCCCGAAATCAAAGCGTGCATGGGCGCAGTAAAGCCTAAACTTTTGATGTCCTTCGGGACATCATCAACAACACCATCTGTGATGAAGATTGCACCGCCAATTTGTTCGGGTGGAACATCGGCAAGCGCATCGCGTAAGGGAGAAAAGGCACGCGTGCCCTCATCATTCCTGTCGGTGATATCAATGACGCGTGTCTCAAAAGAACCAAGCGCGTTGATCTTCTTTTTAACATCTTCAACAATTTTGTCGGTTTGCCAGGAGCGATCAGACAGTGTTTGTGAGCCACTGCGGTCGATCAACAAGGTCACTGAGCTTTTCAGCTTCTTTGTCTCTTTGATCGTAATTGTGGGATTGGCAATTACTAAAGCAAAGACGAGCGCAAAGAATGCGCGCATCACGCCGCGTTCGCGTCGCTGATAAAGGGTGAAAGCTGCTGCAACAAACAGTGTTGCGAGTGAAAACTCAAAAAGTGGCGATGAGAAGAGGGGTGAAAAGACGATCATTTCAACGCCCCAAACGCTCAAGCAGAGCCGGCACATGGATTTGATCGGCTTTGTAATTTCCGGTCAGAGAATAAACAACGAGATTAACGCCGGCGCGCAAAGCCATTTCGCGTTGACGCGGCATCGCTGTTTCAATCGGATAAAGCGCGCGGCCTGATTGATCAACCGCCCATGCACTCGCCCAATCATTTGAGGTAATGATTAGGGGCGATACACCATCGCTGGCGCGCGCAGGGGCATCCCGCTGATCGCTTTCGGGGGGTAATGCTTCGACCCATGTTTTGCCTGTGCCATATCGCCCTGGCATCATTTGCAAAAGATAATAGGAGCGCATCAAAACATGATTGGCCGGGATCTCCTCAAGCGGTGGAACACTCAAACCCGAAAGGAGCGATTGTAGAAAAAGAGTTTCCGCAGACGGTGCTGTACTAAAATTTGAAGCGGCATCACGTGTATCAAAAACCACAAGACCACCATTCCGCATATAGGTTTCAAGCCGCGCGAGCGCTGCTTGCGAAGGGCTTTGTCCCGTCGAAGGCATCGGCCAATAGATGAGTGGGTAGAGAGAAAGCGTATCACTTTCAAGATCGATACCCATCGGCGCTTCAGGTTCAATAGCCGTATGATCTTGCAAAAAAAGAGAGAGGCCTTGGAGCCCTTCGCGACTGATTTCATCAAGTGCGGTGTCACCTATGATCACATAGGCCAAACGGGTCGAGAGCGCACCATCACGGTCTTTGGGTGAAAGCGGTTCAGTGTCACTTCTAGCCTCCGTCCAAGGCACGAAAAGCATAATCATCAATAACAAAACTAATGACGCGTTTTGTTTTAAAGACCTAAGAGGCGTGTTTTTGAGGGTGAAAAAAGTATCAACTAAAAAGAGAAGGAGTGCGGCAAGGAAAAGAGTAGGAGCCAATGATCGTGAAGGCGTGATGTCCAAACTCAAGATCTTTTGCTGACTTGAAAGCTGATAAGAGGGTTTGATGAGGCGATCAGTCTCATGAAGAACATTCACCGCATAAAGCGTGTCTTTGCTGCCATAAAATCCTGCAGGATGAAGTATATCTGCGCGTGTGAGTTGATGAGGGATGATCGGTTCGGCATCATTCGGAGGCGTTCCTAACACGCCATTGCCATCAAGAATTGAAAAGGGCGGTTGTGGTGATTTATTTTGCGCTACAGAAGCATTATTTTTTGCAACGAGGCTCTGCGTCGCAATGCGTTTCAACATCTCGACATAAAGGCCCGACACGGGAAGCGTTGACCATGTCGAATCAGACGCCATGTGGAACAAAATGATCCGGCCTTGGCCTTTGACCGCGCTTGTGACAAGTGGTGTGCCATCATCAAGTTTGGCCCAACTCAAACGATTGAGATCACTCGAGGGTTCGGCGAGCCATTGACGTTTGATTGTGACATCAGCAGGAATATCAAGCCCAAAAAAAGGTGACGCTTCCGGGAAGGGTGCGAGCTGTCGCGGTGATTGCCAATCCAATGCGCCGCCGAGCGCGCGCCCATCGGCTCTTAAGCGGACAGGCCAAAGCGTGTCTTCACGATCCGGTGACAGGCCGCCCGCAAAGCGAATGAGTGTTCCACCTGCTTCGCAATAGACGGCGAGTCTATTAAGAGTGTCTGGAGACAATTGTGTTGTCTCGCCCAAGATTAACACGTCGACTTTTGACTCGATGAGAGATGCGATGGCTTCGCTTTGGCCCATGCGCGGATTAAAAAGATCAACATAAGGCGCAAGCGCTTGTTTGATATACCAAGCGGGATCTGCCAGACGATTTTTGGTTTCGCTTTCGGCAGAGCCGACGAGACCGATACGCGCTCGTCGACCATCCGAACCAATCAGCCAAGTTGCGCCAGCTGTGCGTTCACCTTCAATTGCAAGCCGTGTGATGCGGTTCAACAATTCGGTTGGCAATGTAAGTTGAGCCATCGTTTCGGTTGACGTCGCATCAAAAGTGAAAATCGTTTCACCGATGAGTCGCGCTTGATTTTCATAAGCGAGAATACGACCTTTTTGTTCACTGCCTTGTGTCGTGCGGATGATACGAAGCGTTAATCCTTTCGCATCGTGCATTGATCCCGCAAGTGCAAAGGGTACTTTTGGTGAGGTAACGATTGTGAGTGGCTTCTCGGTGAAAATTTTTATTTCATTTTGTTGCACGTCAGAGAACGATGCCGTCTCAGGAACCAGAATGATTTGGGCATCGGGAAAGCGACTAAGAAATTCAGCAAGTGATTTTTCATGCTTTTGCCAAGGCGCATCGAACGAAACCGGCGTAAGACTTGAAAGTTTATTTCGTGCAATTTGTGTTGTGAGCGGTTCGATTTGTGAATTGCCTTGTCCTGATGCGATAAGAGTGACAGGGCTTTGTTGACGTTCAGCTTCGTCAATCAGTGAATTCACAAATGTGATACGCTCCTTCCAATCGACTGCAGACGACCATCCTTGATCAAAAATGATCAGAAGAGGTGACGGACCTGAAACAGGCGTGGCGCGCGAGACCAAAATGGGGCCTGCCATCGCGATGATCAAGAGCGTGGCAAGAGCGATGCGCAACAATAAAATCCAAAGTGGTCTGCGTCGCGGCTCGATTTGATTGCGTTTTGAATTCAAAAGAAGTTCGAGCGGCGGAAATAAAATCTTTTGCGGCTGCGGCGGCAGAAGGCGTAAAAGCCACCAGAGCCCTGGCAGAAGAATGAGAGCGCTCAACAGAAAGGGCGATGAAAAAACAAGATTACCCATGGGCGCGAAGCGCTCCCGCATCTTGTCGCCGTGAGAAATGCCTCATAAGTGTGAGGAGATTTTGTGTCATCGCCTCATCGGTTCGATGGGTGATAAAAAATGCATGGCGATTCTGAGCGATCTGATGAAGCGCTTGGTCATGCGCTTGCAGTTTCTTGCGTACTTCTGATGCAAATCCGGCCGCATCACCAATATTTAGCGCCAGAGCTCTTTCAGCGCTCAGTAATTCGGTTTCGCCTGAAAAAGGAAAATCGATTTCAGCCGGATCGAGCATACGCAACAGAGTTATTGAGATGTTATCACGATCAAATTCTGTGAGTGTTTTTTCGATTGTTTCAGGCTCGATCAAAAAATCACCGATCAGAATGAGATGCGCCTGTTTTGAAAGACGGAGAGGGCGCGGTAAATCCACGTCACGGGTGATCGGTTGAAGAAGCGCTTCCGCCAAACGATCAATAATTTGGCGCGAGGCGGAGGGTGTTGTTTGCCCGATCAGCCCGACGCGCTCGCCAGACCGCACGAGAAGATCCGCCAAAGCGAGGCCCATGATGAGGGCATGATCAATCTTCTGGGGATGTTTGCCAGAGCCGTAATGCATGGATTGCGAGCGATCAATGAAGATATGAAAGGCGCGTGCGGCTTCCCATTCATGATCTCGGACATAAAGCGTATCGGCGTGGCGCGCCGACTTACGCCAATCAATGCGGCTTTGCGCTTCACCGGTGCGAAGCGCACGATATTGCCAGAAGGATTCTCCAGGTCCGGCGCGTCCGCGTCCGTGAAGTCCAAGACTTATACTCGCCGACAAACGTCGTGCTTCCATTGCAATCAGAGGAAGAGACGCGGCGAGTGAGGCGGCATCAGCGGCGCGTGCGTGAAGCTCATCAAAGCGAACCGGGGATGAGGAGCGCGCGCGCATCTCGTCGGCTTTCTTTAGATGAAGCGTTGTGCAAGACGCGTGATCACGTCGTCGATCACAAGACCTTCCGCGCGCGCGCGATAAGAGAGCGCCATACGATGTTTCAAAACAGGAACCGCGAGTGCCGCGACATCATCCTGTGAGGGCGCGAGACGACCTTGTAACAAAGCGCGCGCGCGTGTTGCCAGCATCAAAGCCTGCCCAGCGCGGGGACCTGGACCCCATGAGATCTGCGTTGCAATCTCCGCTTCGCCGCTTTCAGGTCGTGCAGCGCGCACGAGCGAAACAAGGCTCTCAACCACGCTCTCGCCAATGGGCATCATGCGAATAAAATTTTGTGCGGCGATGAGTTCGGCCCCACTCAAAACAGGGTGCGCCTTTTGTGCCGTCCCGAGTGTTGTCGCCATCAGAATGCCTTTTTCGGTTTTGTGATTGGGATAGGTTACATCAATCTGCATCAAGAAACGATCAAGCTGCGCTTCGGGCATGGGATAAGTTCCCTCCTGTTCAATCGGATTTTGCGTGGCAAAGACATGAAAGGGTGTGGGCAGATCATAGCGATGGCCACTCACCGTCACGTGATGTTCTTGCATGGCTTGCAGAAGGGCTGATTGCGTGCGTGGACTTGCGCGGTTGATTTCATCCGCCATCAACAAGCTGGCAAACACAGGGCCTTTGATGAAACGGAACGCGCGGCGGCCAGCTTCATTGTCTTCCAACACTTCAGAACCGGTGATATCGGCCGGCATCAGATCGGGCGTGAATTGTACGCGCTTAGTATCGAGACCTAAAACGACGCCGAGCGTTTCAACCAATTTTGTTTTGGCAAGTCCTGGAACACCGACAATCAAACCATGACCGGCGGAGAGCAATGTAATGAGAGAGAGATCAACAACATCCGTGTCACCTAAAATGATCGCGCGTAAAGCTTGACGCGCTTCTGAAAGCCGTGCGGCCAGGTGCTCGGCATCGGCAACCGGATCATGTGAAGGTGTGAAGGGAGCAGTCGACAACAGAGTCATTTTAGGCTTTCGAAGTTAATCATGATGAAGCAAGCGGACTTTTTTCGGCAAAAGCAAGGCGAGATCGATCAATCAGCGCTGCGTAACCGGCGGATGGTGAATTCGATTTGGCCATCATCACAAACACGCCACCATTCAATTTCGGTCATATAGGCCGCTTTTGGAAAACGCGCGAAGAGCGCTTGTGCTTTTTGTCTTGCATCGGCGCGCGGAAGGAGAAAAGTTTCGCGGCGCCATTGTCCAGCTTCCGCATGCCGCATCCCTGCGCCTTTTTGCGCGCTGCGGCGATCCGCCACGCGTTTGGCGAGAACTTCCGGGCGAAGCGGCTTTTGAACCACGGCTGAAGTCTCCTTGGCGCTTCGTTAAAGGCATCATCCCTGCGGGGCAGAAGACGAGACCACCCCATCAGAATATCGCGCAATCGCCTCCGAGATCAAATTTTGTAAAATTTGAGCGTCGCTTGAAAAGTCGGACGCTTCCCAACCCGCTTCAGCATGGCGGATGATTTGACCGACCAACGGACCTGCAGGCACGCCGCGTTTGATCACCATCGCGCCGGTGAATGGCGAATGTGTCGGCGCACTTCCGGCTGCGGTCCACAATTCCGCATCCACTTTGGCATCACGACGCCCCATATCCACAATCAAAGCATCGGTGATCACACGGCGACCATAGCGAAACGCCATTTTGCGAATTTGTTTTGCGTTAAGTGGACGCGGTAATGCAGAAAGCTGCATCAACACTTCACCCAATTTTTCCAATCGATCTGTTTCATCATTTGAAAGGCGCATGGTTTCGCGTAACGTTAATGCATCATCCGGCTTGTGAACCGCTAAAGCTGTGAGACGCAAAAACAAATCCGCACCCGGATCATGCTGCAACATGCGCGTGAAACCCTCGAGATCGAGCGGCAGACCAAAAACGGGATCGATCAAGTCCCGATGCGCCATCAAGCGTAGCACATAAAGCACGCGCGGCGCTTCAAGAAGTTTCATCAATTCAGCGCGTATACGTTCGCGCGAGAGTTTGGAGAGACCGTCGCGTTCCTGATCAACCGCGATCAGGGCTGATTCATCAGCCTCGCCTTTGGCGTAGCGCGCGGTGAAACGAAAGAAACGTAGCGAGCGAAGATAGTCTTCGCGTATCCGCGTGACGGGGTCGCCAATGAATCGAACATGGCGGGCATTGATGTCATCAATACCGCCAACGGGATCGGTAATGAAACCCGATGCGTCCGCATAGAGCGCGTTGATGGTGAAGTCGCGGCGCTCGGCATCGCCGCGCAGGCTTTGACCAAAACGCACGCGGGCATGACGACCATCCGTTTCATAATCTTCACGAAACGTCGTGACTTCGTAAGGGCGTTCTTCGGCAATCACCGTTACAGTGCCATGATCAATGCCAGTAGGAATATAGCGCATCCCAGCGGTCGTTACGCGGTCAATCACTGCTTCGGGCGGCAGTGACGTCGCAATATCAATGTCATCGATGGGAAGACCAAGCAGCGAATTGCGAACCGCGCCGCCAACAATATAGGCCTGCTCATTATCGCGTGACAAAAGCGCAAGCAGGCGATGAAGCCCGACATGCGATAATTTTCCCGTCATCGCGATGCGCCGTTGCGGGCTCATTTGAATTGTCCCTCAATCAGCTGACCATTTTCCATATGTGCCGGAACATAGGCGTCTTGGTGTCGTTCAGCGAAAATACCGAGCGTGATAAAGGACAAAGCGACAAGAATGAGGCCCACAGCCGCAAGATAGGTTGCGACTTGTGAGAAGGTCGGACTGTCAAAGCCGAAACGACGCGCCAAGGTAATCCACAGCGCATAGACGCCGAAGGGCACCAGAAAGAGCAAGATCGATTCAAGCATCGTGCGCATCATGGCGCATAGAGCCTTTCATAAAGCGAACGGATGATCCCCGCCGTCGCGCCCCAGATATAGCGCTCTTCATAGGGCATGGCAAAATAGCGTCTTTGCGCGCCGCGCCACTCCCTCTCATGAATTTCGTGATGCGCGGGGTCCATCAAGAAATCGAGCGGCACTTCGAATATGCTTTCCACTTCACGCGGATCAAGGGTGAGAGAAAAACTCGGCGTGACAATGGCGACAAGTGGAATGATGCGGTAGCCGGTTGAGGAGAGATAGGGATCAAGATAGCCTAAGTCTTCAACAAATTTTTGCTGAAGTCCAATTTCTTCTTCGGCTTCCCGCAACGCCGCAGCGCGCGCATCTTGATCAAGCGCATCAATCTTGCCACCGGGAAAAGCAATTTGCCCGGCATGGTTTTTCAATTCCTTTGATCTTTCTGTGAGAAGTAAAGTCGCTCCTTGATTGCGCGCGATGATCGGCACCAGAACGGCGGCTGGACGATGCAAACGTCCATCGGCAGGTGCGAGATTTTCAGCCAAGCGATGATCACCCAGAGCGGGCAGATGATCAGGATCAAAGGTCTCGCGCGGAGGCGATTTGAGCAAGCGCTCTTGCGCAGTTTTGCGCAGTGCGTTGATCGAGAGGGGCTGAACGAGTCGGGAGCTCATGATCAAAGATCGGCGAGGCGATCCGCCTCAATCATTGGAAAAAACGCTCCATCAGACGCAATGCCGAACATTTTTTTATCATCAATCATTCGCTCTTCGCCAAGCGCCACGAGATCATAAAAGACAGGGCGAGAGACTTTCGCCCATAAATCTGCCCGCACATGCACATAGGGTTTCAAGCCGCCTTTCACATCAGGCGCAAAACGCATCGGATGATCGGGGCCTACGACAACATGATCATCGACATTGGTGCGAAATTCTAAACGCTGAATCCTATTTTGATATTGCCGTTCCATGGCGACGGCTATGAAAGGCGCATCTTCAACAATAATGCCCACGCGTTCAACCGGCGTGACAAGCACATAGCGCTCAGGATCTTTGCGTAAGATCGTCGAGAAGAGTTTTAACAACGCGGGACGACCAATTGGCGTACCAAGATAATACCAGCTGCCGTCGGAAGCGATGCGCATATCAATCTCACCGCAATAGTCAGGGTTCCACAAATGTACGGGCGGCAAGCCTTTGCTTGCGGCCTGTTTTGCAGTCGCGGTGAGAGAATCGAGCGTTGAAGGGCGCGGTGTCTGGGTCATGGATCACGAGTATAGGCCATGTTGAATGCGTTCGTCACGCATCAAGAACATCGCGGCAGAGGCGCGCTGATTAATCGAAGAGACTTGAAACCGATGTTTCAAGCGCGGTGCGTCCAATCGCCTCGCCTAAAAGCGCGCCCACCGAAATCACACGGATATTCTGCGCGACCTTCACGGCTTCTGTCGGTTGAATTGAATCCGTGATCAACACTTCCT
>VGCJ01000059.1 GCA_016870035.1 Alphaproteobacteria bacterium
ACCTTGGCATCCGTGGCACCAATCTACCGGTTTCGGACGAGTTATACTCAATTAATAGGGAGTAAGGTCGGTTCCGGTCGCGCGCGATTTGCTCGCTTCATAATGTTTTTTCGGATCATAGGCTGCGACTTTCAAGCCAAGCCGCGAGGCCGAGAGGCGACCGACGCTCGCGAGCACCTGATAAGATGCCACAACACGGTCATGTTGTGCGGACACAAGATTAACTTGCGCACTTAATAGATTCTGGCTCGAGACCAAAACATCAAGAGTTGTGCGCTGTCCCACTTTCGCTTCTTCACGCACGCCATTCAAAGCAATTTCTGCCGCGGCTATCTGCGCTTTTGCCGATTTCAAACGTGCATTCGCCGTTTCAAATTGGCTCCATGCACCTGCGATCGCTGAACGTACGGCAAAGCGCGCGCTATCAGCTTCCAATTGCCTTTGGCCAAGTGTTTCTTTAGCTGCACGAACGCGCGCCGATACTTCCCCTGCTTCATAAAGTGGGACCGAGAGCACACCTAAAAGTTTCGCATCGCTCACTTCATCATTCGCTGATTTATAATCCCAGTTACGTGACACGGAGCCCTGCAAATCTACGCTTGGCTTCAATTCACTTTCGGCGGCTTTCACACTCGCTTCGGCCACTTCAACCGCATGACGCGCAGCTTGAACTTGCGGATGCGACGATTCACCAGAGGCTAAAGCTTGTTTCAAACTACCCGGCAGACCCTTTGAAACGGGCTCGGCATCAGCAAGATCAACAGGCTCAGCGCCGACAACCTGACCATAGGCTGCACGGCTCACAGCGATATTTGTTACGGCTGTCGAAAATTCGGCTTCCGCTGCGGCAAGTTGAGCTTCCACTTGTGCCACATCTGTGCGGGTCACTTCACCGACATGAAAACGATCTTGCGTCTGGCGAAGCTGTTCTTTCAACACGCCAATATTCGCCGTGCGCAAACGAACCACAGCTTCGTCACGCACAACATTCATATATTGTGTAGCGGCATTCAAAAGCACGCTTTGTTCGGTTTGACGCAATCCCGCTTGGGCTGCGAGAACGCCCGCTTCAGCTGCATTAATCTGGCTGGCGGTACGATCGCCATTGTAAAGATTCTGGGTGATCGTCAGCGCTAGACCGCGTGGGGTCAAATTCGCCTCTGAGCCATTATAGACATTGTTGTTTTTACCACCCTGCGCTTGCGCCGATACGCGCGGCAAATAGCCAGATTTAGCACGCGGCACCTGCTCATCAGTCGCGCGTACACTCGCCCGTTGCGCGTTCAGATCGACATTATTCGCGTAAGCGCGGGCTAGAGCCGTTTCGATGGTTTCCGCTTTCACCGCCCCCATTGAGAGAGACAGTGCGAGAGTCGCCACAGAGGCGAGAAGCGGACGAGTCGAATTCATGATAAACCTGTCAGATTAAGACATCGGTTATGGTTAACGCTTTGCATATAGGAGAGTCGCCCCTCGTGCCGCAAGGAACCGAGCGGAAAAAACGACCGAGTTATGCAATTTTACATGGGACGCAACTGAAAGGGCTGATCAACGCAACGCCACAAACACACGAAAAGCCTGAACTGACGGCGATTTGGAGGCCTCGCCCGGAATCGAACCGGGGTACAAGGATTTGCAGTCCTCTACGTAACCACTCCGCCACGAGGCCCCGTGTCGGTGAATGCTGGACAGATACAGACACTCCGCGCGCCCGGTCAATCAGTTTGACATCAAAACGGGAATATAAATCGACTTGTTGTCTGTTTTTTAACGTTTAAGGCACAGAGCGCGGGAAAAGGGGTCGATTCCACTTGCGCCCTGGGTCCGGTCTGATGTATCGGCTCCGGTTAGGTGATCCTCGATAGCTCAGCTGGTAGAGCGTTCGACTGTTAATCGAATGGTCGCAGGTTCGAGTCCTGCTCGAGGAGCCACCCCTCTTTTCCTCAAAATTTTTGCTATTTGATCAAAGAAGTACCGTTTTCGACCCTTCTATTGAGTTTAAGCAATCCAAATCCTGCCTCAGACCGTAAAAATTCAAATTTCGAGAGTTTGAACCCGGTTATGAGTGACGCCGCCCTCCTCCTCTTTCGCGACGATCTCCGTTTGACCGACAATCCGGCGCTCCTCGCCGCGGTCGCATCCAAAAAGCCGTTGGTCCTCGCTTTTATTCATGATGAGAAAGCGGCCGGTGGCCGTTCACTCGGCGGCGCGTCACGATGGTGGCTTCATCACAGTCTAACATCTCTTGCCCGCGACATTGAAAAGCGCGGCGGCACGCTTCATTTCTTCAAAGGCACGCCTTTAAAGATCATCGATAAGCTTGTTGCCGACCACTCGATCAGCACGATCTTCTGGAACCGCCGTTATCACCCTTTGCAGGTCGAAGCTGATAAATCGTTGAAGTCGCATTATGAAGCCAAGGGCCTCACGGTTAAAAGTTTCAACGGCTCGCTCCTGCGTGAGCCATGGGAAGTGAAATCAAAAACCGGTGATCCGATGAAAGTCTTTACGCCCTATTGGCGGGCGTCTCGGCTCGATCATGATGTTGCGCAAGCAGAACCGGCTCCCAAAAAACTGACATCGCTTGAAGTGAAAAAGTTCAGCGGCGCTGTTTCCTTGAAAGATCTAAACCTGCTGCCTCAAAAGCCGGATTGGTCTTCCGGCCTTCAAGCCGAATGGACGCTGGGCGAAGCGGGTGCGATCAAGAGACTCGATGATTTCCTAGAGAATAGCTTCAAAGGCTATGCGGAGGATCGCAATCGACCTGATCGCATTTCAACTTCACGTCTTTCACCACATCTTCGCTTTGGTGAAATATCGATCAAACAAGTGTGGCATGCCGCAGATCTCGCGATAGCAAGTCGCAAAAGCCGTGCATCATCTGAAGATTTGCGTGTGTTCCAATCCGAATTGGGCTGGCGCGAATTTGCGCATCATCTTCTTTTTCATGAACCCGATTTAACGCGCACCAATGTACAAAGAAGCTTTGATGGCTTTCCCTGGCGGCGTGATGAAAAGCTTTTCAAAGCTTGGTCGTGCGGCGAGACGGGCTTTCCTATCGTTGATGCAGGTATGCGTGAATTATGGCAAACCGGCTTCATGCATAATCGCGTGCGAATGATCACCGCCTCATTCTTGGTCAAACATTTGCTGATCGATTGGCGTCGCGGTGAAGATTGGTTTTGGGATACACTTGTCGACGCAGATGTCGCCAATAATCCGGCAAGCTGGCAATGGGTCGCGGGCTCGGGTGCGGACGCAGCGCCTTATTTTCGAATTTTTAACCCCATGTTGCAGGGCGAGAAATTTGACCCCAACGGAGATTATGTACGCAAATTTGTTCCCGAATTGAAGACACTTCCCGCGCGCGTCATCCATGCACCTTGGACCGCAAAGCCGCTTGAACTTGAAGCTGCCGGCGTAATTCTTGGTAAAACCTATCCAAAACCGATTGTCGATCATGATGCAGCGCGAATTCGTGCTTTGGACGCATATAAATCCTTGAAGGAATCAGCTTAAAGCCCATGATGAAGAAATTACGCACACAAAGCGGGGACAAAATGCGGCTAGCCGTTATCGGCACCGGGATTGCAGGAAATGCGGCGGCTTATGCTCTCTCGACCTGCACTTCGCATGAGATTACTGTTTTTGATAAAGACGCACGCGCCGGCGGTCACTCGGCAACGGTCGATATTGATTATGATGGAAAGAGGCTCTCAGTTGACACCGGCTTCATTGTTTATAACGAAGTAAATTATCCCCTTCTAACTTCGCTCTTCAATCATCTCGGCGTTGAGACTGAATTCTCGGATATGAGCTTTTCACTCTCAGCCGATCACGGTCGTTTTGAATGGTGTGGGCGTACAAAAAATCCTGTTGGCGGTTTATTCGCGCAAAGGTCAAATTTGTTTTCGCCCGGCTATCTAAAAATGCTGTTCGAAATATTGCGCTTCAATCGAACTGCTTTTTCGGATTTCAAAGATAATCGACTCGATGATGTTTCGCTCGGCGATTATTTGGTGCGTCACCGCTTCTCACAAAAATTCCGTAATGATTATTTGTTGCCCATGGGGGCCGCAATCTGGTCCATGTCGACGCAAGCGATGCTGAATTTTCCGGCGCGGACATTTATCGCCTTTTTTAACAATCATCACCTTCTCGGATTTGCAGCGCCTGAATGGCGTACCGTTCGCGGTGGCAGTCGGACTTATGTCAAAAAAATGATCGCAGCGTTTCAAGATCGCGTGCGTTTGGGTATAGGCGTAAAGTCAGTTGAAAGGTACACTGATTTCGTTCGTCTTTCCTTATCCGACGGCACAGAAGAAACATTCGACGGCGTGATCTTCGCTTCGCACACGGATGAGACACTTTCAATTCTTGGTGCAGGTGCAACTGCGGAAGAGCGTGCCGTGCTCGGTGCCATTCCCTATAAGCCCAACAAAGTCTATCTACACCGCGATCAGCGCTTCATGCCAAAGCGTAAACGCGCTTGGGCGGCGTGGAATGTGTTACAAGGCAAAGGTCTCTATGATGATCTTTGTGTCACCTATTGGATGAATAAATTACAAAATCTTGATTCCGATCGTCCGGTATTTGTGACACTCAATCCGCAAACGCCACCGGCTGAAGAGAGTGTTTTCGGTATCTATACTTATGATCACCCACAATTTGATGCCGCTGCCATTGAAGCTCAGCCAAAGCTTGGTCGCTTGCAAGGAAAAAACCGGAGTTGGTTTGCTGGCGCATGGACACGATATGGTTTCCATGAAGATGGTTTGATGTCAGGTCTTGATGTCGCGGCCCATTTCGGAGCCCTGCCGGACTGGGCTCTGCGCCCTCGTCTTGCTACGGCTGCCGAATGAACACGAACACAAATCAGAAACATCACGCTTTCGAATTTGATCCGATCTCGTTTTATTGCGGTCCGGTCATGCATCAGCGCATGAGGCCGGTCAGCCATCGCTTTTCTTATTCCGTCTTTTCGCTTCTCATCGATCTTGACGCACTCGATCAGATTGATCGCCAAAGTCCATTATTCTCGGTGAACAAATTCAATTTGATGAGCGTCTATGAGCGCGATCATGGCCCGCGGGACGGCTCATCTCTTGCCTCACACGCGCGGAAACTCTTCAAAAAAGCAGGACTTCAACTGGATGGTGGACGCATTCACCTTCTCTGCTATCCAAGAATTCTCGGCTATGTCTTTGATCCGTTAAGCGTCTATTTCGCTTATGATGATCAGGAACGGCTCGTGGGCCTTCTCTATGAGGTTCGCAATACTTTTGGCGAGCATCATACCTATGTGGCCCCCTTAAAACCTGGCGAACAGACTGAAGCCGGCATTCGCCAAGAAAGCCCCAAGCGCTTTTTCGTTTCGCCATTCAATCCGGTTGAAATGGCTTACCGCTTTCGAATTCACCCGCCCGATGAAACCGTTGGCGTTCGGATCCTTGTGACCGATCAAGACGAGCCTGTTATGGCGGCGAGTTTTCATGGGAGTTTTTTGCGATTTTCAACCCGTTCCCTCGTTCAGCTCTGCTTGACGATCCCGTTTCTCACCCTCAAAATAATTGGTGGAATTCATATTGAGGCGCTCCGGCTTTGGATGAAAGGTCTGCGTCTTCATGCGCGACCTGCGCCGCCTGAGCCCTCAAGTGTGATTAGTGAGAAATAAGAACGGCCCGCGAAGGCTTGTTCTTGACACGGGAATGGGAATGTCATGCTTGATACGGCCAATCATGTCGCCCCGGCGGTGAAAATGACTCGTGAAACTTTAAGCAACGCTACGGCGACGCTACCTTTTTTTGTTCGCCAAGCTATGAAACTGGCCAGTCGTATCGAATTTGGTTCTCTAACACTCCGTTTGCCTGATGGTCGCAGCTTTGTCTTCGAAGGCGCACAAAAAGGCCCCGATGCGGAGATGATCATCCATGATTACTCTTTCGCAAGGCGGTTGATGACGGGTGGCGATATCGGCGTTGCGGAATCCTTCTTACGTGGTGAGTGGGAAGCAAGAGACCTCACGGTTTTTCTGCAACTCTTCACGGCCAATCATCATTTGATTTCGATGATGCTAGAAGGCAGAGCCATTATTCGTTATTGGCAATTGTTCCACCATTGGCTTAATCGCAACACGAAAGCCGGATCAAAGCGAAACATTCATGCCCATTATGATTTAGGCAATGCGTTTTATACGCGGTGGCTTGATCCGACAATGACCTATTCATCGGCCCTGTTCGAAACGCCTGGGAAAGATTTGCAAAACGGGCAAACTGCAAAATATGCAGCGCTCGCGCGCGAAACAAAAATCGGAAGCAATGACTCTGTTTTGGAAATCGGATGCGGTTGGGGCGGCTTTGCAGAATTTGCCGCAAAGGAAATCGGTTGCCGAGTCACCGGTCTTACCATCTCGCAAGAGCAATTCGACTATGCAAAGAAGCGTATCTTCAATGTGGGGCTCAATGAAAAAGTCGAGATTAAATTGCAAGATTACCGCGATGAGCGCGGGCTCTATGACCGTGTTGCTTCAATTGAAATGTTCGAAGCGGTCGGGGAACAATTCTGGCCCGTTTATTTCAACACCCTTTCCGAACGCTTGAAGGTTGGCGGTAAAGCCGGATTGCAAGTGATTACGATTCAGGACCGCTTTTTCCAGACTTATCGCCGCGAGATGGATTTCATTCGCCGCTATATTTTTCCGGGCGGTATGCTGCCCTCACCTCGTATTATGAAGCAACTTGGTGAACGTGTCGGCATGATGATTCAGCATGAGCGCATTTTCGGCGTTGACTACGCCGAAACGCTTGTGCAATGGCGCGATCGCTTCCGTGCGGCTTGGCCTGATTTGATGCCGCTTGGCTTTGATGAGCGTTTTCGCAGAATGTGGGAATATTATTTGGCTTATTGCGAAGCCGGCTTCCGCACAGGCAATATCGACGTCCGCCAAATCATCTATTCGAAATGATTAGCGTTTTGGCGGATAGCCGGTTGATTTGCGAATGAGCGAAAAATAAGCCTCGTAAGGCAAGAGACGCAAAAATTTCAAAATGCGCGACAATTGCCAAGGGAAGGTGATTTCAAAGCCTCCACGCGCGAAGCCGTTACAAATCACGCGAGAAGCGTCAACAAGCTCCATCAAGAAGGGCATTGGGTGATCATTTTTATCGGTCAATGGTGTTTTCACAAAACCCGGATTGACGATTTGAAGTGTGATCCCAAGCGCATCAGTCTCGATTTTCAAACTTTCGGCCATAACGATCAATGCCGCTTTAGATGAAGAATACGCAGCGGCACGCGGTAAACCGATATATCCTGCGACAGAGGCATTGATCGCGATTTGTCCGCGACCACGCGCGGCCATGCGATCAAATATCACTTCAAGACCATTGACGACACCGCCAACATTCACATCAAAAATTTTTTTGAAGGATGCAGCATCGAAAGGATGCGCGCGCATCGGCCAATAAATACCCGCATTCAAAAAGGCCAACACGATCGGCCCTTCTGACGCTTCTACCTCATCAACGACTTGTTTTTGTAGGGCTGCATCGGTCACATCAACTGTGCGCGCAATGATGCTGCCTTTAAGAGAAGATGCTTCGCTTACAAGTGTATCGAGCGCTTCTTTTGAACGAGCGGTCGCTAAGACACGAAAACCGCGCCGCGTCAATTCAAGCGCGGTTCCGCGACCGATTCCGGAGCTTGCGCCTGTCACCCACGCAAGCCCATCTTCTGGCTGCGCGCGGTAAAGATCGCTCATATCAATAACCTGAGAAACGTTGCAGAAAACGCCCGATGAGACCGGTCAACCGCACAGGTGCATCGGTCACGGCAAAACAAATACAATCGCCACCATTATCCGCGCGCGGGCGATGGTCCACATCGCCATCAGCAATCGCAATATCACCACGACAATAATGACCCATAATGTCCGAAAAGCCGCCCTTCAATACGAGCGTAACTTCTGAACCTTCATGTGTGTGCGCGGGCATACGACGACCCGAACGGATCCACAGAAGCGACGCCTCCGTCTCAGAGTCCTTATCGAAAATATGGAATTCTTTGAGACCCGGGAGCACACTGCGCCATTTCACGTCATCCAATTCACGGCCGACGAAGGCGTGAAGCGCGTCCGGCAGCACGGAATTCTTGCGCTTGATCATCACCGGAACCTGACGGTCCCCGATAGCAAAAACACGATCGAGGAACGCTTGGCGATCGGCGACATCAACCGGCGTCTCGTCTTCAAGCGTGCGGGCTTGGGCAGCCTCAAGAGTCGATACGAACGAACGGTTATCCGGCTTCATTTCGAGATGGGCCGCGACCAAACTATGGAGAGCGGGATTTAAATAACCCGCCGCATAATCTGCCAAAAGGGCGTTTAATGCACCTTCCCGCTCAGAATTAAACCCATTTATAGCCAAAACACACACCTCTGATCACTAATTAGCGGAATTACGAAGAAGGCAAAAGAGCGGATCACGCCTTTTTTCTTTTTTTGACAACACAATTTGTCGCAGGAAATTGACACGTCACCGGACACAATTTCGAGAGATTGCGGCTTTTCCTCAACGCCACTATCTATCAATTCGTGACACGCCCCGTGCAGCAAATCTTACCCCCGAGATCCCATGGCCATCGCCCAAACCCTCCTCGAAACCATAGGAAATACACCGCTCATTCGCCTAAACCGGGCTTCCGATGAAACAGGATGCACCATTCTTGGCAAAGCCGAGTTTATGAATCCGGGTGGTTCGGTCAAAGATCGCGCAGCTTTGGGCATTATTTCAGATGCAGTGAAACGTGGCACGCTAAAGCCCGGCGGCACAATCGTCGAAGGAACGGCCGGGAATACAGGCATCGGCCTGACGCTCGTCGGCAATGCGCTCGGGCTCAAAACCGTGATCGTGATTCCAGAGACCCAATCAGAAGAAAAGAAATCAACGCTGCGGCAGATGGGAGCAACTTTGATTGAAGTCCCCGCCGTGCCTTATTCGAACCCTAATAATTATGTGAAACTGTCCGGCCGCTTGGCGGAGAAACTCGCCGCCACTGAAAAGGCGGGCGCAATCTGGGCCAACCAATTCGACAATGTCGCCAACCGCGAAGTCCATCAGAGGACGACAGCGAAAGAAATCTATGAGCAGACCGATGGCAAAGTGGACGGCTTTATCTGCGCGGTTGGCACCGGCGGAACAATTGCGGGAACTGGTCGTGGTCTCAAAGCTCTAAATCCCAAAATCAAAATCGGCCTTGCCGATCCGATGGGCGCCGCGCTCTATAATTTCTATACGCATGGCGAATTGAAATCTGAGGACTCGTCCATCACCGAAGGGATCGGCCAAGGTCGAATTACGAAAAATCTTGAAGGCGCTCCGATTGATGTCGCGTTTCAAATCACGGACGACGAAGCGATCCCGCTCGTCTTTAAGTTGCAGGAAGAAGAAGGCATTTCGCTTGGCGGTTCATCGGGCGTCAATATCTCGGGCGCGATCCGCTTGGCCAAACAACTCGGACCCGGACATACGATCGTAACGATCCTTTGCGACGGCATGAGCCGCTACGCCTCCAAAATGCTGAACCCTGAATTTTTGCGTTCCAAGAATCTTCCTGTTCCGGCATGGTTGACTAATCAGTCTTCCATCAAGCCGGATTTCTTGTGACATGCCGACCGAATTACTCTTCCGCGACGACGCCTATTTGAAATCATGCGAAGCGATCATCGTCGCGATCAATGAGCGTAACGGCATCATTCTTGATCGCACGGTGTTTTACGCGACAGGCGGCGGACAGCCCGGTGACGTCGGAACCATTACGCATTCAAATGGCGCGGTGACAAAAATCGCAACGACGGTCTATGGCGAAGACAAATCGCAAGTGGTGCATGTGCCTCAAGAAGGAGAAGTGCTACCGAAAGTCGGCGACAAAGTCGTGGCCGCAATCGATTGGGACATTCGGTTGGAACGAATGCGCATTCACACGGCACTGCATGTGTTAACAACGGTGCTGCCCTATCCTGTAACAGGCGGTTCAATCGGTGATGGCGATGGGCGTCTTGATTTTGATATTCCTGACGCCGGCCAAGGCAAATACGAAATCACAGCCGAGTTGATGCGGCGCATTTCGCAAAATGCCGATGTAACCTATCGCTGGATTGCTGACGAAGAATTGGAAGCTAATCCCTCGCTCGTCAAAACCATGTCCGTAAAGCCGCCGATGGGCACGGGCCGCGTGCGCCTTGTGGATATTGCAGGACTTGATCTGCAACCCTGCGGCGGCACGCATGTAAAGAACACGAGCGAGATTGGCATGGTCGCGGTGACGGCCATCGAGAAAAAAGGCAAGATCAATCGTCGCGTACGCATCGCGCTAGTTTGAGGATTTTACAAAAATGACCGCCTCACCTTTTGTTTCAACTGAATGGCTTGCAGCGCATATCAATGACACCCATGTCGCAATCATCGACGCGAGTTGGTATCTGCCAACGATGAATCGCGATGGCAAAAAGGAATATGCGGAAGGCCATATTCCGAATGCGCAACATTTCGATATCGACGCAGTTGCCGACAAAACAACAAATCTGCCGCACATGTTGCCAAGTGCCGATGAGTTCGCACGCATCGTTGGCGCTATGGGCATTTCGGATCAAGATCATATCGTCGTCTATGATGGCGCGGGTTTGTTTGCGGCTGCCCGAGTGTGGTGGACATTCAAAGTCATGGGCGCCTCGCATATCTCAATTCTCGAAGGCGGCGCACCCAAATGGAAAGCGGAGGGCCACGCCTGGACAAATGCACCCGCTCAACGAGCACCAAAACAATTCAAAGCAAAATTTGACGCGCTTGCGGTGGCTGATCTCGAAACGATCAAATCCACATTGAAGAACAAATCCGCACAGATTGTTGACGCGCGTCCAGCCGATCGATTCAAAGGCGATGCGCCGGAGCCGCGCCCTGGTTTGAAATCCGGTCATATGCGGGGAAGTTTCAACGTGCCCTTCGGCGGAGTGGTCAAGAATGGCAGTCTTGCTGACAGCGCTTCATTGCAGAACGCATTCAAAAATGCCGGTGTTGATCTTACGAAACCGGTCATCACGAGCTGCGGTTCAGGTGTTTCCGCAGCCATCCTCGCCCTCGCCCTTGAAATATTAGGCACGCCTGCTCAAGCGCTTTATGACGGCTCATGGGCCGAATGGGGCGGACGCGACGAGTGCGAAGTGGTGAAGGGATGAGGCAGTAGAAGTATGCCTCATTAATCCCTAACCCCTCAATGCAAGATCTGACTTAAGAACAATTTCGTCCGCCCATGTTGCGGATTTTTAAAGAACTCATCCGGAACATTAGCTTCAACAATTTGCCCTTGATCCATAAAGATCACGCGATTGGCGACTTGCCGCGCAAAACCCATTTCATGCGTCACACAAATCATCGTCATGCCGTCCTCGGCAAGCGACACCATTGTGTCGAGCACTTCTTTGACCATTTCCGGGTCAAGCGCGGATGTTGGTTCGTCAAACAGCATGATTTTTGGAGACATACAAAGCGAGCGAGCAATCGCCACGCGCTGTTGCTGACCGCCGGATAGCTGACCTGGAAATTTTTGTGCCTGCTCCGGAATCTTCACGCGTTTCAAATAATGCATCGCGATGTCTTCGGCTTCTTTCTTAGGAAGCTTCTTCACCCAAATCGGAGCGAGTGTCAGATTTTCAAGAATGGTTAAATGCGGAAAGAGATTGAAATGTTGAAACACCATCCCGACATCGCGGCGGATTTCATCGATTTTTTTGACATCCGCTGTGAGCTCTGTGCCATCGACGATGATCGAACCTTTTTGATGCTCTTCCAAACGATTGATACAGCGGATCAAGGTTGACTTGCCAGAGCCGGAAGGTCCGCACACGACCACACGTTCACCGCGCTTGATCGTCAAATCAATATCGCGCAACACGTGAAAGGTACCAAACCATTTATTCATGCCTTTGATCTCGATCGCATTTTCATGCACGAGTTTTCCGGGTTTCAGATTGAGGGACGCCTCGGCTGCCATAATCGGAACTCCCTAATGTCGATGATCGATGGCCAAACGCTTTTCAACCGACATCGAATAGCGCGCCATCCCGTAGCAGAGAATGAAATAGACGATCGCAGCAAAGAGATAACCCGCGAAAGGCATTTGCGACAATCGCCACACCGGATTGTTAAGCGCCGCTTCAATCACTTTGAGGAAGTCAAAGATATTGACGATGGCGACAAGTGTTGTGTCTTTCAAAAGACCGATAAAATTATTCACAATCCCCGGAATAACAATTTTGAGCGCTTGCGGCAGGATGATCTTCACCATCATTTGCCAATAGCTTAACCCCAAAGCTTGAGCGGCCTCATATTGACCGCGCGGGATCGCTTGCAATCCGCCACGCACGGTTTCTGCCATATAGGCCGAGAAGAAGAGCGCGACGCCCACAAGCACGCGCAACAGCGGATCCGGACGCCAGCCTTCAGGCACAAAGAGCGGAAACATCACATTCGCCATGAAGAGAACTGTGATGAGCGGTACACCGCGAATGAATTCAATCATCACAACGCTGGCCGTGCGAGCGACCGGCATGCGCGAGCGACGACCAAGCGCCAGTAAAATCCCCACCGGAACCGAGATGACAATCCCTACAGTGCCAATAACGATGGAGACGAGAAAACCACCCCAGAAGTGAGTTTGCACAATCGGAAGCCCGAGCGCCGGAGACCCATGCAAAAGAATAAATCCAACAACCGGAAAAATGATAAAGAAATAAATCATCGCCCAATCTTTGCGCGGAATGCTCGGCGCTAGGAGCCAAACCAGACCTACGGCCTCGAGCGCAAAAAACAATTCCGGCCGCCAGCGTAATGGCTGGGGATATTGACCGAAGATGAAATAGCCCCAATGCGCATTCACAAAACCCCAACAGACGCCGACGGTTTTGCCAAGTACTTCGGGATTACAATCTTTGCTGCTGTT
>VGCJ01000060.1 GCA_016870035.1 Alphaproteobacteria bacterium
GAGTTCGCCGGATCCAAAATCAAACATAGTCTTTCTCTGTCCATTTAGATGTCAGCGGAAGGTCAACAAACCCTCAGCCTGACAGAGCGCGATCAACCCGCTTTGTGTTCGTTCGGAGCTTGTGCTGGAGCGGCCTGCCGCTGATCAGCAACCGGCTTTGACGTATCGGTTGGCTGAGCGGATGCGGTGGTGACATCTTCTTCCGTCATACCCTTTTTGAAGGATTTGATGCCCTTGGCGACGTCGCCCATCAGTTCTGACACTTTTCCGCGACCGAAGAGAAGCATCACAATGATGCCAACCACGATCCAATGCCAAATGCTTACGCTTCCCATTAAAGCCTCCTCGCCAGAACGGGTCCCGGCCGGAGCGGTTCCCTTGTGTAGGGTGAAATTAGGGTGCTCAGCCCATAAAAACAAGAACTACCTGTAAGCAAAAGCCATTTTTCGGGCCTTTGCCCGCCATTAAGCTCTAAAGCGGAAGCGAGCGTTTACTCGCCCGCTTCAGCTTCAAGCCGCTCTTCTTCGGCGCCAAGGCGCTCCTCTGAAATCGCGACGAACAGATCTTCCTCAAGCGGATCTTCGTCCGCCTGCAATTCGGAGCTGTCAGAGGGTTCAGGAACGTTGAAATTAGCTGGCAACCGGCCGTCAAAGAAGCCAGCACCCTTCAATTCGGCCAAACCAGGCAATTCAGTGATGGCTTGAAGGCCAAATTGAACAAGGAAGGCTTCTGTCGTGCCATAGGTGACCGGACGACCCGGAGCTTTGCGGCGGCCGCGCAAGCGCACCCAACCGGTCTCGAGCAGCACATCCAATGTGCCTTTGCTCGTCGCCACGCCACGAATATCTTCGATCTCAGCGCGCGTCACAGGCTGGTGATAGGCGACAATCGCCAAGGTCTCCATCGCCGCCCGCGACAGCTTGCGCGGCTCGTGCTTCTCCCGAATGAGGAGATAGCCGAGATCTTCCGCTGTCCGCAGAGCCCATTTGCCGGCAACATTTTTAAGATTGACGCCACGCGGAGCAAAATCAGCAGCGAGCTGGGCGAGGATAGCATCAATTTGCGCCTTCTTACCGAGGTGAAACCTGAAATCTTCCACAGCCAAAGGGCGCTCAGAAGCGAACAAAAGCGCTTCCACGATGCGCTTATCGCGGAAAAAAACAGCATCGCGTGTCGCAACGCCGTCTTCGAATTCAGTATCTTCGTTTGGTAGCGAGGAGGAGGCCATTTCAGTCATCATATCATCAATTTCAGGTCTGTCTTACCGGTTCTGCATTAAATCGAGCTCTGAGATAGACTGGGGCGAAAGCGGCATCCTGACGCAATTCGGCCCGTCCCTCCTTCACAAGTTCGAGTGAAGCCGACAAAGCCGTCGCCCTCACGGTTCGTCTTTGCTCAGGTTCAGTAATAAAGGCAATCAGGTAATCATCGAGCACTGCCCACTCTTTTGAGACGCCGACTAGCCGCTCAAGGGCAGCACGGGCCTCATCAAAGGACCAAACAACCCGTTTTTGAAGCGAAATCTTCGAAAGAACCCGGGTTTGCCTTTGCTGTGCATAAGAATTCAAGAGATCATGAATCGACGCGTCGAAGATCGGGATCTTTCGCATCGCGACCGGTTCTGGCTGGCCGCGACCGAACATATCGCGATCAAGTTGCGGCCGGTCTTGAAGCATCCGGGCTAACCCGCGAAACGCCTCAAGGCGCTTGAGCTTGTTGGCAAGCGCGGCAGCGAGATCGGCGGCATCAGGCTCGGCACTCGACTCCGGCGCTGGCACCAAAAGCCGCGACTTCAAATAAGCGAGCCAGGCAGCCATCACGAGATAGTCGGCCGCCAATTCGAGACGCAAAGTGCGGGCGCGCTCAATAAAGGCAAGATATTGCTCGACTAGTTTCAAGATCGAAATCTTGCTCAAATCGACCTTTTGCCGCCGTGCCAATTCAAGCAACAGATCAAGCGGGCCTGAAAACCCCTCTGTATCGATCAAGAGGACCGGATCGGTTGTTGCCCGATCTTCCTCAAAATCTGAACTGCCGAAAAACTCGGACTCGGACATAATCTACAGCGCTCGCAAGATCAAATTCGCGACGGACTCTGGTCCCGTTTTCAGGCAAGAGCAAGCGCAGCATTGAGTTTCGCGGCTGCATCCACAGGATCGAACGGTTTCGGAGCGGGTTTCAGCCACGAAAATGCTCTTTCCACCCGTTCAAGCGTCTTGTCTTTTACGAGAGGACTTGCCGCCGCCACCCCTTCAGCTTCCGCAAGATCGCCATTGCAATGAAGCGCAATATCGCCACCGGCCGAAAAAAAGGCCGCCGCGCGGGATCTGAAATCGCCGTGAAGCGCTTCCATCGAGATATCATCAGACAGGAGAAGCCCATCAAAACCAATCAACCCGCGAATGACGTCTTGGACGACTTTCTCCGATAAAGTCGCAGGAGCTATTGGATCCACATGCGGAAAAAGAATATGGGTTGTCAAACCGATCGGCAGATCGGAAAGCGCGCGAAAAGGTAGGAAATCGCTCTCAATAAGCTCAGGAATTGGTACTTCGACTTTGGGTAATAGCTTGTGACTATCTACAACTGCCCGTCCGTGCCCGGGCATATGTTTGATTGCGGGGAGAATACCTCCCGCCGAAAGCCCTTCCGCAAAGGCGCGCCCAAGACGGATGACGTCACGAGGATCTCTGGCGAATGTGCGATCGCCGATGGCATCTGTTCGCCCCTCAAACCCGAGATCGAGTGCGGGAGCACAATCGATCGTGAACCCCAATTCATGAAGATCATGGGCTATCAGACGAGCGCCGAGACGCGTGAGTTCTTCTGCCTTTGAAAGGTCACCGCGCGCCACCTCAAGATAACGTTGTGCCGCTGGATAGCGTCGCCAATGTGGTGGCCCGAGCCTCTGGACCCGCCCACCTTCCTGATCAATCAAAACGGGTGCATCAGAACGACCGACTACCTCTCTGAATTCTGAAATTAACTTCTTAATTTGAGATGGTTCTAGAACATTTCTCTTAAAAAGAATGAGTCCCCAAGGCGATGTAGATTTGAAAAAATCTCGTTCATCGGAAGTCAAGCGGTGCCCCGAACAACCAGACACAAAGGCACGGCAGCTAAGAAAAGAATGAGCCATCACAAAATTCTAATTACGAGCGATAAAACATTTGCCGCCAGCCGAAGTCACGCCGCTGCAAGTCGCATTCGCTTCGTCGCGCGTATAGCCTACCGCGCGCACACGATAAACGGTTTTGCCATTGCTTTCTGCTTTGATGACAAGAACATCCCGACCGTCGATTTGTTCAGCGAATTCGGCCTTCACCCGCTTCGCAAGACCATTCGCATCCGCTTCAACCGCAGGCGCTCCAAACTGAACTGAATATTCCCCGGTCACAGTCGCCGGCGCAGCGTCTTCAAACGGCTCCGCAGCGGGGGGGCTATCCGTTGCTGATTTCACAAGATCCGCGAGCGGATCAGCTGTTGCGGGCGCTTCCGCAACAAGATCCAAATCATTCGGCCGTGCCGCGGGAAGCGGAACAGCGGCCGGTTCACCAATGAGCGGCGGCAATTTAGGCTTTGTCGGTTTAACAGGTTGAACTGGAGGTGGCGTATTCGCTGCAACGACAGCGGGTTCAGTTATTGGAAACGCCGGTGCGGGGGCAACAGGCGCGACGTTTTTCGGCGGTTGCGCCACTTGAGGAGCTGTATCAGCACTCGGTTTAGCGGGCGTAATCTGCGGATCGCCTAAAATGGTACCATCCGGTCTAACCGTGACCGTTTTCACGGCCTTGGGATCGACCATCGACGGAACAATCGATTTCGTCGCCGGAGCGTCTTTAACAATCGCATTCACATCGACAGGTACTTCAGCCGTTGACCGGTTTTTCACGGTCGCCGAATTTTCGGGCGTGTCTTTTGTGAAAAGTTCCGTACCTGCAGGTGAGGCCTCCGCGGTCTTATTGTCTGGCGCAATCTTTACAGGCGTCGGATCAGGCTTGATGACGGGTACTTGTTTTTGATCTGGCTGTGGACCCAAGGTCACTGAATAACGGCCAGATTGAAAAAGATCGACCGCCAACACACCAATCGCGACGAATACAATCATAACAATCGCGCGAAGACCCGACCAAGATCGACGTCTTTCTTTCTCAACAGCCGGAAATCGATCCGTAACCGGAGGACCAAAGCCGCGCGGCAATTCGCCTACGAGGCCGGTAAATCCACCAGGAGGCACGTCTTGAGCGGGTGGCGCGGACGAGAATGACGACGGACGCACATCAAAGGGCGGAGCTTGCGAAGATCCCTTAGAAGATGACGCTGGCTCCGACCCGTAAATCGGCGGCCCATCACCTTCCCCGCCTTCGAATGAGGGATTTTGGCTTTGAAGCCTATCCCATGAGGTCTCAGTCACCAACGGCGTTTCATAACGCGGCTTGGCGGGAACACTTGCTACTGGGAGAATCCACGCACCTTTAATTGTCTGTTGTGGCGCGCTTTGTGGCGGATTCGCCGGACGCGCACCAAATTGGCGCGTGAGCGCCGCCAAATCAGGTATTGAGGCATTCTCAGCTTCAGTGCCCCGTAAAGACGGATCAGAGGCGGCCGCGCGGATACGGCTGCGAGATGCCTCCCGCAACTGACGCTCAAGCTCCTCGAGGTTCACGGAACTTTGTCCGCGCCCGTCATCCGTCATGAGTAATGTTCCGGCTATACGCGCACTGATCGGCGGATACCCTGCCCGAACCGACTCACCGCATTTCGTCTGGAGCCGAAACCCCTAAGACCGAAAGGCCAGACGCGAGAACAATTCGAACCGAATCGACCAGAGCGAGTCGCGCGATCGATAAATCTCTATCATTCTCAATGACAAAACGTAAGTCCGGATGATCCTTGCCGCGATTCCAAAGCGCGTGAAAATCACTCGCAACCTCGTGAAGATAGAAAGCGATTCGGTGCGGTTCATGCGCTAAGGCTGCACTTTCAATAAGACGCGGATACTGAGCAAGACGATGCATGACGCCCCTCTCCGATTCATCAGTTAAACGCTTAAGATCCGCGTGCTTAAACTCATCAGAGCCCGGATTGATTGACGTTTGTGCCTGGCGCGCGACCGACGCACAACGTGCATGAGCATATTGAACATAAAAGACCGGATTATCCTTCGATTGTTCAATAACTTTGCCGAGATCAAAATCCAAAGTCGCATCATTTTTGCGATAAAGTATCATGAAGCGCACCGCATCACGACCGACTTCATCAACAACTTCGCGTAATGTAATGAAATCGCCGGAGCGTTTGCTCATACGCACTTGCTCGCCATTACGCAGAAGTCGAACAAGCTGACAGATCTTGACGTCAAGATCACCAAGACCATCGGTCGCCGCTTTGACCGCTGCGGTCATACGTTTGATGTAACCGCCATGATCCGCGCCCCACACATCAATCATAGTCTTAAAGCCACGCAGATATTTCGAGCGATGATAAGCAATATCCGCTGCAAAATAAGTGTAGGTGCCATCCGATTTTAAAAGCGGACGATCAACATCATCGCCATATTGTGTGGCACAAAACAAAGTTTGTTCACGATCTTCCCAATCCTCTACCGGCGCGCCTTTTGGCGGCGGTAATCGACCTTGAAAAACAAGATCGCGCGATTTCAATTCATCAATCAGGGCAGCAATCTCGTCACGGTTTCCGCCCTCAGATAATGAACGCTCCGAGAAAAAGACATCATGATTGATCGCGAGCGCGGCAAGATCTTCACGGATACGATCCATCATCGCATCGATTGCCGCTTGGCGCACAATCGGAAGCCATTCCTTTTCCGATTGTTTTAGGAGTGAAGATCCATATTGTTTCGAAAGTGCTTCACCCACGGGCACAAGATAATCCCCCGGATAAAGGCCCTCGGGAATCGCGCCGATGTTTTCGCCTAATGCTTCGCGATACCGAAGAAACGCAGAGCGTGCGAGAATATCGACCTGCGCGCCCGCATCATTGATGTAATATTCACGAGTGACATCATAGCCTGCAAAATCGAGCAAGCTCGCCAAAGCATCGCCAAAGACGGCGCCTCGACCATGGCCAACATGCATGGGACCCGTCGGATTGGCAGATACGAATTCAACATTTACCTTTTTGCGTTTACCTTTGGTGCTGCGGCCGTAGGCTTCGCGGTCAGTTAGAATGGATCTCAATACGCCATGAAACAATGATGAATCCAAGCGGAGATTGATGAACCCCGGCCCTGCGATTTCAACGGACGAAACTCCCTCAAGGGCTTGAAGACGCGGAACAAGCTTTTCCGCAAAAACGCGCGGCGGCATCGAGGCGTCTTTGGCAAGGACCATCGCCGCATTGGTCGCAAGATCACCATGCGAAGGATCTCGTGGCGGTTCGACTGTGATCCGCCCTGTATCGACGCCTTTCGGTAAATCAACCGATTGACCAAGATCGGACACACAGGCGGCGATGCGGTTTTGAAAGAGTTCGAAAAGATTCATGGGAGAATGCGCTCTAATATGGGTTTCAAGCGAATGGCATCGGGCGCTATCGCAATTCCGGGGTTGCGTCAAACAGGCGCCGATGTTCATCAAGCGCAAAGCGATCGGTCATTCCGGCGATGTAATCAGCAATCCGTCGCCGCATTTGAAGACGATTATTCTCATCAAGTCCCTGCTGCCATTCTTCTGGCAAATGCGAGATGTCGGCAATATAGGCGTCAAAAAGATCACGAATAACTTGTTCAGCATCATTTCGGATCCTCATCACCGATGGGCTACGATACATCCGCGCAAAAAGAAATTTTTTGATCGCCCGATCCGCTTCACTCAATTCCTCCGGAAAACGAATGAGCGTCAGTCCCGCTTTGCGGATATCCTCAACTGAGGCGGATTTATATGGTTTCAATATGTCTTGGCTCGCCCTTATAACACCCTCAACAAAGCGCGTGATCACTCGACGAACCAATTCGTGAATCCGCCTGGTTGTCTCAAGCTTTGGCCAACGCTGGTCAATCTCATCAAGAATTATATTAATAAAGGCAACTTCGCGCAGCTCATCTATGCCAAAAAGTCCTGCCCGCAATCCATCATCAATATCATGGGTGTTGTAAGCAATATCATCTGAAAGAGCGGCCACTTGCGCTTCAAGCCCGGCATGATCAGAGATCGCTAAGGGAAACAGTTTCTCAAAATCTATTATATCTTGTGGGACGCTCTTTGATCTAAAATGGGCAAGCACGTGACCCGAAGCGTACGTCAAAGGACCATTATGCTTAACGAGACCTTCAAGTGTTTCCCATGAGAGATTCAATCCATCGAAATCAGGATAACGACGCTCAAGCGAGGTTACCACTTTCAATGCCTGCGCATTGTGATCAAAGCCGCGGTCATCACGTAAACAATGAGCGAGTACATCTTCACCCGTATGTCCGAACGGCGGATGTCCAAGATCGTGCGATAACGCCAAAGCCTCAGCCAAGTCTTCGTCAAGTCCAAGCGCCCGCGAAATTGAGCGTGCGATTTGCGCGACCTCAATCGTATGGGTGAGCCTTGTTCTGAAATGATCCCCCTCATGGAACACGAAAACTTGAGTCTTATGTTTGAGGCGACGAAAAGCCGTCGAATGGATGATCCGGTCACGGTCGCGTTGAAATTCGCTTCGAGTCGGGGATGGCGCTTCGGCAAAAAGCCGGCCACGCGAGCGGGCGGGATCGGTCGCATAAGCCGCACGCCAGCGATCAAACCGTCCTTCCACCGTTCATCCTCCGGTTGAAACAAAGCCGCCGAGCCCCTATTTTAGGGGCTCAAAGAGTCTTTGGATCAAAAACAGGCCCTTGGCTATGGATGCAAGCCCAAATCAGAACTTTTCCGTCACCGAACGGGCCGCCAAACGTATAAATGCGATTTTGGCGTCTGAGGCAGCAAATGCAAAATTGCGGCTGAGCGTGAGCGGCGGGGGCTGCTCTGGCTTCCAATATGGCTTTGCCGTTGAGACTGAGAGCGCCGAAGATGACATCCACATTGAGCGCGATGGCGCGGTGGTTCTAATTGATCCGACCTCTTTGCCCTTCCTCGAGGGCTCAATCCTCGATTTTGTCGATGACCTCATGGGCCAGAGTTTCCGCGTCGAAAACCCGAATGCCACCGCCTCCTGCGGGTGCGGGACAAGTTTCTCGATTGGCTGAAAATTAGTCATTGTTTTCGGATAAAATCGGCTCCAAACTCAATTTTTCCTTGTCGGTTTCTTGATTTTCGGTCACTCGATAGGAAAGACCGAATTGACGAAGGATAAGCTGACTATGGAAGCCCTGTTTATTGGCCAGACCTATATTGATGTGACCTTCCTGACGGATCACATCCCAACGGGCGACGATAAAACGGTGGCCAATGATTATGCAGTCTCTTTCGGCGGGAATGCCGTTACGGCCGCTTTTTGCTGTGCCAAGCTCGGTATTGTGCCGGATCTATTGACGTCGCTCGCCGATGACTGGCTTGGCCGCATGTTTTTGGACATGGCGGCAAAATATCAAATTCCGGTGCACGGCCGAAAGGTTAAAGAAAGTTCGCTCTCATTCGTTATCCCCAACAATGGCAAACGCGCGATCATTCGTTGCCGTGATGATTATTATCTCCACCCTTTTCCGACCCTGCGCCTTGATGGCATTCGCGCACTTCATCTTGATGGGCATCAAAGCGATGCCGCACTTCATTACGCTAAATTATGCCGCGAAAAAGGTGTGCTTGTTTCACTTGATGGGGGTGGCTTGCGTTCGAATACGCATGAGCTTTTGAATTTTGTCGATGTTGCTGTGTGTGGTGAACGCCTTGCCGAGCAACTCAATCTCGATGACAAGAGTCTCCTCGATTTATTGAAATCGAAGGGGATTAAGATCGGCGGCGTAACACGCGGTGAGCGCGGCATGCTCTGGTATGATGAGAGTGGAACAATCCGGACTCAACACCCACTAAAGGTCCCTTCCGAGGTGATCATCGACACAAATGGCGCGGGCGACGTGTTCCATGGTGCCTATATGTATTCCTATCTTGCGCGTCCCGCCTTGCCGTGGGAATCGCATTTTGAATTCGCGCGGGCTGCGTCGACACACAAGATCCAAAAATTAGGGAATGAAGCCGGTCTCCCCTCGATGAATGACATCACGGCCATCATGCAACATTTCCGTCCTGCAGCATGAGGTTTATAGTGACGCGTTTTTATGGTTCAAATGAAAATGAAATTAGATATCATCAGAAACAAGGTTCGTTTCATCTGATCGTAATTTTATTCATACTTTTTGCATTATTTCCAAAACTTTCACTCGCTGGAGAAAAGCTCAGTTTCGAACGGCTTGAATTAAAAGCAGGCGTTACCGTTCTGAAAGCTGATGGAGTTGAAATAGAAAACTCCTCGCTCACTGCTGATACATTGAGAACCATATTTTCGGATACAGCACCCGCCGCGCAAGCTGATGCGCTGACAAAATTTGACGCCGATCGCATATTTGTAAAATCGTTGCGGCAAGAACAAATTATCAATGGGCAAATTTCTGCTTCCATTCTGAGCAATGTGACTTTGACGAGTATCAAATCTGGTATTGCGGCCTCTTTGAAAGTCGATGCTGGAACTTTTGGATCTGGCGACGGCAATGATGCCCAAGCGGGCACCATCGGCGCCATCACAGCAAGCGAAATAGATCTCGGCCTCTTCATTGCCGGCGGAGCCACCAAAGCAGGAAATAAAAACGAATATCGAAAGGCTTATGGTGAAGCGATCTTGAACATGATTGCGGTTTCGTCGCCGACTGGGCCTATGATCACCGTTGAGCGCGCGAGCCTGCGTGACTTCCGTATCAAGACATCCGAACTCGGACTGTCTGGCATCGCAGAGCGAGTTTTGCGCCGTCAAGCGCAACCTCAAATGACCGACGCAGATATGAACGCCATGGCACTCGATATGGTTGATCTATTCAACGGGTTTTCCATCGGCACAATGGATGCTTCGCAAATTCGGATTGAAGATAAAAAAAGCGGCGATTATTCGAAAATCAATCATGCGATTTATGAAGGCGAGGCAAACGGAAAGCCTCAACATATTCGTATGGATGGTTTTGAAGGCGCATTCACAGGTAGCCGTGTTCGGCTCGGCAGCCTAGAACAGTCAGGATTCTCGTTTTTGCCGGTCTATGACAGTGTTAAAAATTTGGCCTCGAAACCGAACGCGAATTTTGCAGATGCCGATCCCATTGCCTTCATTCCTGTAATAGGAAAATTCAAAATTCGTGACGTAACCATTGATACAACCGACGTTCCGCCCGTTCATGCGGGTTTGAGATCCATGGAGCTAGCGGTTGAAAACCCGAATGGCGGCGTCCCAAAATCTATGGAACTCACATTTGACGGTCTTTTTGGCCCAATCTCATCAGACAGCAATGAGCCGATGATCGATAGTCTCATTGCGCTCGGCTATCGCGATGTCAGTCTTTCGGGCACGCTACGCTTGGCCATTGATGAAAAGGCGAAGATGTTCAAAACGGAAACGCTGCTCACAGGTGAGAATATGGGCACGGTTGGTGCAACCGCCAATCTGATCAATGTTCCGGTTGATCTCTTGATGCGCAATCCCACAGCCGCTTTGATCGCTTTTGCTGGCGCACGCATAAAAGATCTATCGGTCACGATTGAAAATCGTGGGCTTGCTGATCGCCTCATCGATAAAGATGCGATCAAAACAAAAAGATCACCGCAAGACGTCCGAAAAAACTATGCCGCCGCAGCCTCCGCGAGCTTGCAGATTTATCTTGGTATGTCACCGAACGCCAAGGCGCTGACGAAATCGCTGGCGAAATTTATTGATAAGCCAACTAGGCTTTCCATTGCCGCAAAGGCAAAAAATCCAGACGGAGTAGCACTAGCGGAAGGGGCAACGGCAGAGAGTCCAGCGCAAGTGCTCGAGGCCTTTGATCTGATGATCTCGCAAAACTAAGATCACAACAGTTTTAATTGCGGCGTATCTACTGCTTGCGCCTAAACAACAGCGAGCGCCGTCATATTCACAACCCCTCGTGTTGTAACCAAAGTTGTGAGAATATGAGCAGGCTTGGCTGTGCCAATCAAAATGGGCCCCACTGGCAGAGCGTCTGCGAGAACCTTGATCAGTTGATAAGCGGTATTCGCGGCATAAAGATTGGGCATGATCAAAACATTTGCATCACCTGCAATATGGCTGTCGGGCAACCGCTTTGAACGTAGCGTTTGAACAAGAGCCGTATCGGCTTACATTTCGCCATCAACTACGAGTTCAGGATCAATCTTGAGAATATAATCAAACGCTATCCGCATTTTTTGAGCGGATTTTGTATCCGAGTCACCAAAATCGGAATGCGAAACGAGAGCAATCTTGGGCGTGATTCCAAAGCGTGACACATGATGTGCGGAGAGAATGGCGATATCGGCAATATCTTTAGCGCTGGGCTCCTGCGCTACATGCGTATCGGCCAAAAAGAAATTACCTTTTGATGTAATCATCAAGGTCTTTGCGGAGAGATCACGGACGCCTTCACGCAACCCGATGATATCACGTATATTCCGTAGCTTTGAATGAAAGCGCCCTTCAAGACCGGCAATCATCGCGTCCGCATCACCGCGCATTACAGCGATTGCCGCAATGACCGTGGAATTTGTACGCACCAAAGTACGCGCTGCGTCAGGTGCGACACCCTTACGACCCACACGCTCAATCAAAGGAGCTACATAATCACGATAACGCGGATCATCTTCGGGATTGATCACTTCGACATCACGACCTGGGCGGATCGACAACCCATAACGCTGACACCGCGTTTCAATAACTGAAGAACGGCCGATCAATATCGGAACCGCAAAGCCTCCTTCTTTGGCAATTTGCGCGGCTCGCAACACGCGCTCATCTTCACCATCCGCATAGATCACGCGTTTGGGTGTCGCTTTTGCCTGTTCGAATATCGGCCTCATGATAAAGCCTGAGCGGAACACAAAGCCCGAGAGCTTTTCTTCGTAAGCTTTAAAATCGGTAATCGGGCGGCGTGCGACACCGGAAGCAATCGCCGCTTTCGCGACAGCAGGCGCGATGCGTAAAATCAATCAAGGATCAAAAGGTGATGGAATAAGAGACTCAGCACCAAAAGTTTTTACATAACTACCATAAGCACGCGCAGCCACTTACGACAGCGCTTCACGCGCGATACGTGCAATGGCCGCAACGGCCGCGAGCTTCATTTCCTCATTGATCGTTGTCGCGCCAACATCAAGCGCGCCACGGAAGATATAAGGAAAGCAGGGAACATTATTGACTTGGTTTGGATAATCGGAACGGTCTGTACACATCATGGCATCGGAGCAAACGGCGCGTGCATCTTCCGGCATAATTTCCGAATTAGGGTTGGCAAGCGCTAAAATCAACGGACGTTCCGCCATGCGTTTGACCATATCAGGCATCAAGACACCGCCTGCAGATAAGCCTAAGAAAACATCGGCGCCGTCAATCACATCATTTAAAACACGCTTATCTGTTTTTTGCGCGAAGACAGATTTCCACGGATCCATGAGTTTCTCACGACCCTCATAGACAACGCCTTCGAGATCCGTAACCCAAATATTTTCGCGCTTTGCTCCACGTGAAACAAGAAGATTAAGACATGCAAGCGCAGCGGCGCCCGCACCAGATGCGACTATCTTGATGTCGGACAAACGCTTGTTTGAAAGATCAACCGCGTTTAATACAGTAGCTCTTACAATAATCGCGGTGCCATGTTGATCATCGTGGAAAACCGGTATTTGCCATCTTCTCGCGAAGATGTTTCTCAATTTCGAAACACTCAGGCGCTTTGATATCTTCGAGGTTTATTCCGCCAAATGTCGGTTCAAGAGCCGCAACAACATCGACAAATCTTTTTGGATCATTCTCGGCG
>VGCJ01000061.1 GCA_016870035.1 Alphaproteobacteria bacterium
CGTTACAGGCTTTCTTGAGGCGCTTAAGTATGCCGGCATCACAGTGACCCATGAGTGAACGGACACCTGGCGCCGCTTCACCCTTGACGGCGCGGGCCCTTCATGCGGATTTGCAGCCATGAACGACTCAAGCGCTCGCCCGGACAAAGCCTCAAACACGGCGGGCAAATTCACAACAGGCTCCATCAAACGGCATGTGCTCGTGATGTCAGCGAGCGGGGCTGCGGGCTTGATCTCCATCTTCGCCGTCGATTTTTTGTCGCTTCTCTATGTGTCGTGGCTCGGCAATGTGAATTTCACCGCCGGTGTTGGCTACGCCACCGCCGTGATGTTTTTCTCGACCTCTGCCAATGTCGGCATGATGATCGGCGTTACCGCACTCGTGTCACGCGCATTGGGCGCGCGGGAGCGTGAGCGGGCGCGGCAGCAAGGCGGCACGAGTCTTGTGATTTCCGCCGTCGCAGCTTTGATCGTGACGATTGCGATTATGAGTGCGCTTGATCTAATCTTGCGATTGCTCGGCGCCGAAGGCGAAACGGCACGCGTCGCGTATCGCTTCTTGATGATCGCCATGCCATCGAATGTAATCTTGGGCATAGGCATGGCGCTGTCTGGCCTGTTGCGATCAGTCGGTGATGCGCGGCGGTCTATGTATGTGACGCTCTCGGGCGCCATCGCTTCGGTCTTTCTTGATCCGCTTTTTATCTTTGGATTGGGCTTGGGCACCGATGGCGCCGCGATAGCGACAATTGGCTCGCGCATCGTCTTTTGCATTGTGGGTTATCAAGGCGCGTTTCGCGTGCATGATCTGGTGCGCGTGCCAAAAGCTCTTAAAATCTTTGAAGACATGCCCGCTTTGTTTGGCATTGCTTTGCCAGCGATACTCACAAATCTTGCAGGCCCTGCAGCGGGTGCCTTTATGACGGCAGTGCTTGCACCTTATGGCGATGAGGCGCTCGCTGCGAATGCGATTGTAACGCGTTTAATTCCGGTCGCGTTCGGAACAGTGTTTGCGTTATCGGGCGCGATTGGTCCGATCATCGGGCAAAATCTTGGTGCGCGCGATATTGCGCGTGTGCGAGCGACATTGAATGACGGCTTATTGTTCTCAACAATCAGCATTGTTGCGGCTTGGGCGATCTTGGCTCTTGCGCATGAAGAATTATCGATCATCTTTCATGCAACTGCAGCGACCGCCGATCTCATTTCCTTTTTCTGCTTTTTCATTGCAGGCAGCTGGATTTTTCACGGCGCGCTTTTCGTTGCGAATGCGTCTTTTAACAATCTTAGTGCGCCAACGCTCGCCACCGCGTTTAACTGGGGCAAGTCAACCATCGGCACCGTTCCCTTCGCGCTTCTGGGTGCTGAATGGTATGGTGCAAAAGGCGCTCTGACGGGGCAAGCGGTGGGTGCTGTGTTTTTTGGTGTGGCCGGTGTGTGGGCCGCTTACAAAGTGGTCGATCGCGTTGCCAAAAGATGGACAATGAGCGCGTAGTTTGGCGTATAGTTAAAAGTATGATGGGGAGTATAGACAGATGATGACCTATCAGGAATGGTTGAAAATCGTTGAAGGCACGGAAGCGATGCGCGATGTCGCGCGACGTCTCGGTTTGGGCGGTTCCGACATGCATCGCGCGCTTGAAGCCTTGATGCCTGCGACCATGATGAATGGTTTTGCACAAACTGTTTTTGGCGCAGGGAGCCCACCTGTGGGCAATCCCTTCGAAAGTTTTTTCGCTTCCCCTGAAATAAAACGCGCGGTCGCCAAACAGGCTGCAGCGTTATCCGGAATGAATGAAACATTTTTCAATGACATTATGCCGGCTTTTGCGAGTGGTTTTGCGACTGCGGCGCAACAATTCTCGAATACCGCGTCAACATCCGCTTCAAACGATGCTTCGGGTCACGCGATGGGCGAAGCCATTGGCGGCATAATGGCGGCGATGATGGGTTTGGCGCCCGACAAAGCCAAAGAAGCAGACGCGGCAAAAGACCCCGCGCAATTTGGAATTCAAATGTTCGAGAGTTTTGTGAAAGCAGGACAAAACGCTCAGGCTGATTATCTTAAAGCCATGCAGAACATGTTTAAAAAATAAAAGTAAGCCTTATTTCAACGATAGCGCGCATAATCATAGACGGGCTTCACTTCACGCTTCCAGTCGTTTAGATAGAGCGCGATAAGGTCATCGGCTTGGGTTTTGCCGCGCGCTAAGATACGGCGTAACGGCTCGAGATAAAGAGTTTCATCGTCAACGCGCGCATTTTTTAGCGCGCGACGCTCAAGACCATATTCGGCAATTTTCAGAAGTTCTTTTGCAAGCTCTAAAACGCTCATCCGCCGGATGCTTGTCTCAAGCGCGCCTTTTGGCGTTTCACGACGCAACATCTCGCGCTCTTCGCGCGTCCAAGATTTTACGACATCCCACGCCGCTTCAAGCGCGGTTTGATCATAAAGCAATCCGACCCAGAAAGCAGATAGCGCCACAAGCATCGGCTTTGAGCCGGCATCAGCGCCACGCATTTCAAGATAGCGTTTCAAACGTACTTCCGGAAAAATCGTCGAGAGATGATTGACCCAATCGGAGAGAACAGGTCGCTGACCCGGCACGGCAGGATGTTTTCCCGCCATCAAATCGCGGAAGGATGTGCCGGTAACATCAAGATACTCGCTGCCGCGTTTCAAAAAATACATGGGCACATCCATCGCCCACTCGGCATAGCGATCAAAACCCATGCCGCTTTCAAAAACAAAAGGCGTCATGCCGGTGCGATGGCGATCCGTATCAAGCCAGATTGCAGAACGCATGGATTTATAGCCGTTCAACTCGCCTTCAGTGAAAGGTGAATTCGCAAAGAGCGCGGTCGCAATCGGTTGCAACGCAATCGATGTGCGCAATTTTAAAACCATATCGGCTTCGGACGCGAAATCGAGATTCACCTGCACGGTGGATGTGCGATACATCATGTCGAGACCAAGCGTGCCGACTTTTGGCATATAGCGCGTCATGATCGCGTAGCGGCTTTTCGGCATGGTTGGCGTTTCAGCGCGTGTCCATTCGGGGCTCATGCCAAGGCCAAGGAAACCAATATCGAGTTCGTTACCGGCAGCAAGAACGTCTTTGAAATGCTGCTCGAGTTCATCCGATGTTTCATGCAACGATTTGACTGCAGCGCCCGACAATTCAAATTGCCCGCCGGGCTCAAGCGAAATCGCGCCGCCACCTTTTGAATCAAAAAGGCCGATGATTTTGTGTTTGTCGTAGATCGGTTCCCATCCGGTGCGATCCTGCATCGAGAGGAGCAGCGCTTCGATGCCTTTCGTGCCTTCATAGGGCACTGGTGCATGGGTTTTCGGGCGGAACGGAAATTTTTCATGTTCCGTCCCGATGCGAAAACTGTCCTTCGGCTTTGAGCCCGCTTCGAGATAGGCGATCAGCGCGTCGCGGCTCTCGATCGGGGTCTTATCGGAAATGTCACGGGCCATGGGGATCTTTCGGGACGACCACGGGCAACGCGCCCAGGGACAGGGTCATTAGGGGGTTCCCTGCGCCAGTGCAATCCGGTTCAGCCGAAATCACCTGAAGTGGCTTGCAGAAGCGCAAGCGCAGCAACAACCGCCGTATCGGCCCGAAGAATACGAGGTCCAAGTGAGATGGGTATAACCGATTGAATTTTTGATATTTTTTGTCTCTCATCGGTCGAAAATCCGCCTTCGGGTCCGATCAGGAGAGAGATTGGGTCCATAAGAGGTTTTTGCAAGACGGCCAGCGGGTTGGTGATCTCGGCGCGCTCGTCACAAAAAATGAGCGTACGACCGTGCTCCCAATTGTCGAGCACGGCTTCGAGTTTCCGCTCGGGTAAAAGCTCGGGGACGGCGATGATCCCGCATTGCTCGGCGGCTTCGATCATATTGGCAAAAAGTCGATCCGGATTGAGGCGGCTGACTTGCGTGTGCTGCGTGATTACCGGCGCAATTCGAGCTACCCCCATTTCCACGGCTTTTTGCACGAGATAATCAAGCCGCGCCTGCTTAAGGGGAGCGAAGAGAAGCTCAATCCGACCAGGCGTGGTTTGCAGACGGGTTTGCCGGATAACGCTCAGTTTTGCGCTTTTTTTTCCCGATTCCGTGATCTGAGCTAGAAATTCACCATCTTTTCCGTTGAAAATTAGAACAACATCGTCCGGCTTTAGCCGGAGCACATGAAGAAGATAATGGCTCGCCTCACGCTCGAGTATCAGCGAGGACTCGGCAATCAACGCCTGATCGACAAAAAGGCGCGGGGTCCTGAAATCATACTCGGGCACGCTTCTCTCCCCGCCTACACGCAGTAAAACCGCTTCTTGAGGGGCCATACCGTTGCCATAAAGGGCCTGTAAAGGGTTTTCCGCTACTGATTGATTGTCGACAGACGAAACTGTTAGTGACAAGTGGTTCGGAAAGCGTCGCGAGGGACCAAGCCGCATGCAGGCAAGACGATTAAGTTTGAGTGTGGCGCGTGTTGCGATGACCGCTACCTTTATTGGGTTGGTGTCGAACGTCGCGGTTCATGCCGCTGACGATCCCTGTCAGGCGCTCGGTAAAGTTTTGAATGGACGCGCACAGATAATCCAGGAAGTTCAATCCTATCGCGAGAAAAAGCCGACTGCTGATCAAGCATGTTCTGCATTTACAAAGCTGGCCAAATTGAACGTCAATGCCGTTGCGGCGGTTGAACGTGATGGTGCTTGGTGTCGTGCGCCTGAAGATCTCGCCGGCAGTTTGAAAAGCCAGCAGAATGATATCGACGCCGCAAGAAAGAATGCATGCAAAGCGGCTGTTGAAATGAAGAAGGCTCAGAAGAATGGCGGCGCTGGTGCGCCCGCGCCCTTCGGGGGCAGTGACGGCATCCTGGGCGGTGATACGAAACTGCCACAAGGCGCGCTTTAAAATATGAACGCTTCAAATGATCGCGTCATTCCCGATGCATTGCACGGGAATTGGGTGGATCGGTTTGCGCCTTTATGGTTACAGCCTTACTTGCGATTGGCGCGTTTAGATCGACCAATTGGGTGGTGGTTACTCGTTCTACCTTGCTGGTGGTCAGCTGCACTCGTTGCATCTTATCAATCCCGCGCTTTTCCTGCACTCTCCGATTTAATTTTATTTTTTATTGGTGCGGTCGCGATGCGTGGGGCCGGCTCAACTTACAATGACATTGTTGATCGCGATCTGGATCAGCGCGTGGCACGCACGCGCGCTCGTCCGGTGGCGTCAGGTCAAATCAGTGTCAAAGCCGCATCTTTATTTTGCGCGTTACAATGTTTAATCGGCTTACTCATTTTGTTATCCTTTAATGCCTTCGCAATCGGGCTTGGATTTCTCTCGATGGTGCCCGTGCTGATTTATCCTTTCATGAAGCGCATCACGTCATGGCCGCAAGCCGTGCTTGGCCTCGCCTTCTCATGGGGCGCCTTGATGGGCTGGGCCACGGCCGAAGGCACACTCGCCGTGCCGGCTTTGTGGCTATATGGCGCCGCTGTCGCTTGGACCATGGGCTATGACACAATCTATGCCGTCCAAGACGTCGAGGATGATGCCATTGCCGGGATCCGCTCGACAGCTCTTCTTTTCGGCGCTCACACACCCTTAGCCGTCGGCGTCTTTTATGTGCTCGCCAGTCTCATGACCTTCATGGCGCTGATTTCAGCAGGGGCGGGATGGGTCGCCTATGCTTCAGCTGCCCTGTTTTCCGTCCATCTTTTTCAGCAAACCATACGAATTCGCCTCGAAGACGGGACTTTGGCGCTTAAACTCTTCCGGTCGAACCAGGATGCCGGTCTCCTCCTTTTTGCGGGACTTGCGATTGATGCTGCGGTACGGCATGTCCTGCAGGGGCTGACCGGCTGACCCTTCGGCCGCGCCCAAGGCTAAAGTCACGAGAAAGGATGATCCGATGTCTGCGACCACGACCCCTGCTCAGGGCAAGCAATTATTGCATCTGGTCTTTGGCGGGGAGCTTGTCGATCTCGACAGCGTGGACTTCACCGATTTGTCAAAGCTCGACATTGTCGGCATTTTCCCGAATTATGCATCCGCTCATACCGCATGGAAAGCCAAAGCGCAGGCCACAGTCGACAATGCCCATATGCGTTATTTCGTTGTGCATCTTCATCGTTTGCTTGATCCGCTCACTTCCGCTGGCGACAAGCACTAAGGTCCGATTGTTTATTTTCTGATGTTGAAACGGATCGCCCGCTACCCGCGTATTCAAGCTGCAATCGGGGCGGTCCTCGCGGGCTATTTAAAATTTGTGCGTGCAACAACACGCTTCACTTGGATTGGCCCCTATCGCGCTGAAGATTTGAAAAAAGAGGACGCTTTTATTTGCGCCATCTGGCATGGCCAGAATTTCATGATCCCTTTAGCGATGTGGAACGGCGCGCGCGTTGCTGTGATGATTACACGTCATGGCGATGGCGCTTTATTTGCTGAAGCCTGCGAACGTATGGGCATGACTCCTATTCGTGCGTCTGGCGGATCACAAAAACAAAAAAATGAAAAAGGAGGCGCTGCCGGTTTACGCGCCATGATCACCGCACTTGATAAAAATTATATTGTTTCCATAACGCCTGATGTTCCAAAAACTGCGCGCGTAGCAGTGCAAGGCATCATTGCACTAGCGCGACTTTCAGGCCGCGCGATCCGTCCGATTTGTGTAGCAACCACACATCGTATTGATCTTGATAATTGGGACCGCACAAGCTTGTGCTTACCTTTCGGCCGCGGCGCGATTGCCGTGGGTGACCCAATCACAATCGCACGTGATGCTAATGCAGAAACACAAGAAAACACGAGATTGCGACTCGAGCGCGATCTCGACGCGATGCATGATGCCGCTTACGGCTTTCTTGGCGCAAAAGATCCAGGTGAATTATTGCGGGCCAATCGCTCATGATGGTTGAACCCTTCAGCTATCGCTTTTATCGCGCTTTAACTGATAGCGCGCGTCCGCTTGCGCATATGATGTTGCTTGAGCGCTCGCGTCGAAACAAAGAAGACCGAACGCGCTTGGGGGAGCGTCGCGGTGAAGCGACACGAAGCCGACCAGCGGGTCCACTTGTGTGGGTCCATGGCGCAAGTGTCGGAGAGAGTCTTTCGCTTTTGCCCATCATCGAAGCTTTGGCGGCTGAAGATTATTCGGTGGTTGCGACGTCAGGCACGGTAACATCCGCGCAAGTTTTAGCACGTCGTCTGCCGGAAGGATCAACGCATCAATACATGCCGCTTGATGTCTCGCGCTATGCGGATCGCTTTCTTGATCATTGGCGTCCGGATCTCGCGATTTTTGCAGAGTCCGAAATTTGGCCAAATATATTATGCCAAGCGCATCAACGCGGTATTCCCCTTGTGCTTGTGAATGCGCGCATGTCGGCGCGTAGTTTTCACCGCTGGTCGAAAATGCGATCGTTTGCGAATTATCTCTTCACGCGTTTTGATTTATGTCTTGCGCAATCGCAAGCTGATGCCGAGCGCCTTGTGCGTTTGGGCGCGCCACGCGTCACTGTGACTGGCAATTTGAAATTTGATTCTGTGCCGCCGCCGGCGTCTGCGGTTGCCGTTTCAGGCATGAATGATTTGATTAGGGACAGGCCTGTGTGGTTAGCCGCGTCCACTCATGCCGGTGAAGAACTTCTTGTGATTGAAGCGCATCGGCGCTTGGCACAGCGTTATCCTGATCTCTTGACCATCATCGCGCCACGGCATCCGGAACGTGGACGTGAAATATACTCCGCATCAGCGCGCCAAGGTTTGCGCGCGTCGCAACGTGCGCATGGTCTTCAACCGGACACAGCGACGGATATCTACATTGCCGATACGATTGGCGAGATGGGGCTGTTTTATCGCATCGCTCCGATTGTGTTTCTTGGCGGATCGCTTGCACCGCATGGCGGACAAAAT
This sequence comes from Alphaproteobacteria bacterium, assembly GCA_016870035.1. Taxonomy (GTDB): domain Bacteria; phylum Pseudomonadota; class Alphaproteobacteria; order Rhizobiales; family Beijerinckiaceae; genus CAIUPE01. The sequence continues at coordinate 7,940 of VGCJ01000061.1, forward strand.
CCGATTGAACCGGCAAAACTTGGTGCCACGCTTATTCACGGTCCGCATATTCATAATTTTACCGAAGTTTATGCAGCGCTTGAACATGCAGGCGGTGCCTATCAAGTCCATGGCGCCGATGAACTCGCGGCAACGCTTGATCATTTGATTGATGATCAAGTAACACGCGAAGATGTGGCTCAACGCGGAACAAAAGCCGTGATGACACTCGGTGGCGCGCTTCGCAAAACCATGATGGAGATCGCTCCCTATCTCCTCAAAATGCATCTTGGAAATCGGCCATGATGAAAGCGCCAGCGTTTTGGTGGAAAAAACCGGGACCGCTTGCTCATCTCTTTTCGCCACTCGCCGCACTCTATGGTGCAGTAGCAGCATCACGTTTGAAACAGAACGGCACAAGAGCGCCTTGTCCTGTCATTTGCATTGGCAATTTTGTTGCGGGTGGCGCGGGAAAAACACCCCTTGTCTTGGCCGTCGCACAATTACTGAAAACACAAGGCGAAAAACCTGTTTTCTTAAGTCGTGGTCATGGCGGCACACTCACGGGGCCCGTGCTTGTTGATGAGGTTCAGCATGGTCCGCATGAGGTGGGAGACGAGCCGCTTCTGCTTGCGCGTTCTGCGCCAACGATCATTGCGCGGGATCGCGTTGCCGGAGCTTTTCTTGCGGCACGTCATGGTACCATCATCATCATGGATGATGGGATGCAAAATCCGTCACTGCGTAAGGATTTGACACTCGCAGTGATTGATGCCGGCCAAGCGCTCGGCAACGGTTTGTGCTTGCCTGCCGGCCCTCTACGCGCGCCGCTTGAAGCGCAAATTCCGCTTGTTGATCTTTGTGTGGTTGTCGGAGGTAAAACGCCTCAGAGCATCACACAGTCTTTCAAAAAACGTGTGATGTCGGCGCGTCTTGTGCCGGATGCCGGAATGTCCGGTGCGCTGAAAGGCCGTGCCGTTCATGCTTTTTGCGGTATAGGGCGGCCGCAGAAATTTGAACAGAGTCTGCGCGATTGCGGCGTCAAACTTATTCGTAGTGATGCCTATCCCGATCATCATATGTTTTCGCGCATCGAGATTGAAAGACTTGTTGCCGAAGCGCGACGCACTCATGCTTTGCCGATAACAACCGCGAAAGATCATGTACGGATCGTCGCGACAGCTCCGGATCTTGCCGATAAAATTGCTGTGTTACCGGTGACGCTCATTTTTGACCATGAAGATCACATGCACGAGATTTTAAAAAAGCGTCTCAGAGCGCGTTAGGGCTTCGGCTTCGCTCCGATCGCCATTAAAACCGCATCGCGGCTCGAATAAGCTTCCTGCCGCGCGACATTCCAATAGCGCAATTCATCAAGCGGAATGGGATCTTTGGTAATCGCGCAGCGCACGTATTTACCGGGCTTGATAACGCGAAAATCGCCGTCGAGAAATTCAACAACGGCTTCATCGCGCGAGACTGAGGGGTCGATCCGGTTGAGCATGATCCTGCCTCTTTACGCTTTTGCTTTGCCTTTCGCAATCGCGTCGATCGTGCCGTCGGCAAAGCGTATTCCCAACTCATCGCCCGTTTTGATGGCTTTGGCCGAGCGAATGGGCGCGCCTTTAGGGTCAAGAACCAGCGCAAAGCCCCGTTCAAGCACACCTTGAAAGGACAGGCTCTTTAAAAGCGGCGTCAAACCGACAAGTTTTGTGCGCTTGCGTTCGACAAGACGATCAAGCCCTTTGCGCGCGCGGGCGGATAATTCGACAAGTTTTTCATGTTCGCGGGAGAGACGTTGTTTTTCAGCGCGCAATATCGCGCCTCTTGCAGCACCCAAACGTCCCTGCAATCCCGAGATATGGGCACGATAGCCGAAAAGCCGCGCTTGCGGTGAGAGCTTCAACAATCGACGCGATAAATCCGTTAAGCGCGTACGATGGCGAGACGCATTGCGTTCAAGTCCACGGCCCAATCTTTCGCTCGCAAGATCGAGTCTTTGACGCGGGATCGCCACAAGTGCATCGGGTGACGGCAGCGCACGATAGGCCGCACGGAGTTCCGTCTTGCGTCGATCAAGAAGACGTTGCGCGGATTGCATCACGCGGCGACCGAGATCGCGCGTCTGCCCGAGAAGCTCGAGCCTCACAGGCACAGCCATTTCAGCCGCACCTGTAGGCGTGGGCGCGCGTTTGTCAGCGGCAAAATCAATAAGAGTTGTGTCCGTTTCGTGACCCACGGCAGCGATCAAAGGGATCATGCTGTCAGCCGCCGCGCGTACAACAATCTCTTCGTTAAAACTCCAGAGATCTTCAAGCGATCCGCCACCGCGCGCCACAATCAGCAAATCCGGTTTCGGAATCGCACCGTCTTCCGGCAATGTATTGAAGCCTTCAATCGCGCGCGTGATTTCTTCTGCGCTGCCCTCGCCTTGCACACGCACCGGCCACACAATCACATGACGCGGAAAACGATCTTCAAGCCGATGAAGAATATCGCGGATCACTGCGCCCGTCGGAGATGTCACAACGCCGATCACGCGGGGAAGGAATGGCAAAAGCTGTTTGCGCGCGGAATCGAAGAGTCCCTCCGCTTCAAGACGTCTGCGTCTTTCATCAAGTTGCGCAAGCAGCGCGCCGACGCCCGCGGGTTCCAGCGATTCAATGACAATCTGATAACTTGATTTCAGCGGATAGGATGTGACCTTGCCGGTCGCGATCACTTCAAGTCCTTCTTCAGGACGAAAGCGCAATTTTCCAAAGACGCCCTTCCAGATCACCGCATCGATTTTGGCGGTTCCGTCTTTGATAGAGAAATAGACATGACCGGAGGAATGCGGCCCGCGATAGCCTGAGACTTCGCCGCGAATGCGGACATGGCCGAATTCACCCTCAAGCATGCGTTTCAACGCGCCCGAAAGTTCCGAGACGGACCATTCCGCCAGATTGGAATCGTTTTTCTCAGCCATGGCCGGCGCAGTTTAGCCTGCGATTCGGCTCATGGGGAGGGGTGCCTGCATTTAAGATTCGGCTTCATTGCGCCAATACGAGCGGTAGCAAAGCAAACCTGATTAAAAAACTCTCTTCTCCATACCGTCAACCAACGCCATGGCCTCGCGATGAGAATCCTCAAGTAATGAGCAATATAAATTTGCTGCATTTAACGTGGCATAATCGACTTCATCCCGAAACGCAGCTTCATCGCGCAAAGCGACCATCACGCAGGCTAGAGACAGTACGAAATTTTGCAACGCGCTTTGGAAGGTCATGGGTTGAGTGAAATCGATATGTGACATGTCATTTCCCTTTCTCACATCGAGAAAAAGACTCCAGTGCAGCGCACTGGAGTTGAGGTGTTAAAACAGCCACACAGACAATGGCCGCGACGCTTTTAGTCTCGCGACCTGAACATAACGCCGCCACCCCGACGTGAAAGCATCGGGGCAGTTTGGTTACGGCAGATGCGCTGCCGGACTGTGTGGGGTGTCTTATGCCCCGGGTCATGATCTGCATGACTTTGGGTAAGATTATCAGCCCCGCACCAAAACACAAACCCTCACGCGATCCTCGCGGAGGGATGAGCAAAACATCACGCGGTGAATACAGCTTTAAGTTGAAGTGTTGGATTTTAGAGATTTCGACATTTTGAACGCGTCGATTCCGCTGCGGACATTCTCAAAAAATTGTCGTGTCGATTGTTCAAATGAAAATTGCGAGGCGAACGCACGCGCCTTTGTTCGTGAGAGTGTCAAAGCCTGACGAGCAGCTAAGCCAAGATCATGATCAAGTACGGCTGATCCTGCATGGGCAACATCGCGAATAAGCCCTTCCCCAGGAAACGCCGCAACCGGTAGGCCCGAGGCCAAAGCCTCCAGCAGAACAAGACCAAAAGTTTCAGTACGACTTGGAAACACAAAGGCATCGGCTGACGCATAAAGGCGTGCAAGATTTTCCCCAAATTGCGCGCCCGCAAAATACGCATTGGGATAAAGCGATTGCAATCGCGCGCGATCAGGCCCGTCACCAACAATGACTTTTGTGCCTTCTAGATCAAGCGAGAGGAAGGCTTCGAGATTTTTTTCAACTGCTAATCGCGCGACGCAAAGATAGATTGGGCGCCGTAAATCAAGAACAGACTCTCCACGTGGCTTGAACAAATTCATATCCACACCGCGCGACCAAAGCATCAGATGATGAAAGCCTTTCGCTTTCAATTCTTCGCCAAGCGCTTCAGTTGCCACCATCGTACCATCGCCGCTGTTATGAAATTTGCGCAAGAGCGCGTAAGTCAATGGCTCAGGCACAGGCAATCGCGCGCGCAGATATTGCGGGTAACGCGTATGATAACAGGTCGTGAAAGAAAGATCGCATTTGCGGCAGGCGCGCCGCGCCAAAAGGCCGAGCGGGCCTTCTGTGGCGAGATGAACCGCATCCGGCATCGCGGCGTCAATCATATCATTAAGAAGTTTGGGACGCGCGAGCGACAAACGAATTTCAGCATAGCCCGGCATCGGCACCGTGCGGAATTGTTCGGGCGTGATGAAGACAATCTCTTCGCCGATACGACGCGCTTCCGCTTCAAGCTGTTCAAGCGACCTGACAACGCCATTGACTTGGGGATGCCACGCATCGGTTACAACAAGAACGCGCATTAAGCTGCCGATCGCAAATCTTCCAAATTGCTTTCTAGCATTGTTTCGACCGCGCGCAAAGATGTCCAACGCATCAATTCAAATGCGCCATCAAATCCTTCGACAAGCGCCGAGCATGAATCAACCCGATCGCCCGTATTCAGATAAAGATATTCATCCATTTTGCGGATGACGGGCGCATGAATATGGCCGCAGACAACGCCTTGCACATCGAATTTACGCGCATCATTGACGACCGCCTGTTCAAAAGCGCCAATGAAATTCACCGCGCGTTTGACCTTCTGCTTGCTCCATCCGGAGAATGACCAATAAGGTAGATCCAAACGGCGTCGTACCCAGCCAATGGTGATATTCAT
>VGCJ01000062.1 GCA_016870035.1 Alphaproteobacteria bacterium
CTGCGCGCCGCGCGCGCGATGTGTCGGCTTCAAGCAAAGTGCGGGTGACGGCAGCGGTCGAAAGCCGCTCATCCTGATAGAGAATCGGGAGCGGCGTCATTTTGGATAGATTTCTTGCGAAAGCGGTTGTCGCTTGAACGCGCGGTCCCATTGTTCCATCCATATTGACGGGGAGACCTAAAACAAAAGCGCCGACGCCGTGACGCTCGGCAAGTGCTAGAAGTGCCGCAGCGTCTTTGCCGAATTTGGTCCGGAAAATGGTTTCAACGGGGCTTGCGATCAGCCGTTCGACATCGGAAAGCGCGACGCCGATGGTTTTGGTGCCGAGATCGAGGCCCATGAGGCGGGCGGAACGGGGGAGCGCCGCGAGGCAGGCCCGTTCGGCATTGGGATCGCTAATCATCTTTTCTCTTATCCCCGCCTCGGGCCGCTGGCCGATAGAGTGCTGTGATACCCTGCCATTGCGGCGCGGACAAACCGGATGCTATAGGCCGGATACGGTTTTTAGATCAAACTTCGGCCCTGTGGCTGAATAGGAACGGGAGCGGATATGTCTGTCGATCAGGCGACCGTGCAGCGGATTGCGCGTTTGGCGCGGATCGCTGTCACCGACGAAGAAGTGCCCCATCTTCAGGGGGAACTGAATGCCATGTTGTCCTTCGTCGAGCAGCTCAACAGTGTGAATGTTGAGGGTGTTGAGCCGATGACCTCGGTGACGCCGATGGCGATGAAAAAACGCGTCGATGAAGTGACCGACGGCAACATCGCCGAGATCGTCACTGGTAATGCGCCGCAGACCGAGGATCATTATTTCCTCGTCCCCAAAGTTATTGAATAACGCAAAGCTCATTCATGACGGATTTGACCTCTCTCACTCTTGCGGAAGCGCGTGATGCGCTGAAAGCAAAAAAAATCTCTGCGCTCGAACTGACGGATGCGCATCTCAACGCCATGGAAAAAGCCAAGGCGTTGAACGCCTATGTGCTTGATACGCCCAAGCATGCGCGCGCGATGGCCAAAGCTTCTGACACAAAATTGCAGAAAGGTGAGGCGGGTTTGCTCGAAGGCATTCCGCTCGGCATTAAAGATCTTTACGCGACCAAAGGCGTCCGCACAACAGCGTGCTCAAAAATACTTTTGAATTTTGTTCCCGAATATGAATCGACGGTGACAAGTAAGCTATGGCGCGATGGCGCGGTGATGCTTGGCAAACTCAATAATGACGAATTCGCGATGGGTTCATCAAATGAGTCGTCTGCCTTTGGTCCTTCCGTCTCACCGATTTTGCCGCCGAATGTTTCTGCGGCGCAAGCCAAGGCAAAACTTGGCAATTGTAATAAAGGTCTACTCGTTCCGGGCGGATCATCAGGGGGATCAGCGGCAGCGATTGCGGCGCGTCTTTGTTTAGGCGCAACTGCAACCGATACAGGCGGGTCGATCCGTCAACCGGCAGCCTTTACAGGCACGGTTGGAATGAAGCCGACTTATGGTCGCTGTTCGCGCTGGGGCATTGTGGCTTTCGCCTCATCGCTTGATCAAGACGGCCCGATTGCCAAGACCGTGCGCGATACGGCGATCATGCTGCGATCGATGGCAGGGCATGATCCGAAAGACACGACATCAGTTGATCGCGCGGTGCCTGATTACGAAGCCGCGATTGGTAAGTCGATCAAAGGTATGAAAATAGGTATCCCGAAAGAATACCGTGTCGATGGCATGTCGCAAGAAATCGATGCGCTCTGGTCGAAGGGTGCTGAATGGTTGAAACAAGCCGGCGCTGAGATTGTTGAAATCTCTCTTCCGCATACACATTACGCTTTGCCTGCTTATTATATTGTTGCGCCGGCTGAGGCGTCATCCAATCTCGCGCGTTATGATGGTGTGCGCTATGGCGTGCGTGTGCCGGGTAAAGACATCATCGACTTGTATGAGAAGACGCGCGCCAATGGGTTTGGTGTGGAAGTGCGTCGCCGCATCATGATCGGCACTTATGTTTTGTCTGCGGGTTATTATGACGCCTATTATGTGCGCGCGCAGAAAATCCGCACGCTCATCAAACAGGATTTTGAAAAGGCTTATGATTCGGGTGTCGATGCGGTTTTAACACCCGCAACGCCATCGCCTGCATTTGGTATTGGTGAGAAGAGCGGCGCTGATCCGGTTGAAATGTATCTCAATGATATTTTCACGGTGACTGTGAATATGGCGGGTCTTCCGGGTCTCGCCGTTCCCGCGGGTGTTTCGAAAGAAGGTTTGCCTTTGGGCCTTCAATTGATTGGTCGTCCCTTCGATGAGGAAATACTCTTCTCATTGGGTGAAGTGATCGAACAAGCCGCCGGCCGCACGAAATTGCCGGATGCGTGGTGGGCGTGATGAAAGCACCGAAGGATTGCGTCAATATGGGGGAATTGCGACAAGCAATTGACGCGATTGATACCGATCTTGTCGCGTTGCTTGCCAAGCGCTTTACTTATATTGATCGAGCAGCAGAGATTAAACTGCTCGTCGGATTGCCACCGCGTACGTCAGATCGTGTTCAACAAGTGATTGATCAGGTTCGGGCTCAAGCAATAGAACTGAATCTCGATCCCGACTTAATCGAGAATATTTGGCGTCAATTGATTGAAAACAGCATCGCACGCGAAACGCAATTGATGGACCATCAAGTCTCCCTTGGAAAAAATGAAAAGTGAAGCAATTCGAATGACCTTCAGAGAATTTGAGGCTTTTCTTCTATGAACGCAATTGTCGATAGCCGTACGCCGGACCCCAAGAAATTTATCAAGGGCGCGACGGGGGATTGGGAAATTATCATCGGTCTCGAGATCCACGCGCAAGTGACATCAAAAGCGAAGCTCTTTTCTGGTGCGTCGGCTGAATATGGCGGCGATCCGAACGCTCATGTTGCGCTCGTTGACGCGGCGATGCCCGGCATGTTGCCGGTGATCAATGAAGAATGCGTGAAGCAAGCCATACGCTCTGGTCTTGGTTTGAACGCTCAGATCAATTTGCGCTCGGTGTTTGATCGCAAAAATTATTTCTATCCCGATTTGCCGCAAGGCTATCAGATCAGCCAATATAAAAGCCCGATCGTTGGTGAAGGGAAAGTGATTGTTGATTTGCCCGAAAGTGGTGGTCAGATCACAGTCGGTATTGAGCGTCTGCATCTTGAGCAAGACGCCGGAAAATCTTTGCATGATCAATCACCGACGATGAGCTTTGTCGATCTCAATCGCTCGGGCGTGGCGTTGATGGAAATTGTGTCAAAGCCCGATATCCGCTCATCAGAAGAAGCACGCGCTTATGTCACGAAACTGCGCACGATTTTGCGTTACTTGGGCACATGCGATGGCAATATGGATGAAGGCTCTTTGCGTGCAGACGTGAACGTCTCCGTGCGTCGTCCAGGTGGTGCATTCGGTACGCGTTGCGAAATAAAAAACGTGAATTCGATCCGCTTCATGGGTCAAGCGATTGAATATGAAGCGCGTCGTCAAGTTGGTATCTTGGAAGATGGTGGCACGATTGATCAAGAAACGCGCCTCTATGATGCAGCGAAGGGTGAGACACGCTCTATGCGCACGAAAGAAGAAGCGCATGATTATCGCTATTTCCCCGATCCCGATTTGCTGCCGCTCGAATTCACGCAAAGCTACGTCGATGAATTAAAAGCGCATTTGCCCGAGTTACCGGACGCAAAAAAAGCACGTTTCATCGCTGATTATGGGTTGACCACATATGACGCTTCTGTGCTCGTCGGCGAGCGCGATCAAGCCGATTATTTTGAAAGCGTAGCGCAGGGCCGCGATGGGAAGCTCGCGGCAAATTGGGTGATTAATGAACTCTTTGGCCGTTTGAATAAGGAAGGCAAAGACGTCACAACGTCACCTGTTTCCTCCCAACAACTCGGCGCGATTGTCGATCTGATTTCTGAAGGCACGATTTCAGGTAAACTCGCAAAAGATTTGTTCGAGATTGTGTGGACCGAAGGCGGGGATCCACGCGCCATCGTTGAAGCGCGCGGTATGAAGCAGATGACCGATACGGGCGCGATTGAAAAAGCCATTGATGCTGTGATTGCGGCAAACCCCGATAAAGTCGAACAAGCCAAAGCCAAGCCCACAATGATCGGCTGGTTTGTCGGCCAAGTGATGAAAGAAACGGGTGGTAAGGCTAACCCGCAGGCGGTGAATGATTTGCTGAAGGCGAAACTCGGAATTCAATAAAATTTATTCCGTTTGGCTGACCAGGTCTTGAACTTCCGACGGTGTCGCACAATCTCCCGTGCTCTTTCACGAAAGGGCCATCATGGTTGAATTTTCTGAGGCAGGTACGCCTTTAACACGTAATGATGTCGATGAGGTGCTTGATCTCATCGGCGCTGAGGAAGCAGCCCTTTGGGCTGTGCTTGCCGTTGAAACATCCGGTTCAGGATTTTTACCGGATCGTCGTTCAAAAATTTTGTTTGAACGGCATTATTTTCATCGTTTAACGGATGGGCGCTTCGACGCGGATTACTCCGAGATTAGCGCAAAAAGTGCCGGTGGATATGGTGCCGCTGGCACGCATCAATATGACCGATTGAACATCGCGCTTCAACTTGATGAAGCAGCCGCGTTGCAAAGCGCATCATGGGGCCTAGGTCAAATCATGGGCAGTCATTTCGCAAAACTGGGCTACGCAACGCCTATCGAGATGGTTGAAACTTTTGCACGTTCGGAAGGCGAGCAACTCACGGCGATTGCAAAATTTCTGATCGCCGAAGGTCTGGTCGATGTCATACGCGAAAAAAACTGGGCTGAATTCGCGCGTGTCTATAATGGGCCAAGTTACGCGATCAACCGCTATGATGAAAAACTTGCATCTTATTATGAGCGATTTACAAATGGCCCATTGCCTGATTTGACGCTAAGGGCCGCGCAGCTTCTTCTCGTTTATGAAGGCTTTAAGATCGTAATTGATGGTGCGTTTGGTCCAGCAACATCAGCGGCGCTTAGCGATTATCAACGCAAAAAAAATCTGCCCGTTACAGGGCAGTTGGACGATGCAACGAAAGCCGCTCTTTCACTTTAATTTAAAACGCCTTGCACAAACTCCGCGCCGAATACGCCAGGGGCTAAAATAACGGCGGCCCATAAAAGAGCGGAAGCGACATTGGCCAATTGGAACGGAATGAGCGGCATGGTTGTGGCACCGGCAATCAGCGGAACAATGGCGCGTAAGGGCCCAAAAAATCGTCCGAAAAAAACAGCCAGGATTCCGTAGCGTTCAAACATGCGATGTCCGCGCTCTATCATCTCGGGATGATTTTTAAGCGGCCATGAGGCGGCAATTTGATTGTGATAGTGATAGCCGAGCCAATAAGAGAGCCAGTCGCCAATCATGGCGCCAATGGCTGCACCAGCCCAAAGCGGCCAGAATTCGAGACCGGCTGCACCGATCAATGCACCGATGCCCCATAGAATAATCGTTGCAGGAATAAGAAGAGAGACAAAGGCAAGCGATTCCCCGAACGCCAAAAGGAAAACAATCGGCACGGCCCATTCTTGATGAGTTTTGACGAGATCAAGTGTCGATTCAACAAGAGACATGGTTCAAACTGTTTAATCTCAGGGTGTGAGAAAAGTCAGATCAACGTTGCGTGTCGGAGATAGGTATTCTTCTTGTCAAAATCATGGGGGCGTGAAAGATTCTTGTCACATTCTTTTTCAAAATCCCAATTTTGTGAAAAACTTAAGGGAGACTGCGACCGATGACCGCAAGTTACAAATTATATGGCCTCTTTCGTTCGGCGCCTTCCTATAAAGTTGGTTTGATGCTCACGCTCTGTGATGAAGCCTTTGACTATGTTCACGTGAATTTGCGCGAAGGAGCGCATAAAAAGCCTGACTATTTAAAGATCAATCGCTTCGGACAAGTTCCTGCGCTTGTTGACAATTCAAATGGTAAAACATTGTGCCAGTCGGGTGCGATCCTCGAATATCTTGCCGACAAAACCGGAAAATTCGGAGGCGCTTCGCTAGATGATCGGTTGCGTGCCCGTGAATGGCTCTTTTGGGGCTGGGATAAATTCGATGTACCCGTCTATCGGTTGCGTGCATGGAAGCTTGGTTTTCGTCCGCTTGAGCTGGCGGTGGTCGAACTTTATCAAGCAGAGCGCAAAGCCGCTTTTGATGTCCTTGAAAGCCATTTTGCGTCTGGTCATGATTACCTCGCCGGTGATCATGCGACCATCGCCGATATCGATCTTTATGGGGTCGCTGCTGTTGCGCATCAGGGCGATTATGATGTGTCCGCTCATCCTCATGTTGTCTCATGGATGAAACGCATTGAGGCATTGCCGCATTTCAAATCGCAAGCGACTTTGTTGCCGCAAGAAAGTCGCAAGGCATAGTTTTTTGATAATGAGTTTAATTGAAGGGATTCATTGATGGCACAAGCGCAAACAAAGCCAATTGATCTTTATTATTGGCCTACACCGAATGGCTGGAAGGTTACCATCATGCTTGAGGAATGTGGTCTTCCTTATGATGTGAAGCTGATCAATATTGGTAAGGGCGATCAATTCGAACCTTCGTTTTTGAAGATATCGCCGAATAATCGTATCCCGGCGATCCTTGATCATGATGGTCCGGGTAGCCAGCCGATTTCTGTTTTTGAATCGGGAGCGATCCTTCAATATTTCGGACGCAAGACGGGAAAATTTTATCCTGCGGTTGAGCGTAAACGCGTTGCCGTTGAAGAGTGGCTTTTTTGGCAGGTGGGGGGATTAGGTCCGATGTCAGGCCAAGCCAATCATTTCCGCAATTATGCGCCGGAAAAAGTTGAGTACGGCATCAATCGCTACACAAATGAAGTGAACCGTCTTTATGGCGTGATGAATCGTCAACTCGCTGATCACGAATATCTTGCAGGCGATTACTCGATTGCGGATATGGCATCGATCGGCTGGATGAAGAGTGCGGAACGGCTCGGCCAAAATCTCAATGAATTCCCGCATCTCAAACGCTGGTATGATGCGGTCCTCGCGCGCCCCGCGGTTGATCGCGGTATTGCCGTCGGCGCAGAAGTCCCGCGCGCAAATCTTGCGACCGACAAGGAAGCGCAAGCCGTTCTTTTTGGTCAAAAAGCCCGATAGATATCGTAAAATAAAAAAAGCCCCAGCGCGATACGCAGCCGGGGTTAAGAAGTCGCAGATGGGAGGAATTTGGACGACAACCAAAGACCAAACGAACTACGCCCGCCGCAGTGAACGGATCACCCTTGCTGCCGAAATTTAAAGCAATTTTTGAGGCAAATTGCCGCGGATTTCGTAAAAATCACCGTAATTTAAGGCATTTGATGGAAGGAAAGCCGCGTCGGCGTGTCGCGACGAATTTCACGGAAGCCCGCGTTTCGTAATACCTCTCGCCGCACATCAAAGGCATAAGCGATCAGTGAGCGCTGCTTCTGGAAGTGAAACAGATTTTTCTGGATGAAGTAATCGAGCGCTACGGCGTCGAAGGGATTAAAAAGAAATACGAGCGTAGGGGCGGCAGGTAACGCATAATCACGCGCGTCGGTTTCGATGATGTCTGATTGGACTAATCCTGCCCGACGCATATTCGCGCGCGCAGCCGAAACAAGGCGCGGTGCGAATTCAAGACCTGATATGCGATCAAATCCACCTTTCAAGCCCATATAAACACAGGCCTTTCCTTTACCGCATCCGACATCAATGAAATGCGTGAGACGCGGTGTAGATTTTCTCGCTTGTCTTAAGATACGCGCTAGATAGCGAACAGGAATGGGTTGATAGAAAGTTGCACGCGCGAGTGTTGACTCATCGGCGGGACCATAATCGATTTGCTCAATGATCCCTTCAACATCAACACCGTTCCATTTCTCGAACCAACGGTCTCGCCAATCGGGATCATAATATTTTTCGGTTTCAACCATAACGCCACTGATAAGAACTTTTCGTGCGATCATTCTTATACGCGTAAAAATGAAAAAGCCCGCGATTTTCATCGCGGGCTTTCCACATTAAATTTTAGGCGTTCTCGGTGATCAATGCGCATGCGAGCGATTGCCGCCGCCAATGACGAGATAGACAACGGCAGCGATCACAACACCGAAGAACCAGCCATAGATACCCCACCACGGCGGCAACACTGTTGTGAAGAAGGGTAGGATCGTCGAGAAGATGCCGGCAATACCGGCTGCGATGAAGCCCTGATGTTCCAGCCACCAGAGAAGCGGAACTCACCATTTTCATCATAAAGCGCTTCGACATGGAGATGGCCTTTCCGGATCAAATAATAATCCGCCATCATCACGCCGAAGATCGGGCCCATGGTTGAGCCGATAAAGTTCACGAATTGCGCCGCGCCGCCTTCCCAAGAAGCGAACGGATAAAGTACGAGCGCGATCAACGCTGCGATATAGCCGCCCTTCTTCAAGTCGATTGTACGCGGGAAGACGTTCGCGAAGTCGAATGCCGGTGAAAGGAAATTGGCAACAACATTGATACCGAGCGTTGCGACCGCGAAGGTCAACGCGGCAAGAAGCGCCAAGAACCAGCTTTCGAATTTTGCCGAGATCTGATCCGGATGGAGCAGAACTTCGCCATAGACCTTGAAGGCTGCTGTCGTCGTGATGCCTGCCACAAGCGTGAAGAGGATCAGATTAACAGGCAAACCCCAGAGATTTCCGGTGCATACCGCATTCTCGTCTTTCGCATAACGCGAGAAGTCGCAGAAATTGAGATAAACCGCTCCGAAATAAGTGATCCACGTCGCAGCCACCGCGAAGAGCGCAGCAACTGAACCAGGCTCGCCAAAATTACCGGCATCTTTAATCTTCTCAAGCAATACATCTTTCGGAATTTCTGAATCAAAAGAAATGCCGCCAGCTTGCACCGACAAAGCGATTGCCAAGATCAACATCATAATCCACACGGCAGAGCCTGCTCAATCTTGGAACTTACGAACCGTTTCCATACCGCGTTGAATGATGAGGAGCTGCAAGGCCCATACGATCACATAGCAGATCACTTCGAGAGTTGAGTGACCGAGCATGTTGCAGAGGAATCATAGCGTGAATCGCTCGAATGTCGAGCAATTCATCATTCTAAAGTTGTAGATTAGCCCCTCTGGAGGGCGCGATCCGCCGCCGTTTCGGGGATCCACCACTCGAATCCCTGCTTGGTTCGATGGTAGCGGGGCCAGGGATGCTCAAGCGGCGGATCATAATCGCACCAAGGTACTTCCCACTTTGAGCCGCCAATCCCGCCACCGGTGCGCTCATCAAATTCTTGGCGGGCCGATTTTCTAAATTCCGGATCGGCGATGATGTCGAACAGAGTGAGCCCGATGGTCTTGGCGGCTTTATTCAGCATCGGGTCGATCGTCTCGTTCATGCCGCCAAGCGCGTTCATCACCCAATCAGGATATGTGAACCCTGCGGGTGCTTTGAGCGCAGGCCGTCCGATATAGAGCCGCACGGTCGGCGCATACCAGGTCATGTCGGTGTAATCATCGGATGTGTAATGCGTTTGCCAAGCCGGAATTTCTGCGCGGATTTTTTTCTCGGCATCTTCCGGATCAATCAAACGCTCGATCTCATCGATGAAAGGCCGATCAATCGGAGTGAGCCCAAGCTCTTTTTGAACCGCATGTGCGGCCTTGATTGCGGCCTCCTCAAAACGGGGCGCACCAACGCGTTTCAGATTTTCAAAAGTGCGGCGTGCCATCGCGTGATTGGCTATACCTTGCCGCGATTTTGAAACCCAATGTTTTTTTACCGTGCAATGCGCGGCAAGAGCAGCAGCTTCTGCTGTACGATCAAGCACGGCGAGAATCTTATCAAGCATCGCACGCGAAGGCGCGCGGATTGCATACATGATTTGCGCCATTTGTGCGGGCAGATTATCGGCTATTGCTTGGCCTGAGGCGAGAATGGTTTCATTCACCGTCCATGTGCCAGAGTGCGGCAGCATGTGATCACGCGCGGTTTTTGCGAGCGTGAACATCGTAGTCACAGCATCATTCGCACCCGGTGCGCGCGCCATCGTATGCGCGACCGGAATCGGATTACCGGACTGCGAGTGATTGGTGTCTTCTAACCATGTCTCCGGAGTCTCGCATTGGAATTCATAGATGACGCCATAGAAAGGACCGCAATGCGTGTCCCATCGACATGTG
The DNA here is from genome assembly GCA_016870035.1 of Alphaproteobacteria bacterium. Classification (GTDB taxonomy): domain Bacteria; phylum Pseudomonadota; class Alphaproteobacteria; order Rhizobiales; family Beijerinckiaceae; genus CAIUPE01. Next base: position 10,185 of record VGCJ01000062.1, read on the forward strand.
TTTGCATAAGGCAACATGTAGAAGGGATGAAAAGACACAATGCCATCAAGCCCGTCATAATAGCCTTTCGCGGCATGGATCGGTTTTGAGCCGCGCACTTTTTCAGCGGGTTCCCCCATAAAGCGCAGCGTGCCTGTGATGCCGTGTTTTTCCATCGCGGCTTTGGCTGCAAGAAGCCCGCCAAAAGCGCTCATGCCGAGCGCGGAATGCGGATCCGTATGCCCGCCTGCAAAACGCGAGAGCCCCGCGCGGGGCGCGCGATAGGGCGCAGCCTTTTGGCAATTGCCGGGCACGGCATCATATTCGGCATAGGTCATGGCCGACGGGCCAGGCCCATTCGACCAGCGTGCGGAGAAGGCGGTCGGCATGCCGCCCGAGCCTTCCTCAACGGTAAAATCTTCGGCACGCAGCCGCTCGACATACCAAGCGGCTGAGCGTTCTTCGCGCCAAGCCGTCTCGCCAAATTCGAAAATCGTCCGATTCCAGGCCGATAATTTGCTCATCCGCGCGTCGACCGCATCGATGACGGACTGACCTTGGCTGGGCTTCATCAATTCGGACATGGCACCACTCTCCCACGCAATTTTTATAACTATGCCCAGAACGTGCCGGGCTTCTCAAGAGCCATAAACAAGATAAGCTATGGGGCTAACAAGAAAATCCGTTTCGGGGAATGATGCGATGTCCGCTCTTGATGCCTGCCTGACCATTGCCGAATTGAAAGATCTGGCGCGCCGCCGCGTGCCGAAAATGTTTTTTGATTACGCGGATTCAGGCAGTTGGACTGAGAGCACCTATCGCTCGAATGAAAGCGATTTTGCCAAAATTCTTCTGCGCCAACGCGTCGCTGTGAATATGGAAGGCCGCACGCTGGCAACCGATATGCTCGGCGAAAAAATTTCAATGCCGGTCGCGCTCGCGCCCACTGGTTTGACAGGCATGCAAAATGCCGATGGTGAAATCAAAGCCGCGCGCGCGGCAGAAAAATTTGGTGTACCCTTCACGCTCTCGACCATGAGCATCTGTTCGATTGAAGATGTCGCCGAGAATACATCAAAGCCGTTTTGGTTTCAGCTTTATGTGATGCGTGATCGCAAATTTATCGAGCGTTTGATTGATCGTACAAAGGCTGCAAAATGTTCCGCACTTGTGTTGACGATGGATTTGCAAATCTTAGGACAAAGGCACAAGGATTTGCGCAACGGCCTTTCGGCGCCGCCGAAATTCACGCCGAAACATATTTGGCAAATGGCGACACGTCCGCGCTGGTGCATGGGTATGCTCGGCACGCATCGTCGTACCTTCCGCAATCTTGTCGGCCATGTTGATAATCTCGTTGATTTGAGTTCGCTCTCCGCGTGGACCGCGCAGCAATTTGATCCGACCTTGAGCTGGAATGATGTTGGCTGGATCAAAGATCGCTTTGGCGGCAAAGTGATTGTTAAAGGCGTGCTTGATCCTGAAGATGCGCGGCTTGCCGTTTCGCATGGCGCTGATGGGATCATCGTCTCCAATCATGGTGGACGACAGCTTGATGGTGCGCCATCATCCATCCGTATTCTTCCTGAAATTGTTGAAGCGGTGGGCGGTAAAACTGAAATCTATCTCGATGGTGGCATTCGCTCTGGCCAAGACGTGTTGAAAGCATTGGCGCTTGGCGCTAAATCAACCTTTATCGGTCGGCCCTTTCTATATGGATTGGGTGCGGGCGGTGAGGCGGGTGTTACACGTTCTCTTGAAATTATTCGCAAAGAGATGGACATCACCATGGCGCTGTGCGGTGAACGCGATATCAAAAATATCGGCGCGCATAACATCTATCAGAATGGGTTGGTGTGGTAGGGATTGCAACGAAGAGAAGTTAATCCGATTTTACTAATGATAGTATTTGGAACCGTCATTGCTCTTAAGCTGTCATTGCGAGCGAATGCGAAGCTTTTATTTCGTCATGGCCGGGTTTAGCCCGGCCATCCACGCCTTAATTACGTATAATCTGAATACGTCGTAAGTCGTGGATGGCAGGCACAAGGCCTGCCATGACGGAAGAGAAAGTGCGTTCTCCCGCGCAATGACGGACAGAGGTTTTCTCGCATTTTACTAAAATGCATACGCCCAACTTAAACCTGCATCAGTTCCCCGTCGTTAATGATCCGCTTTCCGCGCTGGTTGCGTGAGGGTATGCGTTTTGATGTAGGTTTGATAATCTTCCCTTAGATCATGCACATCATGACTCGTGGCGTAAGACACCCCACAGCCATCGGCAGTGCAACTGCCGTTACCAAACTGCCCTGACGCTTCCACGTCGGGGTGGCGACGTTATGTCCAGGTCGCGAGACTAAAGGCGTCGCGACCATATGGTTGTGGTTGTCTTAACACCCCGACTCCAGCGCGTTTTCCGCACTGGGGTCATTTCTTTTCAAAGGGGTGCGCCATGGACTTACAAGAATTTCCAAATGAATTCTCGTTGCGCTATCACGTGCATGTGCTCTGCGTTCACGTGGAGTCTGTTTTGAAATTCGCAGAAGACATTGCCGAAGAAGGGCCGATAATTTATCGGAAGAAGACAAGGCGATTTTTGATGTGCTGACCACTTATCTCGACCGCGCCTGTTCTCAAGCAAACCGAGTAAGAAGGTGCGCACGCTCTTAATGACGGCATGATTACGAAGCAATCATTCGCCCTTCAAAAACGCTTCGACCT
>VGCJ01000063.1 GCA_016870035.1 Alphaproteobacteria bacterium
TCTTGATTTCAAATCATCCGATCAAACAGTTCGGAATCATCTGGCTACCGCGATGTTCCGGGCTTGGTGGCATCCTTTCAGCCGCTTTGGCGTCATCCATGGCGATCCGCATCTTGGCAATTACACTGTGTTTGAAAATGCGGGCGTTGCCTCGGGCATCAACCTTCTCGATTATGGCTGTATCCGAATCTTCCCAGCCAAATTTGTGGGTGGCGTGGTCGATCTCTATCGTGGACTTCTCTCTAACGATCGTGATCGCATCGTTCATGCTTATGAGACATGGGGCTTTCGCGGGCTGAACGCCGAAGTGATTGACATTCTGAATTTGTGGGCACGCTTTATTTACGCGCCCCTTCTTGATGATCGCACACGCACGGTGGCCGATGGATTAAACCCCGGCGAGTATGGTCGCAAAGAAGCATTCACCGTTCACAAAGCTTTAAAAGAAAAAGGCCCTGTTACGATACCGCGCGAATTTGTATTTATGGATCGCGCGGCGATTGGTTTGGGCGGTGTGTTCTTGCATCTCGATGCAGAATTGAATTTTTATCGTTTGTTCAATGAAGCTATTGACGCTTTTTCGATTGATGACGTTGCGAAAAAACGGAATGCGGCGCTCCAAAGCGTCGGCCTCATCGCCTGAAATGTAACCCCAAGAAAAAAGGGACCGGAGAACCGGTCCCTTGAAGTCAGGAAAACAGTCAGGGACGAGCCGAGCGTGAATTGCATCTCGTTCCGACAGGCTGGGGGTAGTCTGGTCGGAACCAATTCAACCTCGACGTCTCATAATAAAATCGCTGCGCAGTGGGGCGTTCAAAAGACGAGATTGAGGCAAAATCTTGATTTTTTGATCAGAGGTTACTTTTTTGGGCTTGTAGAGGCGCGCAAATCTGTCGATGATGCGTGTGTGAGGGACGGGGGTTCGGCCGGTGGACGGCGAGACGACGACGCATATATCCATTCTTCCCTGGCCGTCTGGCGCTCCGACGTCAGATCCCGCGCGCGTTGTTTTTGATCGTAAAGAATTGGCGTTGTTGCTAAGCGTTTATGGGCGCAAAGTTGCCGCCGGTGAATGGCGCGACTATGCAATTGATTTTCTAAAAGATCGCGCCGTCTTCTCTGTGTTTCGGCGTTCGACAGAATATCCGCTCTATCGCATTGAGAAGAATCCGAAACTTGCGCGGCGACAAGGAGCCTATGCGGTTATTGCCTCAGCCGGTCAGGTGTTGAAGCGCGGTCACGAGCTTGATCGTGTGTTGCGCAGTATTGAAAAATCTGTGTCTCTTGTCACGCTTTGATACACGAAGTCTTGCGCATAAAAAAGCCCCGGCAGAACCGAGGCTTTTCGTTTTTGATTTTACCTTGCGATTAGTTGTTGTTGTTCCTTTGACCGAACAAAGCGAGCAAGAACTGGAACATATTCACGAAGTCGAGATAGAGCGTCAAAGCACCCATTACTGAAGCTTTGCCCATCAACTCTCTATCGCCGGCAACATAATCATATTCGTCCTTCAAGCGCTGCGTGTCCCAGGCCGTCAAGCCTGCAAACACCAGCAAGCCCAGCACATTGAGGCCGAATTGCAAGGCAGAGCTTTGCAAGAAGATATTTACCAGCATCGCGATTATGATACCGAACAAGCCCATCACCAAAAACGAACCTATAGCTGAGAGGCTTCGGCGTGTCGTGTAACCGTAAAGCGAGAGCGCACCAAAAGCCGCTGCCGTAATGGCAAAGACCTGGACGACACTACCCACTTTATAGGCGACGAAGATTGTCGAAAGAGACAAGCCCATCACTGCTGAATAAGCGAGGAATGTGCCCATGAGCGATGAGTAGCTCATCTTCTCGAAGCGGAATGACATGAACAAGATGAAGCCAAGCGGTGCAAGCATCACCACAAAGGCGATCGGCGAAGTGAGGAGGCTTGCGGTAACACCGGAGATATAAGTGCCCCACGCCACAAGCGCAGAAATGCCGAGTGCGAGCGTCATGTAATTGTAGATCCCCAGCATATAAGACCGGAGACCGAGGTCATACTCCGCAGCGCCGACTCGCGCGGCGCCTGTAGTCCAAGCGGAGGCGTTGCGATCGTAATTTACCATTTTATTTTCCTTTTTCCGTCTGTAGTTCGCGATCCAATGATCGCGACACACAATTAATATGAGTTTAATTTTGGCAAAAACAAGGGCAAATCAAAAACAAGAGCGCGCCAGAAATGAAAGCGCGTTAGGACGCGCGCAAATGCCGCGCCGGCTTTTCTTCTAGCACACGCCATGTGCCGATGAGACCGAGCCCAATCGCAACCAAAACCGCCACAATTGTTGTGATCAAGGGGTCACCGAGTGGCCAAGTGAACGCGGTTTTGAATGTTAATGTCACGAGGACCCACGCTGCCAAAAGCCCCGAAATCAAACCAAAAAAGCTCGCAACAAGGCTGATAATCGCAAATTCGGTCAAAAATGCAGAAAGGAGACGCGCCTTTGTCGCGCCCAGCGTTTTCAAAATCACCGCGTCGCGAATTCGTCGACGCTGGCTTGCGCCCACGGCGCCGGCGAGCACTAAAATACTAGCCAGAATTGTAATTCCCGCGACACCACGGATCGCCAATGCTAATTGATCGATCATTTCGCGAACCGTTTCGAGCGCTTCGCGCACGCGGATTGCGGAAATAGCCGGAAAAGCTTCGGCGGCATCGACGAGAAGCTGAGTTTCACTTTCGGCGGATTGAGCGCCGTTTTCATTTGTCAGAGTGGCGAGATAGCTCACAGGCGCGCCTTTGAATGTATTGGGTGAAAATACCAAAACAAAATTGATGCCGAGCGATTGCCAATCGACACGTCTCAAATTTGTTATTTTCGCTTCAATCGTTCGACCAAGCACATTCACTTTGATCATATCGCCAAGGGTTAGCCCCAAACCTTTGGCGATGTCAGCTTCGAGCGAAACGAGCGGTGGGCCTGAATAGTCGGCGGGCCACCATGTCCCTTCAACGATACGCGATCCTTCCGGAACTGTGGTCGAGAATGTGATCCCACGATCACCATCAAGAACCCACCGTGCATTATCTCCGGCAACAACAGTTTCCGCACGCATGGATTTGACTTCAGTGATACGACCTCTGAGCATCGCGACATGGGACACGCGCGCGTCCGGCTGTTTCTCTTTCATGAATTGATCAAAGGCTGCGACATCACGCGCAGGAATATCAACGAAGAAAAAACTTGGCGCTTTGGTGGGCAGACCCGATGATACGAGTTGCACCAGATTATTCTGCGTCGCGCTGATGGCGACAAGCAAAGTGACACCAAGACCTAACGCCAAAGTGAGAGCAGGTGTGATTGAACCCGGTCGATAAATATTTCCAAGCGCCAATCGCCATTCGGTTCTTTTCGGGTGCGGTACGGAGCGCGCCCATCTCATGATGAGAACGCCGACGCCTTTCAACAAAAGAAAAGCAAGGCTGATGCCGATCATCACGAAGAGTGTGATCTGCCGTTCACGCACGGCAAACAGAATGATTGCAAAGAGTACAAGACTGACGAGAATCGTCATCGCAAGATAACGCTGCCTCACTCGGATTTGATCTTGTGAAGTATCATCACGGAACAGAATCGCAACCGGAAGATCATGTGCACGACCTAAAATGGGTAGTGCAAAACTTGCAGATGTGAGCAAGCCATAAAGCGCACCCAAAAGAAGTCGATCAGGATATAGATGCGGCACGATCGGAAAAGGCAATATGCCAGATGCTAAAACTGCGACCAGATAGGGCAATGACGCGCCCAACAAAATACCGATCAATGTTCCCAAGCCAGCAAGCATCATTACTTCAATGAAAGCGATTTGAAATACATACGAACCACTGGCGCCAATGGCTTTGAAGATCGCCATGGTTTTCCGACGACGATCAAGATAGGCCATAACAGCATTCGCAACACCTAAGCCGCCAATGATCAAAGCGGTGAGGCCGATCAGACCGAGATATTGTGAAAATCTTTCGATGTTTCGGGTCAGTTGTGGAGACACATTCCCGCGCCCGCGAAGTTCAAACCCTGCTGCCGTCAATGTCGAATTCAATGATCCATCAATTGCGCCAAGGTTTTCATCGCGCGGATCATCGAGCAATAAACGATAAGCATAGCGGATGAGGCTTTCCGGCCTAAACAGCCCAGTTTTTTCGAAAGCCGCGCGGTTCATGATCACACGCGGGCCGAGGGTCACACCGGCACCGATGCGATCTGGCTCATTGACAAGTGTTGCGCGCAACTCGACGACTGTATCACCAAGCGCGATCTGATCCCCGACCTTTGCGCCTAGGCGCACGAAGAGAGCCGCGTCCGCAGCCACGCCATAGACACCATCTTTCTCTTCCATGATTTTTTGAAGAGGCAGAGCCGGATTAAAGACAGGCGCATCAAGCAAAGGATAGGACTGATCAACAATTTTGAGATCAACCAAAGCGGCCTTTTGATGCGCACGCGCCATCCCGCGCAAACTGATGATTTCGGTAATGCGGCCCTTTGATTGAATGAGTGCCAATTCATGAGATTCAGCTTGGCGATGCATGCGCGAGATCACAAGATCCGCACCAAGTAGTGTGCGGCCTTGCGCAGCCAGTCCATCGGTCAATGCGCGCGCAAGTGAATCAACACCGACAATGGCGGTGACACCAAGCGCGATACAGGCCAGAAAGATTTTAAATCCCGCGAGCCCGTGGCGAAGATTCCGAATGGCAAATTTCAATGTTGCCGCTGTCATGATGATGAATCGTTTTTTGTAATAACTCTGCCGGAATTTAATTGGATTGTACGATCGCAACGCGCAGCCAAACGAAGATCATGCGTTACGAGAACCATTGTCATATTTCTTTCGCGCTTCAAGGCGAAGAGAAGCTCGACGATCGTATCACCATTGGCAGCATCAAGATTACCGGTTGGTTCGTCGGCAAGAAGTAATGTCGGATCAGGCGCAAGCGCGCGGGCAATCGCAACGCGTTGTTGTTCGCCACCTGATAATTCTGAAGGATAATGCGAGAGACGATCTTTCAACCCGACCGCTTCAAGTTCTTTTTGTGCCCGTTGAAAAGGATCACGATGGCCAGCGAGCTCAAGTGGCACGGCGACATTTTCAAGCGCGGTCATGGTTTCAATGAGATGAAAGGATTGAAACACAATACCGATCTGACGGCCGCGAAATTGTGCAAGCTCGTCTTCGCTCATCGTAGTGATATCTTGATCGGCAATTTTGATGTGGCCGGATCCTGCGCGTTCCAATCCCGCCATGGCCATCAGCAAAGTCGACTTACCCGAACCCGAAGGCCCTACAAGGCCAACCGCTTCCCCTTGATTGATAACGAGGTCGATTCCTTTTAAAACATGGACGTGTGAAGCGTCGCGCCCTAATTCAATGTGAAGCGATTGTACGTCAACCGCCTTGACCCCATTTATCATTCTGCCGATCCTGATCCCATGTCACTCGTCAATTCACTCTGCACCTATGGTACTTTCATGTCTTTCGCTATGCCCTTTCGCACGGGGCTGATCGTCGCGGCTCTTTTCTGCGCGCTGCCTTTGATATCGATCGCGCAAGCAGAAGGCCGCGCGGTTCAGCTTGTCGCCCTCGGTGACAGTCTGACAGCGGGTTATCTTTTGCCGCAGGACAAGGCTTTGCCCGCCGTACTCGAGAGACTCCTGAAAGAAAAAGGCCGGAATGTGACCATTCTGAATGCCGGCGTCTCCGGTGACACGACGGCTGATGGACTTGCGCGTCTGGAGTGGAGCCTTCCAGATGGTGTTTCAGGGGTGATTGTTGCGCTTGGTGCCAATGACATGTTGCGTGGCCTTGATCCTTCGGTTCCGCGTGCGAATCTCAAAGCTATTTTTGAACGATTGAAAGAGCGAAAGATTCCCGTGTTTATTTTAGGCATGCGGGCGCCTGCGAATTATGGCGAAAACTATGCGAAAGATTTCGGTTCACTTTATGCAGATCTCGCAAAAGAAAATGGTGCTCCGCTTTATCCTTTCATGCTTGAAGGCGTCGCCGGTCAGGCTGCCTATTTGTTGAGCGATGGACTTCATCCCAATACAGAGGGCGTTGAATTGATCGCGTTAAAAATAATGCCTCAATTAGATGAGTTTGTTGGCACTCTGCGCTAGTCATGCATCATCGGCTTGAATTAGATTAAGCGCGATGGCGTCGTGATTTTGACGCGTAGGGAGTTTTGATTTTGACTATGACTTATAGGCCTTTGGGCCACACGGGACTTAAGGTTTCGACTATCTGCCTTGGCACGATGACTTATGGCGAACAGAACACCGAGGCCGATGCTTTCGCGCAAATGGATTATGCGTTGGATCACGGCGTCAATTTTTTTGACACCGCCGAGCTTTATGCCATTCCCCCTAAAGCTGAAACGCAGGGTCGCACTGAAACTTATATTGGCAACTGGTTCAAAGCGCGGGGCAATCGCAATAAGGTGATCTTGGCGTCCAAAGTCGCGGGGCGGGATCGCGGGGGGATGACCTGGCTTCGCAAAGACGGATCCTCGCCAGAAGTGAACAAAGCTCAGATGATCGAAGCGCTTGAAGGCAGCCTCCGCCGCCTTCAGACAGACTGCATCGATCTTTATCAGATCCATTGGCCCGACCGTGCGATGCCCTGGGGCTCAAATCCGACGACCTTTAAAGCCAAGACCTATGAGGGCTCCGAGAATTCCATGCTCGAAGCGCTAGAAACGCTTCAAGCCTTCGTAAAACAAGGAAAAATTTGCTTCATCGGTCTCTCGAATGAGAGCTCGTGGGGCACTATGCAGTTTCTCAAACTCGCTGAACAATATGGGCTGCCGCGCGTCGAGACGGTTCAGAACGCCTATAATCTCCTCAATCGCACTTATGAGACGGGTCTCGCCGAGATTTCGATGCGGGAACACGTCGGCCTTTTGGCTTTCTCGCCCCTCGCGCAAGGTTATTTGACCGGGAAATATCTCAATGGCGCGCGTCCGGCTGGGGCTCGCTCCACATTATTTAATCGCGGTCAGCGCTATGAGGCGCCGAACGCCGAACCGGCCATCAAGGCCTATGTCGACCTCGCACGTGAAATTGGCTGGAAACCGGAGGAATTGGCTTTATCTTTCGTCAATTCCCGCTTTTTTTTAGGGTCCACGATTATTGGCGCGACGACAATGGACCAGCTCCGGATCAATATTGCCTCCATCGAAAAACGCATGACTGAGGACATCGAGAACCGGATCAATGCAATCCATCATTGCTATTGTAATCCCTGTCCCTAAAGCAGCTCGCAAAAATGTCATGAATTTGTCTTGGACCACAGTTTATAGATGGACTGGGCCGAAATTTTCCGCATGATGGCATGTGGGAGAATGCGGAGGCCTGAACTTTGACCGTTCTGGCCACCGGGTCAAGGCTCGATGGGCGAGCCTTACAAATAACGGAGGGGTTACCTTATGGTCGACAAGAAAAAGTTGAATTCGACGGTTGCGACGCTTGAAGCGGCGGGATCGTTCACGCGTCGCGTGCTTTTGAAGGGCGCGGTTGCGGCCGGTGCTGCAACTGCGGTTGGTCCGTGGTATGTCAGCAATGCGCTTTCATCTTCAGGTGAATTGAGCCTTTTGAACTGGGATGACGAACTTCCCGATCCTGTGATCCCTGATTTCGAAAAAGCGACTGGCATTAAAGTAAAGACAACGCCATTCTCGCAGAATGAGGAACAGATTAACAAATTACGAGCCGCAGGTGGCGATGGCTTCGACCTTTGCCAACCTACTCATGACCGCGCACCACAATTTAAGGATCTTTCCGTTCTTCAACCTTATGATGAAAAGAAGTTGTCACTCGGCAATGTTATACCGTCGCTGGTGAAAATTTCGGAAAGCGAATGGCGTTGGGATGGCAAGCTTTATCATGTAGCACATTGTTGGGGTACCGAAGCTATCTCGTGGCGCACCGATCTTACCAAAGTTGAATATAAAACACTCTCTTATGGTTCGCTCTGGAAGGACGAGTATAAGGGCAAGGTGCAGGGTCGTCCGCATTCGCTTCTGCTCGGCATCGGTCTCTGGATGGATGCAACTGGCCAGCTGAAATCAAATCGTATGCTTGATGCCTATAAGGACGAAGCAACGATGAAGTCGATCTATGACAAGCTCCTGAAAGTCGCAATCGAGAAAAAGTCGTGGATTAAACAATTCTGGGATTCAGGAGACAATACGAAATCAGGGCTCCTAGAAAATGGCGTCGTCATTGGTCAGACTTGGGATGGTCCTCCGCTTTCCCTTAAGAAAGCTGGTAAGCCCGTGTCCTATATGGCGCCGCAAGAAGGCGCGATCACATGGCTTGATGGTTGGGCTATGTCAAAGAGCGCAAAGAACATTGATCAGGCCTATGCTTGGTTAAAATATGTTCACTCCAAAGAAGCATCAGCGAAGGTTGCCGATGGTTCAGGTTATAATTCTGTCGTAAAGGGTGCGGACGAGCTTCTTTCTGCCGCATCGAAGAAGAATTTCCAAGAAGCCTATCCTGATGATGCATTATCGCGTCTCTGGCAACGCCCGGCTGAGCCATCATGGTTTGCTGAATTGCGAACCCAATATGCGGAAAAACTTAAAGCCGCTTAATTGCGCGTTGATAAATTTATCGAACCCCGGCGCTGAAGCGCCGGGGTTCTTTTCCGCCTGTTGAATTCAGATTGGCGCTAACAATCAAATATAATGGATGGACTATGATGGCCGATGTTGAGATTGATTGTCTTACAGTGCAATTTGGATCATTTACGGCTGTAAAAGATGTCTCCTTGCAAATTCGGCAAGGTGAGTTTTTTAGCTTTCTTGGCCCATCGGGGTGCGGTAAGACAACGATTTTGCGAACGATTTCTGGTTTTCAGGATCCAACAAATGGTGCGGTTCGCATTGGCGGTCAGGACATGAGTGGCATTGGCCCCAATCAACGCCCGACAGCTTTGATCTTCCAAAATCTTGCGCTCTTTCCTTTGATGACGGTTTTTGAGAATATCGGTTATGGATTGCGCGTGCGCGGTGTACCAAAAGCAAATCGCGATCGCAAGGTTGATGAGTTATTACATTTGACTGCTTTGAGTGATCAAGGTCACAAGAAGATTGAAGAATTATCGGGTGGACAAAAACAACGCGTGGCAATTGCACGTGCTCTCGCCGTTGAACCAAAAGTATTGCTACTTGATGAGCCCCTCTCTGCGCTTGATTTGAAATTGCGCCAATATATGCGCAATGAGTTGCGCGCCATTCAACGTCGCGTCGGTGTGACCTTTATCTATATCACGCATGACCAAGGCGAAGCGCTGACAATGTCTGATCGTATTGCTGTCATGAATCGTGGCAAGATCGAACAGGTCGGGAATGGCCGCGATGTTTATGAATACCCGCAGACATCTTTTGTCGCTTCTTTCGTGGGCGAGAATAATGGCTTCTCCGGAACGATTACAAAGATTTCTGGTGATCAAGCCGAGATTGAGACTTCAGTGGGTCGTCTTGTCGGGCTCAACAAAAAATCCTTAGTTGTCGGCGCAAAAGCAATTTTGTTTATTCGTCCTGAAGCGATGCAATGCGGCGCGCAAGGAGAAAACAATTTGTCTGGCATAGCGGCAGACGCCGCCTACGAAGGCATGACAACGCATCTTACGATGAAAGTCCATGATGGTTCGAGCATTATTGCGACATTAACCGGCGCACCGGCGCTTGAATTTCCACCACAGGGCTCGTCCGTTTCATTCGCCTTCGCAACGCGCGATGCGCTTATCTTGCCCGTGTGAGCCGTGAGATCATGTTGAGTTCAGCCGGACATCCTTTCATCTTCATCCTCCCGTTTATCGCTATTGTGATTTTCTGGGTGATGGCGAAATTTGAACCAAAGCCTGTCGGCGTTACGCAGAAATCTTTTTTTGAACGCAACGGCGTGCCTGTTGCGATCTATCTCATCGTAGCCGTGACCTTCTGGTCTCTCTTCATGATTGTGCTACCGCAGCTCTTCATGGTCGAGATGTCATTCCGTCCAAAATTACCACAGATTGAGATTGGTGGGCCGAAAGATCTCTATACATTCGAGAATTACCACTACTTTATATATGGCTCGACCACGATCAGCGATGCGATCAATTGGGTTCACATCAAGGCTTTCTTTTTGACAATCTTCGCCAGCCTTTTGATTGCGATATTCAACCTTGCGCTGTGCTATCCATTGGCATTTTACATGGCGCAAGTGGCGCCCGCCGCTCGTGTTCGGTTTTTCTTGTTGCTTTTGATCGCACCTTATTGGGTCAATGAAATTCTGCGTGCTTTCGCTTTAAGAATTATGCTCTCGAGTAATGGCTTGATCAATAAAATTCTGATCGGCTCAGGAGTGGTAGATCAACCCGTTGACTTTATTGGAAATGATATTGCGCTTTATGCCGGTCTTGGCTATGCTTACATGCTTTTAATGATTTTTTCGCTTTATAATACTATTGAAACACTTGATCATGCCCAGATTGAAGCCGCACGCGATCTTGGTGCGCCTTGGTGGCATATTCACACATTTATCGTAATTCCCTTTATCAAGCCGGGCGTTGCGTCAGGATGTACACTTGTGTTTATGTTAAGCGCAGGTTCGCTTGCTGCACCGCTTGTGCTTAGTGGGCCGCGTTCTCTATGGTTCACCCCCATCGTATATGATCGTTTTAATCAAGCCTTTAATTGGCCGCAAGGTGCAGCCTATGCGCTGATCTTGTTGATTGCCTGCGTGACCTTTGTTCTTTTCGTCTTGCGCTTGGGTCGCCTCTCTCTCGGGGAGATCGCGAAATGAATTCAAAGACCGTGACGAATGTGATGCTGGCCTTTTATATGGCCATCTTCTTCGGCTTTCTGTTTGGCCCGCTTATTGTGATGGGCGTATCGGCCTTCAACACATCGACCTATCCGCAAGTTTATCCCATCGAAGGCTTCACTTTGTTGTGGTTCGAAAAATTGTTGAACGATCGTGATATGGTTTACGGCTTGAAAAACAGCCTATGGATCGGCATGTGGGTGGTTGTACTCTCCGTTCCGCTTGGTCTTGCAGGCGCGATGATGATGAGCCAGATCTATTCGAAAGCACGTTCTTTCTATTATGTGATTGTCGTTTCACCGGTGCTCACCCCCGGTGTGATTATCGGAATTTCTACGGTTGTCTTCTGGGGGGATCTAACAACGACGACCAACTCAAGATTTTTATATCATGGTTTATTCATGACGGTGCTTGGTCAATCGAGTTTCATATCAGCCTATTGTATGTTGATGTTTATGTCACGGTTGAATAAGTTTGATCGTGCGCAAGAGGAAGCAGGGCTTGATCTCGGCGCCTCGCAAACACAGGTCTTTTTTCATATTTTGTTGCCCTTCTTACGTCCGGCGATTTTTTCATCTGCCGTATTGGCGTTTCTCTCATCCTTTGAAAACTACAACACAACAACCTTTGCCATTCTCGCTGATAAGACTTTGACCACCGTACTTGCCGGACGTGTCCGACAGGGAACAACGCCTGCGATTAGCGCGCTTGCTGTTTTGATTATCGCTGTCACGGTTGTCGGCGCGATTATTTATGAAATCGTCAAACGTCGCGAGGATCGCGAGAGACAGGCGCGCCTTGATGCCGCGCATGCGGCGGAACTGCGCGAATTGGAATCAATCGAAAAAGCAACGCATCACGCATGAAAAAAGCCCGCTATAAGCGGGCTTTCTCTTTAATATATTAGAGTGTAACTTTACTTTCTTTTGGCGCGCGCTGTTGCCAAAACGCAGAGAATTTCAAACAAGATATTCGCACCGCATTGCGATGTGATCGTGCCGTTATCAAATGGGGGTGAGACTTCGACCATGTCGGCACCAATGAAATCAACGCCGTCAAGCGCGCGGATGAGACGTTGCGCTTCAATCATGGTGATACCGCCAGCTTCCGGCGTTCCTGTTCCAGGCGCAAAAGCCGGATCGAGACTGTCAATGTCAAAAGAGAGATAGGTCTTGCCGTTGCCTGCGATTCGCTTGGCTTCTTCTGCTGCCCAGCGCCAACCTTTATCATTGAATTCTTCCATATAGACTACACGCATGCCGCTGTCGTGGCTGAACTTCCACATATCCTTGCTATTGATCGACCCGCGAATGCCGATTTGGATGACGCGTTTCGGATCAAGAAGCCCTTCTTCCACGGCGCGTGAAAAAGGTGCGCCGTGATGAAATTTCGAGCCAAGATAATCATCACCCGTGTCGCAATGCGCATCGATATGAATCATGCCCATCGGACCATCTTTTGCAATCGCGCGTAGGATCGGTAGGGAGATCGAATGATCGCCACCAACACCGAGCGTTGTTACTTTCGACGATTTGAATTTTGCAAAATAATCTTCGATTTCCTTATGCGCGGCAATTAACTCATAGGGGCCTTCAAGAAACGCATCGCCACAATCGGCAACGCGCATGAGATCAAAAGGTGTTATACCCGTA
>VGCJ01000064.1 GCA_016870035.1 Alphaproteobacteria bacterium
AAAGAACAATTGCAAAGGCCTGATCATAAAGATCCTGCCCCGCCGATCCGAAACTGCCATTATCAAAGACGGCCCCGCCATCTTCGACATCAGCTTGATCTTCGCGTGTGACATCTTCGAGATAATTCGGACAGCCTTGTGATTTCAGATGGGCAACAACTTTTTCAACTTCACCGTCTGATACAAAGGGACCATGAACACGGTTGATGCGTCCACCACCAGCCATGAACAACATATCGCCTTGGCCTAATAGTTGTTCAGCGCCTTGTTCACCCAAGATTGTGCGGCTGTCGATTTTCGAAGTCACTTGGAACGAAATTCTTGTCGGGAAATTCGCTTTGATTGTTCCGGTGATCACATCCACTGACGGCCGTTGCGTGGCAAGGATTACATGAATACCGGCGGCGCGCGCCATTTGTGCAAGACGTTGGATGGCGCCCTCAATATCTTTACCCGCAACCATCATTAGGTCGGCCATTTCGTCAACGATAACGACAATGAAGGGAAGCGGTTCGAGATCCATCACTTCATTCTCGAAAATCGCCTCGCCTGTATCCCGATCAAAACCGGTTTGAACGGTGCGCATGATTTGTTCGCCTTTTACCTTTGCTTCGCTCAAACGGGCATTGAAACCATCAATGTTACGAACGCCGAGTTTCGACATTTTCTTGTAGCGCTCTTCCATCTCACGGACCGCCCATTTAAGCGCGACAACGGCCTTACGCGGATCGGTAACGACCGGTGTGAGAAGATGCGGAATGCCATCATAAACTGAAAGCTCGAGCATTTTCGGATCAACCATGATCAAGCGACATTCTTCAGGCTTAAGCCGATAAAGAAGCGACAAGATCATCGTATTGATGGCAACCGATTTTCCTGAGCCCGTCGTACCTGCAACAAGCAGATGGGGCATGCGCGCAAGATCAACAATAACAGGCTCGCCACCAATTGTCTTTCCAAGCGCGAGTGCCAATTTCATTTGGCTCTCAATGAAATCCTTGTTGTTGATCAATTCGCGTAAATACACAGTCTCGCGTTTTTGATTTGGTAATTCGATCCCAATCGCATTGCGACCCGGTACAACCGCGACACGCGTAGAGACCGCGCTCATTGAGCGTGCAATGTCATCAGCAAGCCCGACGACGCGTGAAGATTTAATTCCGGGTGCTGGCTCTAACTCATATAGCGTGACGACAGGACCGGGTCGAACATTACCGACATCGCCTTTCACGCCGAAATCATCAAGCACACTCTCAAGTTGGCGCGCATTTTCTTCAAGCGCCTCACTCGACATGACAGGCCCGACGGATTTTTTGGCCTCTGTCAGCAAACCAACAGGCGGAAAAGTACAGAGCTCTAATTGATTGGATGATTTCTTCGGCTTCGATGCTTTCACCGGCGCATGAGGCCGGCGAGGCTCGACAACCGGTTCATCTTCAATCTGTTCGATCTCACTTGAGGACTCATAATCAAAACTGGGCTCACGACGTATTGAACGACGATCTCTTGTCGCCTCAGTAGCATCGTCTGATGAACGAAAACCGCTGAAGAAATTTGAAATCACACGACCGGCGACGACAAAGGGCGTAAAAATATTTTTAAAACGGTCAGTGAGACTTGGAGTCACTTCGCTTTCATCTTCTTCGGACCATTCATCATCGGTTTCGGTCTCATTGTCAAAAGACGATTTCCGCGTGAAGCTCACACCTGCCCCTGCGGCCAAACCAAACAACGCAAAAAAGCCAAATGCTAAAAGAGTGAAAGGTTTGATTGGCAATCCTTGTACCGGAGGCAATGAAGCAATGAAGGCAAGGATTGCATCACCAACGATGCCCCCCAGACCAATCGGTAGTGGCCATGAACCAATGATCGGAAGCGCACCGAGAATAGCGGCAGTCGAAAGCGCGCCGATCACCCAAAAGAACAAGCGCCAACGAATGTAATTGATTTTTGTCGCACTTACCAATTTCAACCCGAGGAAACCCGCAGGTGCCACGAGTGCAAGTGATGCTAAACCAAAAAGCTGCATCAAAATATCAGAGAGAATCGCTCCGGGGTGACCCATGAAATTATTGACGGGGCGATTGATCGCTTGATTAAGGCTTGGATCCTGTGCCGACCATGTCACGAGCGCAATCGTTGTCGCAATCACGGCGACAAGAGTGATGATCCCGATAATCTCCGACACTCTCTGGGCGATGAATACACGCACATAACCGATGAGATCGGTAAATTCGAGATGACGCGAACGGGAAAGACGCATGAATTGACCACAAAACGACTTGGATGATCTTTAGTAGCGGAGCGCGGGTTAATGCGTGATTAACCTCGTGCTTATGACGAAAAAAGGGCGGCCAATTGGCCGCCCCTTAAGTTTGAGGGAGGTTTGTGTTCCCGAAGCGAAAACGCTTCGGGACAAGGATCAGTAATTATAGGCGCGCTCGCCATGGCTTGCGATGTCGAGACCTTCGCGCTCCTGTTCAACGGGAACACGCAGACCGATCACCACATCGACGATTTTGTAGAGGATCGCTGAGCCAACGCCGGACCAGACAAGCGTGAGCAATACGGCTTTGATTTGGATCCAAAGTTGTGTGCTGAGTATGTACGCACCTTCAACCGCCGTGCCGGGATTGGAGATGTAATCGACAAGACCGACGCCGCCAAAACCTTTACTCACAAGGATACCCGTGCCGAGTGCGCCGATGATACCGCCAACGCAGTGTACGCCGAAGACATCGAGCGAGTCGTCATAACCAAAGGCATTCTTTACGGTCGAGCAGAAGAAGAAGCAGACCGCTCCCGCAATAAGACCAAGCACGATTGCGCCCATAGGACCGGCAAATCCGGAAGCCGGGGTCACCGCTACAAGACCTGCAACAGCACCTGATACGAGACCGAGGAGTGACGGTTTGCCTTTAGAGATCCACTCAACGAAGAGCCATGAGAGAGCCGCAGCTGCGGTTGCCACCATCGTATTGACGAAGGCAAGCGCGGTGATGCCATTGGCTTCTAGATTTGAGCCGGCATTGAAGCCGAACCAACCTACCCACAATAGCGCGGCGCCGATCATGGTCATCGTCAAAGAATGCGGTGCCATGAGTTCTTTGCCAAAGCCTGTGCGCTTGCCAATGATCAAGGCGCCCACCAAACCGGCGATCCCGGCATTGATGTGAACAACTGTACCACCGGCAAAATCAAGCGCACCCAATTGGTAGAGAAGGCCTGCATCAGCGGTGACAGCATCAAGATTGGCTTGTGCGGTCGCCTTTGCGGCATCATCTGTTGCTGCAGCTAAAGCTTTTGCTGCGTCCGCAATCGCATCAGGGCCGGCCCAATACCAAACCATATGAGCGATCGGTAAATAAATTACCGTGACCCACAACACAACGAAAACGATGAGAGCCGAGAATCTCACACGTTCTACAATTGCGCCGATGATCAAAACGGGTGTGATCATCGCGAAGGTCATTTGGAACGTCATATAAACAAGCTCAGGAATGACAACGCCATTTGAGAATGTTGCGACGGTTGATTCCGGCGTAACGCCTGCCAAAAAGGCTTTCGAAAGCCCACCAATATAGGGGTTTAACGAACCACCATTGGTGAAGGCGAGTGAATAGCCATAAGAGATCCAAATGATACCGACTAACGCAACAATGGTGAAAACTTGCGCCATCACCGAAAGCATATTTTTCGAACGCACGAGGCCGCCATATAAAAGCGCAAGGCCCGGCACCGACATCATCAGCACCAAGGCCGTTGAAATCAGCATCCACGCGGTGTCGCCTTTATTTGGTGTGGGCGCATCGCCCGCATAGGCCAAACTGCCAGCGAGCATAGCGAGCGCCACGCCTCCGAGCAGTGATTTTGAAGAACGAGAGAAAGTCATGAGATGTGCTCCTGCGGCTCGCATGTCAGAGCGCGTCATTGTCGCGCTCGCCGGTCCGGATGCGGACCGCTTGTTCGATGGGAACGACGAAAATTTTTCCGTCGCCAATCTGCCCGGTTTTGGCAGCACCGGTGATCGCATCGATCACTTTGCCGACAAGCTCACTGGCGACAGCGACTTCAATTTTCAGTTTCGGAAGAAAACTCACGGCATATTCAGCGCCGCGGTAGATTTCTGTATGCCCCTTCTGCCGCCCATAGCCTTTGACTTCTGTAACCGTCAGTCCATGGACACCGAGAGAGGTGAGCGCGTCGCGAACCTCCTCGAGCTTGAAGGGCTTGATGATGGCCATCACAATTTTCATGGCGTCTTGATCCCTCGATTTGCCGTCAACGACCGATCGGTCGCGACTTGAGCCTGGGATCCTGAAAACAAGCCTCGTGCCACAGCGTTTTTTAATGAAAAATCAGCCATAAAGCTCAGATTCGATGCCGATCGAGGCATAGAACAAAGGCAACTGATTAAAATTTAGGCAGATTAGCGAGAGGCGAGATCGGGCCGATAACGGATCAAACCCTCTTGTGCGACCGAAGCGATTAGGGTCCCGTCGCGTCTAAAAATTGCGCCTCGCGCAAAGCCGCGCGCGCCTCCGGTAAAAGGGCTATCTTGCGCGTAGAGGAGCCATTCATCCGCCCAAAAAGGACGATGAAACCACAAAGCGTGGTCAAGACTCGCAGCCTGAATTTCGCGCTCAAACACTGTGCGGCCATGCGCGACGAGCGTGGAATCAAGGAGCGTCATGTCAGACGCATAAGCTAAGACACATTGGTGAACTGTAGGATCATTAGGCAACGTTCCGGTGGCTTTGATCCAGACGTGAAAACGTGGCGGCAGACCTTCGCGCGACATGTAACGCTGGAATTCGACGGGTCGCAGCTCGATCGGCCTCTCTCGCTCGAAATATTTGCGAACAGGATCGGGCATCAACGGCATGACGCGTTCGCGAATTTCCTGTTCTGTCGGGAGTGAATCCGGATCCGGAACATCGGGCATGGTCGCTTCGTGGCTGAAGCCCGGTTCCTCGATATGGAATGATGCGGAGAGAGTGAAAATCGGTTGGCCATGCTGGATGGCTTTGACACGCCTTGTCGTAAAGCTTCGCCCATCGCGAATGCGCTCCACATCATAAATGATGGGCGTTTTGGGATCGCCAGGAAGAAGAAAATAGCCGTGAAGCGAATGGGGCGAACGCCCCTCAACCGTGCGGCAGGCGGCGACAAGCGCTTGCCCGATCACCTGACCACCAAAGACGCGCTGCCATCCTGCTTCCGGATTATGTCCGCGAAACAAATTATCCTCGAGCCGTTCAAGATCGAGAATAGACAAAAGGTCAGAAACCGCATTCATGATCTAAGCCTCAGAAGAGTCAAAAGGACTTTACCGTCAATCTGCACAAAATATCTACCCTGCGAACTGATTTGCGTCAGGAGAAAGCTCGGCGTAAGGAACGACCCATGTCAGAGAAGATCGACAAGATGCAGCATTTCGATGTCGCGATTGCAGGTGGCGGCATTGTCGGTATGAGTCTCGCGCTCACGCTTTCCCGCTTGAGAAAAGGCGCTCTGTCTGTCGCTTTGATTGATCAAGGCCACCCGGTCAGCGAGGATCGCGCTTTTGCCTTTTCAGCGGGTGCACGCCGATTTTTGGATGTGCTCGGTGTTTGGGATCAGATTCTGCCAGAGGTGCAACCTCTCACTCAGATGGTGATTACCGATAGTCGTTTGAATGATCCCATCCGACCTGTGTTTTTGACTTTCGCGCATGAAGTCACACAAGGCGAACCAGTTGCCTATATGATTCCGGAAAGCGCCGTGCTCCGTGCGCTTCAAGCGGCTCTCGATGCATCAGTCATTCATCGTATCGCGGCGCGTGTTGAAGACGCTGTTCCTGATGAGGCCGGTACAACGCTCGTCTTATCGAATGGCCCAACTCATCGTGCATCACTGGTTGCGGCCTGTGATGGTGGACGTTCGCCCTTGCGTGAAAAAGCCGGCATCGCTTGGCATTCATGGTCTTATAAACAATCGGGTATTGTTGCGACGATTGGCATTGAACGTGATCATGAAGGCATTGCAGAAGAGCATTTTCTCCCCTCAGGTCCTTTTGCGCTTCTCCCTTTGAAAGACAATCGGTTTTCAATCGTCTGGACGGCGTCAGATGATCGTGTGCCGTCCTTTCTTGCGCAAGGATCTGAACATTTTCGCGAAGAAATTGAATGCCGTGCCGGACATCGTTTTGGTCGTATTACAGTTTTAAGTGAACCACGTGCCTATCCGCTTCGTTTTGGTTTGGCACAGAGATTTGGTAGCAAGCGTCTCGCGCTTGTAGGAGATGCCGCGCATCTCATTCATCCGATTGCTGGACAAGGATTGAATTTAGGCCTTCGCGATGTTGCTGCATTGATCGAAATCATTTCCGATCAAAGCGGTTTGGGCCTCGATCTTGGTTCCTCGCTTGTCATTGAAGCCTATGAGCGTTCACGCCGGGCTGATACGGTTGAGATGGCAACGCTGACCGACGCATTAAATCGGCTCTTTTCAAATGATACGATGCCCTTGCGTTTGATGCGTGATTTAGGTCTTGGCATTGTTGATCGCTTGCCGACCTTAAAATCACGTTTGATTCGCGAAGCGTCAGCGGCCAATCCCCGCTTGCCGCGTTTGATGCGCGGCGAAACGCTTCCCGGACTTTGAACTCAAAGCCCTGCGTGGTCGAGTGCCGTGATCAGCTTTGTCAATTTCGGATCATTGATGTCGAGTTTTTTCATCTCGGTATGTGTCGCCCGAATATAATCTGGGTTTCGACCGGAGACTCCTACGCCTTGACTCACGCGCTCAAGCAAGGCCTCATGCGAAAGGCCACGCACAAATTGGTTATGTGTTCGATCGGCCGTATAGGCAATCGCTTCAACTAAGCGGCCATCATTCAATCGTAACCGATGTGTCGTTTCGACATAGACGGATGTGACCTGCTCGCGTTCACGTAAATACGCAATTGTCGCTTCAGCTTTATCCCGTGCGACACGGAAGGCGAGCCCGCGGCACGAACCGCCTTTGTCCAATCCGAGAACCAAACCTGGGCGTTCGGGCGTCCCGCGATGATGGACAGACAAGATGCACAAGGCACGGTGATAGCCGGAAAGGACGGCTGGGACACGTTCGATCCATTCGAATTCGGGTGACCACATGAGCGAGCCATAGCCGAATACCCAAAGGTCATTATTTGCCTGATGCGCCATAAAAAATTTCGTAAAGAAGCCTCGATCCTGTGGCAAGTGCCGACTTTTCTCTTCGTTGAAATCGTTTACAAGAGATTGGTGACGCGCAACTCGGTATTTTGATGTGACGGACGTAAGAACAGAGATAAAGCCACCCATTTCGCGTTTGAGGCTCTATATCGCGCCCGCATTGCTTCTCGTTTTGGCTATTCTTTTTTCGATTGGTTGGCTCGTTGTCTCGCGTCAGGTCGAGGCACGACTTGATGCGATGATTTCTGAGGAAGCTACAAAGGGTCGCTCTTGGTCTTGTGATAATCGCCACGTAGCGGGCTATCCGTTTCGAATTGAAATCGAATGTATCAATGCACGCATCAAAGACAGCGGCCCCTCACAAAATGAAGCGCGCCTTTCACGCCTTGGTGTGGTTGCGCAGGTGTATGATCCCACTCTGATCATCATTGAAGCGCAAGGTCCGATGCTCGCGCTTTCAAAAGAACAACCGATTGCGAGTGTTGAATGGTCGTCTTTGCGTTCGAGTGTGCATTTATCGGGCGGCGAACTTGATCGCCTTTCCATTTGGGGTGATGGCATATCAATTAAAACACAATTAAATGGACAGCCGTCAAACGTATCGCTTTCGCATGGTGAATTTCATCTGCGGATCAAACCCGAAAATGATAGACCCTCCAATCATCTTGAATTTGTGACTCAGGCTTCTGGCATCTCGTCGGACACGATGCCGGGACCTGTAGCAAAAATTGAAATCGCCGGAACCGTCGAGCAAGGTATTCAATTCTTGAATTATAAAGGCATCGAAGCACTTGAGATGTGGCGGCAAACCAAAGGGAAGATTCAACTCGATGCTTTAAAGATCACACGCGGTGAACAAAATCTTGAAGTGAAAGGTACGTTGGGTCTCGATGATCAGCGTAAGCCTTCAGGACAAATCGAAGTCTCCGGCAAAGGACTCGAAGATCTCTTTAAATCGCAGGGGCTTTCTAAACTTTCGGGCCTTCAAGCATCAAATGTGAAAGTACCACTTATATTCACCAGAGGATTATTGCTATTGGGCCCCTTCAAAGTGGCAGAATTGCATCCGCTCTATTGAACCGGATCGTCTTTCGTCTGACGGCCGAAATCAGGTGTCGCCGAATCCTGTCCAATTTCAATGATTGATCGACGGATCGCACGCGTACGTGTGAAATGATCAAATAACATTTCACCATCGCTCCAACGGATCGCTCGTTGAAGGGCTGACAAATCTTCCGTGAAACGACCAAGCATTTCTAGCACGGCGTCTTTATTATTCAAAAACACATCGCGCCACATTGTCGGATCAGACGCCGCAATACGCGTGAAATCTCTAAATCCACCCGCCGAAAATTTGATCACTTCGGATTCAGTTACAGCTTCAAGATCGGCAGCGGTCCCGACAATATTGTAAGCAATCAAATGCGGCAGATGGCTCGTGATGGCGAGCACGAGATCATGATGTGAGGGCGACATCTCTTCGACATTTGAACCCGCGCCTTCCCAAAACAAACGCAATTTTGCGACCGCGTCTTTGTTAGTGCCTTCAGGCGGCGTGAGAATACACCAGCGATTATTGAAAAGTGTCGCAAAGCCTGCTTCCGGTCCCGATTGTTCTGTGCCTGCTACGGGATGCGCAGGCACAAAATGAACCTGCTTCGGCAAATGCGGTTCAATTTGAGAAACAATCGCACCCTTCACTGAACCGACATCTGAAAGAATGGCACCGGCCTTCAATGACGATGCAATCTTTTCTGCTACCGATCCACAAGCACCAACCGGAACACAAAGAATGACGCAATCGGCATTCTTTACGCCCTCTGCATAATCGCCAGTGACGCGATCAGCTAAGTGCAGCGCCGCGATTTTTTTTCGCGCGTCTTCGGATGAATCAATCGCAACAATTGTTTTAGCAAAATTTTGCCGACGCGCGACGCGGGCTAATGACGAGCCAATCAAACCAACGCCGATCAGCGTTAATTGATCAAAGAGTGGCTTTTCAAGTGGATGTCCTAACCGATTAGGCACGTTAAGATCTCGTCATGAATTGTTTGAGGCAGTCGACTACTTTTTTATTGGCTTCTTCCGTTCCAATCGTCAGGCGTAAACAATCAGGCAAGCCATAGGCACCGACGCCTCGCAGAATAAAGCCGTGAGAGGATAAAAACGCATCTGCGTCTTTTGCGGTTTTCCCCGCAGTTTTCAAAAAATGGAGCAACAAGAAATTGCAAACGCTCGGCGTGACGCGAATACCAAGCTTCGAAATTTCACTTTCGATCCATGGCAGCCATTTATCATTGTGGGCAAGCGCTTTTGAAAGATGATCTTCATCTTTCAAGGCGGCAATACCCGCCTCCAATGCAGGACCGCTGACATTGAATGGTCCTCTGATGCGATTTAGCGCGTCAATGATACCTGCTGGCCCATAGCACCAACCAAGACGTAAGAGCGCCAAGCCGTAAATCTTCGAGAATGTTCGTGTCATCACGACATTTTCATTTGTCGAGACAAGTTCAATGCCGGAGGCATAATCATTCTTGCGCACATATTCTGCGTAAGCCGCGTCAAGAACAAGGACTACATGAGATGGTAAACCGGCATGAAGCCGTTTGACTTCATCAAACGAAATATAGGTCCCGGTTGGATTATTCGGATTGGCAAGATAAACAATCTTTGTACGCGGTGTCACACAATTTAGAATCGCATTGACATCGGTCTGGAAATTCTTCTCTTTCGCAACAACGGGCGTTCCACCCGCCGCTTGAAGCGCGATTTTGTAAACGAGAAAACCATGTTCCGTGTAAATGCCTTCATCGCCTGGGCCGATATAGGCATTGGTGATGAGTGACAACAGCTCATCAGAACCGGCGCCGCAAACAATACGGTTTGGATCAAGGCCATAACGCGCACCTATTGTATCACGCAATTGTGTGGCTGATCCATCAGGATAAAGTTCTAATTTTTCAGTCACGACTTTGAAGGCATCGACCGCATGAGGGGACGGACCAAGCGGCGTTTCATTCGATGATAATTTATAAATTTTGCCCGTACTTGCCGCAGCACTTTTACCAGGCACATAGGCCTCAATGGACATGACACCGGGACGTGGTACGGGACGAGGGCTTGGAGCGTTCATATCAAATCATCCAGCTTTGTTCTGCGAAAGAAGTTGGAAACGCGCAGCATGGCTTCCAATTTCATGAACCGATGAGAGTTTAATCGTGTGCGTATTAAAGAAATCTGAAACAGAGCTGACACTGTGAGATCCAGATCCTGATAAGAGAAGAGATCGCCGTCCATGATCATGATGAAACTCTGTCTTAATCAAAAGACCCTGCTGAGACAAAGCCTGGCCTACGGCATCATTCCATCCTTCTGTTTCGCAATGAAAGATTACGGTTTCACGCACAGCCGCATCGGCAAGCGGTTTTGAAATTACAAAGACAGGTGTGCCTGCCGGATGATCAGGACGCTCAACAAAAGGCAGACGCGCAATTATCTTGGGTGCGTCCGGCGCATCGAGTCCTAACCACCAAGGTGAAGCGGCCTTTTTGGAGAATGAGAAGATCCCCAAATCGCCTGCCGCATTTTGCACGGCCTTGATGACCGAACTCACATCTTGATGCGTCACATAAGGAACCGTGAAGCCGAAGTGAAACCGCGCGCTGTCGCGCATTTTGTCATCGCCCGCTTCAACGCTCGCATGAACGGCATAGGGCGCCTGAACATAAGTAAAAGTCGAAATGATGATGCGCCAAATGCTCTCAATTGTGTCAAAGGGCAACAGGCCATGATGGCGCTCGGCGAGCACTTTCATCATTGCCGCTTCGCGACCAGGGCGGAAAGCCGAGCCTGAATCTTGCGTCTTTTTCACGGCGATCAGCCGATCAATGATCGCGCCTCTTTCGATCAGCAAATCATGAATGGCCGCATCAAGGCGATCAATTTCGCGGCGAAGATCTGCGAGTGAGGGTTCGGCCATCAGGGCGGTCCGACAAAAGGGTCAAGCGGGAGTGGCCCTGTCATAAAGCGGAAATGGGGAAAGGCAAACCCGCTTTAACGTTTTCTGGATCGTCAAGGTTCTTGATTACAGTCCTAAAGTTCGCCATAAAGAACGATAAGCTCCTGTCAGGACCCATATGACCCATCATGCGGCTTCAGAGATCGGGCAGCGCAATGAGGCAACACATCCCTCGAGTGCTGTTGTCCAATTTGATGCAGACGCCCCTCTTCAGCTTGAAGGGGGTGGGCGGCTCGCGCCTTGGTCGGTCGCTTATCAAACCTATGGTGCGTTGAACGCGGATCGCTCCAACGCGATTTTGATCTGCCACGCCCTCACCGGCGATCAGCATGTCGCGAATGTCAATCCGGTCACTGGAAAGGGCGGCTGGTGGGAAACCATGGTCGGGCCGGGAAAACCCTTTGATACAAATCGATTTTTCGTCATTTGCTCGAATGTTTTGGGCTCCTGTCTTGGCACAACCGGCCCCGCATCAATCAATCCAGCAAATGGGCGCCCCTATGCACTCGATTTTCCCGTTGTCACTATTCGCGACATGGTCAATGCCCAGGCGCGCCTAATGGATCATCTCGGCATCGAGACGATCTTTTGTGTTGCGGGTGGTTCTATGGGCGGGATGCAGGTTCTTGAATGGGTCGCGTCTTTTCCGCATCGCGTTTTCTCCGCCATGCCAATTGCAACGGCCGCGAAACATTCAGCGCAGAACATTGCCTTTCATGAGGTTGGTCGTCAGGCCGTAATGGCCGATCCTGAATGGCGTAAAGGTCGCTATCTTGATGAAGGCACGCGTTCTGAAAAGGGCCTAGCCGTCGCACGCATGGCTGCGCATATCACTTATCTTTCGGAGCAAGCGCTCCATCGAAAATTCGGGCGCAATTTTCAAGATCGTATGGCACCCACTTTTTCATTCGATGCTGATTTCGAAGT
>VGCJ01000065.1:0-5000 GCA_016870035.1 Alphaproteobacteria bacterium
TGCGCGGTCATTCGCCACTGCCATCTCGCAGAGAATTCGTACCGTGGTTGGCTCTCGGCACGTTCAATGGCTGGTTGCCGAATGTGCTTACCGCTTTCGCGCTTGAACACGCCGCCGCAGGACCGAGCGCGATGAT
The DNA here is from genome assembly GCA_016870035.1 of Alphaproteobacteria bacterium. Taxonomy (GTDB): domain Bacteria; phylum Pseudomonadota; class Alphaproteobacteria; order Rhizobiales; family Beijerinckiaceae; genus CAIUPE01. Next base: position 137 of record VGCJ01000065.1, read on the forward strand.
TCAAGCCTCTGGCCCTTTGATGGTAGCCGTTCTCTCACATATCGCTTTTGTCGATGAGAAATTGACCTTGCGCCGCTTGGGTGGCGTGTTGATTGGCCTTGTCGGTATAACGCTACTGATTGGACCTGCTGCGTTTTCTGCCAATGGTTCGACTTTGATCGGGTCACTTGCGATGGTGATCGTATCGCTTTGTTATGCGCTCGGGAATGTTTACGCGAAATTCATTCCGCATGTTGAGCCTGCACGTATGGCGTTAGGTCAACAAGTTGTTTCAGGCCTTGTGGCAACAGTTCTGGCATTGGGTCTCGGCGGTATAAATGTCTACGGACCAATACTTGTTGATTGGCCTGCGGCGCTTGCGCTGAGTATTTTTTCAACCGCGATGCCGATTACAATTTTTATGTATCTCATTCGTCAACAAGGTCCCACGAAAGCGGCGATGATAGGTTATTTGATGCCCGTCTTTGCTGCCTTGTTATCCGTTGTGTTTCTTGGCGAGACTTTGGGCCCGTGCGAAATTGCAGGCGGCCTGATTGTTCTCTTCGGTGTCGCGATTGTTTCAACTGCACCGAAAGCCGCTGTGACGGTCACCTAGTCCGGCGTGCGGCCATAAAGCGACTGGGCGAGAAACAAGCCGCCGTGGCGTATACCGCCGCCATCAATGCCGTGGCCGATGCCGAAAGAGAGATGCCATTGGCACGGGATTTCGGCTTTGCCGAGCGCATCCGTTGACATGAAGAGCGCATCAAGCGGAATGACTTCATCGCGGTCGCCATGCACGAGCAGAATTTTTGGTTTACCTGTTGCTTCTTCAAGATGTTCAGGGCCGACCAACACGCCGGAAAATCCCAGAATCGCCGCAGGCGAGATCGCGCGACGAAGGCCAACATGCAGCGCCATCATCGTGCCTTGGCTAAATCCCACAAGCGCCAAGCGATCAGGCGTGAGACGATGCTTTTCGAGTTCTTCATCAAGAAACGCATCGAGTGTTGGTCGCGCGCCGACAACGCCACGCCAGCGCTCAGACGGATCGCGCATCGTTAAAGGAAACCATTGCCGACCCATCGGCGACATGCCACAAGGCTCGGGCGCATGAGGGGAAACAAAAGCCGCATTCGGGAGCCAATTCTGCCATTGCTGCCCAAGATCGATGAGATCGCGGCCATCCGCGCCATAGCCATGGAGAAACACAACCAAAGCATCGGCTTTGCCGGATCTTGGGGCGAGGCGAGGTCCGTCAATTTTTGTCATGATCTCATATTCCGGCGGGCTTTGGTTTTATGAAGATTTGGCTTCACGCTTGGCCTTCATAGCTCCGTAATAAGCCCAAAGCAGTTTCGCCGCGACTCCGCGATAGGGCCGCCATCGCCGTGCGAGTTTTTCAAGCTTTGCCGTATCAGGCCGCGCGCGCATGCGAAAACCCATCCGCGCGGCTTCTTGCAGCGCGAGATCGCCGGCAGGAAACGCGTCTGCGTGGCCCAAACAAAAAAGGAGATAGATGTTGGCCGTCCATGGCCCGATGCCTTTGACCAATGTGAACGCCGCAATCGCCTCCTCCGCTTCATAGGTGTGAAGCTCATGCAAAGGCAGATGATTATGGGCCACGGCATGAGCGGTGGCGCGCAGGCTTCGTATCTTGGGCGAGGAGAGGCCGAGTGATTTCAGAGTCTCATCATCGCTTTCGAGAAAACGCGCGGGCGTGATGTCGCCGAAATGCGTGCTGACGCGGGCGAAAATCGAATTCGCACTGGCGGTCGAGACTTGTTGCGAGATGATGATGCCGACAAGGCCCGGAAAGCCCGGTGGTTGCTTTCTTAAACTGGGGCGACCCGCATAGTCCAAGAGCGGCGCGAGTTTCGGGTCGAGTTCAATAACCGCATGCAGACCGAAATCGAGCGCGTCATCATGATCAACGATAAGAGGATTCATCCAAAGAGACTCGAGGCGATAAAGAGATCAATGACAACGCAAGAATTTTCAGCCATGATGATGAAATGAATGAGTCTGGGACGCAACCCCTTTATCGCTTTGCGCCATCGCCGAATGGTCTTCTTCATCTCGGTCATGCCTATTCCGCGTTGTTGAATTTTCACCGCGCCAAGCACGACGGCGGACGCTTCCTCTTGCGGATCGACGACATCGATCCTCTGCGTTCGCTCACTCATTATGAAGATGCAATCTATGAAGATCTTAAATGGCTGGGCCTCGAATGGGAAACGCCTGTATTACGTCAATCGGAACATTTACCCCTTTATGCCGACGCGGTGACGCGGCTTGATGAAGCCGGATGGCTTTATCCCTGTTTTTGCTCACGCGCTGAAATCACGCGCGATGCGAAGGGCGCACAAGATCCTGATGGTAGCCCGCTTTATCCCGGCACCTGTCGCCATCTCTCCGAAGATGAGCGCCAAGCACGCATTGGAAAAGGCGATCGCCATGTGATGCGGCTTAAATCTGAAGCCTTGGAAGCCATTATTCTGAATGATCTTTCATTTGATGAATATCATGAAGGTGAAGTGCCTTCACGAATTCTCGCGTCTCTCGATCCATGGGGTGACGCGGTGATTGCGCGTAAAGATGTCAAAACAAGTTATCACTTGAGTGTTGTGATGGATGACGCGCGGCAAGGCATTACGGATGTCATTCGGGGTGCCGATCTCTTTGCATCAACTTCAATACATCGTATTCTACAGAAGCTTCTTGATCTTCCCACACCGCGTTATCGGCATCATCACCTGATTATGGATGATGAAGGGGAAAAATTAGCAAAGAGCCACGGTTCGCGAGCGTTACGTGATTTACGGGATGAAGGCGTGACAGCCGAAGAGATCAAAAAACTGCTCGGCTTTGCGTGATGAATCGCAGTTGCTTAATGCCAAGTACGGCAAGCCAAATCAGAATGGAAAAGATTGAGAGCGCTGTTGAAAGCGCAATGCCGCTCGAGGACAATTGCACGCCCGTTTTATAGCGTTCGGCTAAAAGATAGGCGTTGATGCCTGAAGGCGCTGCTGCAAAGAGCACAGCAACACCGACCCATACAGGCGGGACAGGAAAGACACGAAAGGCTAGCACATAGACAAGGCTCGGATGAATGATTAATTTGAAAAATGTGACGGTGGTTGCGAGTGAAATCCGCCCCTGAACACCATAGCGTTTGAGTGCAATACCCATTGCAATCAAAGCGCAGGGCAGGGCTGACGCGGCTATCGCTTCAATAAGAGATTTCAACAAAGAGGGGACAGGCCATCCCGACAAGTGGAAAGTCGCTGAAAACAAAATAGAGAGTAAAATCGGATGGGTTATCAATTGTCGAAAGACAATCGCAAAATGCGATTTATTGCCTTCAATCAAGAGGGTCGCAGCCGTAAACATGATGGGGAGATGCACAGCAATTAAAAGAAAAAGCGGGATCGCTCCTTCGTCGGCATAGGCTTTCAAAATTAAGGGCACGCCGACAAGCACCGTATTCGATTGTGCGCCTGTAAAGCCAGCCACCACATTCTCGGAAGAAGGTAAGTTGAAAATAGAACGCCCAAACAGCATCGTGATTGCCCAGACAATCGCCGTTCCACCAAAAAACTGCGAACCAATAGCCCCATGGTTGTTCGCTTGGAATTCCCGTCGCATTCAGCGTTTTGAAAATAAGGCAGGGAACGGCGATAGTGAACACATAATCAGAAAGGCCATCGCCTGTGCGGTCGCCAATAAGATTGCTGATGCGCGCAAGAAAGCCAATTCCGATCAAGCCGAAAATTGGCAACACGATCGGAATTAGAGCCAAGAGCGATGTCATAATGGGCAATCAGGGTTGAGCGGATTTGTTCGCAACACGCACTGCGCCCGGCGCTTTCGACATGATGTCGTTAATGATGTCTTGTTGTTGTTTGAACAAGGCAGTCTCGCTGTTATTTAACTCTTTATTACGCGGCAATTTGATCGCCATCGGGTCTTTGAATTCACCTTTGACGAGAACCTCATAATGAAGATGAGGGCCTGTTGATAGGCCGGAGCTTCCGAGATATCCAATCACTTGTCCTTGGCGAACGCGCACGCCTCCCGTTATGCCTCTAGCAAAAGCCGAAAGATGCGAGTACGTCGTCACGAAATCATAGGCATGTTGAATTTCGATATGGCGACCATAGCCGGTGTCCCAGTCAGCCCATGTCACCACACCATCACCAGCCGCGAGAATGGGTGTGCCCACTGCATTGGCCCAGTCAACGCCCGAGTGTAGTCGTTCAACTTTCAAAATCGGATGATAACGCATACCAAAGCCTGAACGGAAAATACCCTCGGTGATCGGTTTGCGCATCAGGAAGCGCCGGTTTGATTTTCCTTGCTCATCAAAATAATCGAGGCTGTTATCATCTGGCGCGCGATAACGATAATAACGTTTTGTGATGCCAGATACAGACAATGCGGCGTAAAGGACTTCAAAACGATCCGCGCGCTCCTCATCTTCAGCATAGAAGACCTCAAATGAATCGCCGCCTGTGACTTTCCGCTGAAGATCGACGTCATAGAAATAAATGCGGATCAACTGTTCGATGATCGGTTTGGGAATGTCATTCTTTAACGCGGTTTCATAAAGACTATTGTAGAGCGTGAATTTATTGGTCTCTACGGGAGCCTCATCGGGTTGCTCTTCGGCGCCGACAATCCCTTCCGATGAGGGCGGTGCAACCGCAACGAAAACACCTTGATCATTGATCGCTGTGATCGCGGTGATTTGATCGGCATCATAAAGCATTACGCGCAGCAAACGGGGCTCACTTTTCGGATTGGGCGGCACCGAGAGCAGGATGCGCAGTTTCTGACCGTCCTTGATCGGCGTGTCTTTGATTTGCTGATAGATTATTTTGGC
>VGCJ01000066.1 GCA_016870035.1 Alphaproteobacteria bacterium
TTGTGACGATCCTTGCCGCTGTGCTTGGCGGCGTTGATCCGATGGGCGGCTTTGGGAAAATCGCGGGCCTCGTTCTCTCCCTTATCATTCTGCAAGTCATTTCGTCGGCGTTTAATCTTCTCAACTTGAGCCAATTTTTGACGCTCGCAATCTGGGGCACAATCCTTGTCGCGGTCATGGCTGTGCCGAATATCAGGCGGCGATTAGGCTTTGCAGATTAGCAATGAGCGACGAGGGCAACGAGGCCAGTTATGACTAGAATCGATACCGCCGAGCGCGTCGCGGTTCTCGATCTCGGTAAGACGAATATCAAAGTGCTTGTCGCTGATGATAATGGTGCGCCGATCGAAGCGCTCTCTTATCCGAACGCACCTGATTCATTTGGCCCTTATCTCGCGATTGATTTGAAGCGCATCGAAGCACTTGTGATTGATGCGCTCGCAGAGCTTAACAAGCGTCATAATATCCGTGCCATAGTCGGCACCGCGCACGGCTGCGGCGGCGTCCTCGTTGATGATCATGGCCCCGTTCTCCCCGCGATGGATTATGAAACCACACCTCCTGATTGGCTCTCTGACTCCTATCGCGATATTGGTCCGACCTATGAAGAAGTCTTTTGCTCTGTCTCTGGCGGCGCGATGCGTCCCGCACAAGGATTGCTTTGGCAGGAACGTGAATTTCCGGATGCGTTTTCACGCACGAAACATTTCCTTCTCACGCCACAATATTTCGCCTTTCGGTTTGGGGGGCGACCTGTCACTGAAATCTCATCACTGGCTGCGCAATGTCATCTTTGGAATCCGCTCAAAAGCGAATTCTCGAGCATCGTGAAAAAGAAAAACTGGTCGCGCTTTTTTCCTGCCTTTGCGCGTGCCGGTGAAGTTGTGGGTCATCTCTCGCCTGAGTTTCAAAAGCTTACAGGGCTCGCAGCGGATGTTGAAATTCTTGCTGGTGCGCATGACAGCAACGCCAATTTCTATCGCTATAAAGCTGCAGGCATGGCGGATTACACTGTGCTCTCGACCGGCACATGGATGATCGGTTTTAATCGTGGCCGTCCGCTTGAAGATTTCCGTGAAGAGCGAGCAATGGTCGCCAATGTCGATGTGGATGGTGAGCCCATCGCGTCAACTCTCACAATGACAGGGCGTGAATATCAGATCCTCGCGGGAGAGCCTCCGATCAGCGATGATCGCGCCTTGAACGCGGTTGAACATCTAATCGCGCGTGGCACAATTCCGGTTCCGTCTTTTGTGGAAGATCCCGGCCCTGTTCCGCATTCGGGCGGCAAAGGTCATATTTTGGGCCCGCCACCTGAAACGGCTGAAGAGCGTGGCGCGCTCGCGTCACTTTACGCGGCTTCTGTTGCTGATCTCTGTCTTGATGTTCTGGGGTCAACGACACCCATTGTGATTGATGGCGGCTTTGCAACAAATATCAGCTTTGCAAAAATGCTCTCTTGTCTCAGGCCCTCGCAGGAGGTTTATGTTAGCCAATCTAAAGATGGTACGGCGCTTGGTGCAGGACTGTTGTGGCGTCGCTTTCAACGAAAGGCACCTGTCGATAGTGTCAAGCTGGACCGCATTGAAACAAAATCTCATCCGGCTTTGATCGAAGCCACAAAAAAGTGGAAATCCATGATCGGAGCCTAAGTCTTGAAAAAGAAACATTCGACGCCCTAGGGGAGACCGTTATGTCACATACAAAACTAAGACAAGGCATCATTAATGCATGTCTTGAAATGAATCATTCCGGTCTCAATCAGGGCACTTCGGGGAACGTTTCGCATCGCGTTCCGGGTGGCATGTTGATCACGCCAACCAGTCTTCCTTATGCGCAAATGAAGCCCGCTGATATTGTGGCGATGGATTTTGATGGCACCTATAGTGGCCGCCGTTTGCCTTCGTCTGAATGGCGTTTTCATCGCGATATTTTAAAGAACCGTACTGATGTGAATGTCGTTCTTCATACGCATTCGGTCTATTGCACAACGCTTGCAACGCATGAACTGGGCATTCCAAGCTTTCATTATATGGTGGCGGTTGCCGGCGGAACGGATATTCGCTGCTCGGATTATGCCTGTTTCGGTACACAAGAACTTTCTGATACGGCGCTCAAAGCGCTTGAAGGCCGTACGGCCTGTCTCTTGGGCCATCATGGTTTGATTGTGCTCGCCGATACTTTTGAAAAAGCTTTGTGGCGCGCGCATGAAGTGGAAACGCTCGCAAAAATGTATGTTCATGCTTTGGCGATTGGCGAACCACCGCGTTTGAGTGATGCGGAGATGGCGCAAGTGATCGAGCAGATACGTCGCATGAGCTACGGGCAGACACCGGATCTCGATACGGTTGCGGATCGTCCAAATGCGGCGAAAGTGAAAAGTGCTTCATCATCAAAGCATGTTGCAAAGGCAATCACACGCGCAAAGTCGAAACCTAAAGTGCGCTCAAAAGCAAAAAAGCGGTGATAATGGAATTGAAATTTCTCGATCATCCTGTGGGAATAAATCTCATAAGATGACGCAAAGCATTCAGGTAAAAAGATAATAGGCGAAGGGAGATCATCATGGACATTAGATCATTCAAAGCACAAAACGGCTCTGTGCTTCCGTTTTCAGTGATCGGCTTTGGCACGGCGCCGCTCGGTGATCTTTTTGACTTGCTCGACGAGAAAAACTGTATCTCAACCATTCAGGAAGCCTATGCGGGTGGTGTGACGATCTATGATACGTCGCCGCATTACGGCAATGGTCTTTCTGAAGTGCGTTTGGGTACGGGGTTGCGCCGAGCTGATCGCAAGAAAATTTTGATCTCGACCAAGATCGGCCGCGTGATGGAAACAATGCCGAGACCGGACGCGCCGCGTGATGAAACAATCTCCCCCGGTTTTTTGGGTTATTTCCCGCACCAACCACGTTTCGATTATTCTTACGATGGAACCATGCGTTCGATAGAGCAATCTTTACTGCGCATGGGCCTTGATCGGCTGGACATTGTCTTGATTCATGATTGCGATATTTGGACCCATGGTGCAGAAAAAGCACCAATCCGTTTCAAGGAAGCGATGGATGGAGCCCATCGCGCGCTTGATAAATTGCGAAATGAAAAAGTTATCTCCGCCATCGGTGTTGGGGTGAATGAATCACCAACAGCGACCAAATTCGCCAAAGCGGGTGATTTTGATGTGACTATGTTGGCAGGGCGTTATTCGTTGCTTGTTCAAAATGCATTAGATGAATTTCTCCCGCTCGCTCATGAAAAGAAAATGGGCATCATGCTTGCGGGTGTGTTTAATTCTGGAATTCTCGCAACCGGCGCTGTCCCCGGGGCTCGCTATGATTATGCGCCCGCGTCACCGGAAATCATGGACCGTGTGAAAAAGATTGAAGCCGTATGTAAAGCGCATGGAGTCTCGATCCGTCGTGCAGCGTTGCAATTTTCGATAAGCCATCCCGCTGTTGTCTCGGTCGTATTGGGCGGTGTTAATCCGCAAGAGGTACGTGACAATATTGTTGAAGGCAGTGAACGCGTTCCCGTCGGACTGTGGGCAGATTTGAAAGCAGAAGGCTTGCTCAATCCGGCCGCACCTACACCGAGTACTTGAGATGACAAAGAGTTTCGATCCGCAGCGTGATTTTTCTTTGTGCGAAAAAACGGCAATCGTCACGGGTGGAGGCAAGGGTATTGGTCAAGGTGTGGCGATTGGACTCGCGCGCTCTGGCGCTGATATTCATATAATCGATAAGGATCTCGAAGCGGCAGAAGCCACTGTGAAGCTTTTAAAAGATGAAGGTCATCACGCATCCGCTCATCATGTGGATGTGACTGATGAGTCTGCGATTGACCAAGTGATGGCAAAGATCGCCACGCAGACATCAATTGATCTTCTCGTGAACAATGCTGGGCTTGCCATCCGCAAGGCATCCATCGATTTGCCTGTGGCGGAGTGGGATGCAGTTTTACGTGTCAATCTCACAGGTGTGTTTCTGTGCGCGCGCAGTGCCGCGCGGCATATGATCCCCCAAAGATCCGGCGCGATTGTGAACCTGGCCTCGATCATGGGCCTCTCAGGTGGCGGGCTCTATCCGAATATTTCTTATCAATCGACCAAGGGTGCTGTCGTGAATCTCACACGCGCATTGGCTGTTGAATGGGCATCTCAAAATATTCGAGTGAATGCGGTTGCGCCGACCTGGGTGCGTACGGATTTCATCAAGCCTTTGACCGACAATCCGCAACTCGTTGAGAAGATGAATGCAATGACGCCGATTGGCCGGATTGCCGAGATTGAAGATGTGGTCGGCGGAATCATTTTTTTATTGAGTCCGGCCGCCCGCATGATCACAGGCCATACGCTCGCTATTGACGGCGGTTTTCTCGCGCAATAGATCTTGTGATCAAATTTTTGAAAGCCAAGTCAGCCCGTCGATTGTCTTGCCGTGTGGCCGATATTCAAGGCCGACAAAGCTGGAATAATTGAGATGGTCAAGATGATGCAACACTTTGGCATCATCGAGCTCACCTGTTGTTGGTTCATGGCGGAGGGGTACCGCAGCGATTTGAATATGGCCGATAATCGGCATTAGCTGCTCAAGACTTTTCATCACATCGCCGTGCAGAATTTGGCGATGATAGATGTCATATTGCAATTTCAAATTCGGTAAAGCGAGCTCTTTAATCAGCGCTGCGGCAAAATCGAAATTATTCAAAAAATAGCCTGGCATATCGCGGTCATTGATCGGCTCAATCACAATATCGAGGCCTTTAGGCGCGGCTCTCTCGCAGGCATATGTAATCGATGCACGATAGGTTTTTTTAGCGTCAGGATCATTGCGACTTGAAAGACCACTCATCACATGAAGACGTTTTACGCCCGTCGCCGCTGCATAGATAAGCGCTTTATCGATGGAGGCTTTAAATTCATCTTCGCGCCCTTTAAGCGAAGCGATGCCGCGCTCGCCTTTTGCCCAATCGCCCGGTGGGCAATTAAAGAGTGCTTGCGTCAAGTGATGGCTTTGAAGTCGCTTGGCAATTTCTTCCGGCGCATGCTCGTAAGGAAACAGAAATTCGACCGCATCAAATCCGGCTTCTGCCGCCGCGTTAAAGCGATCAAGAAAGTCCCATTCATTAAACATCATGGTGAGATTGGCAGCAAAACGCGGCATGATGTCGGTCTCCTCTTATTTCGGTTCCGGCAGTTTGACGCCGGCAATATTGGCTAGAAGCCTCGCAACGGAAGCGTCATCATAGCGTTCCATGCCGGCGGCGGCTGTCATTAGAAACATTTGTAACGCGGCGGCGGATAGGGAGAGTGGAAATTTTTCACTCCGTCCCATATCGGAAATGATTCCGAGGTCTTTGGTGAAAATCGAGACCGCGCTTTTCGGGCTGTAATCGCCATCAAGAATATGCGGGACGCGATTTTCAAACATCCATGAATTACCGGCTGACGCCGTTATCACTTCAAACACTTTATGAAGATCAAGCACAAGTTTGGCGGCAAAACTCGTCGCTTCACAGGCGGCTGCAATATGAACGCCTGCAAGAAATTGATTGATCATTTTAAACGAGGCGCCGATTCCAATCTCTAATCCCAATTCATAAATTTTCGCCGCCATTGCTTCAAGCGCCGGACGTGCGCGTGTAAATGCATCTTCAGTGCCTGAGGCCATAATGGTCATCTGACCACTCGCAGCTTTTGTAGGTCCGCCGCTGATGGGCGCATCAAGATAGAAACGGCCTGTTTCATGTACAAGCGCGCCAATGGCACGGCCTTCGTCGGGCGCCATTGTGGCGCAGGAAATCACAAAGCCATCCTTCTTCATCGCGTGAACGGCGCCTTTAGCACTCAACAACACGTCACGCGTTTGTTTGGCATTCACAACGGCACATACAAGAATATCACAATCACGCGCGGCTTCACGGTGATCAGATACGCCTTTACCGACATCGCTGATTGCCGCGACAGCTTTTGGATTAACGTAATAGGCTTTTAGGTTGAGGCCACCACGTGCAAGCGATCGCGCCATGCCCATGCCCATGGAGCCCAATCCGATCACACCCACGCTGAGTTTTGCCGCATCGCTCATAGTGTTCCCCCAAGCCCTTCGGCATGCCGTTTGCGGCTTCGCCCTTATCGAGGGAGCATCCCATAGAGGGGAGGGTAGGGTCCAGTTCCGATGATGCTATTCCCCCATGCAAAAGAAAGACAGGGCCAGTTAATTTTGGACGGTATTTTCGTGCCTAAGGGTCTTAAGTTGACAGGGATGAGAGCGGTGCCTACCGATTGATTAGAAGACGGTCCGGCAAAGCCGGATGATGAGGGGTAAAGGGATGATTCTGGGTTGCATCGCCGATGATTTGACGGGCGCCACCGACCTTGCTTTGATGCTTTCGCGAGAGGGCTTAAGAACGCTTCAATCAACAGGCGTGCCTCATCACTCCATTGATCTGGGTTTGATTGATGCGGTGGTCATCGCCCTGAAATCGAGAACCATTCCCGTTGATGATGCGATCACTTTATCTTTTGCGGCGTGTGATTGGCTAAAGGCCCATGGCGCAAAGCATTTTCTCTTCAAATATTGTTCGACTTTTGATTCAACTGATCAGGGCAATATTGGCCCGGTTGCGGACGCGCTTCTGGATCATCTGAAAAGTGATTTCACGCTTGCTTGTCCGGCCTTTCCGGCGACTGGTCGATCAATTTATATGGGGCAGCTTTTTGTGAATGGTGCGCCACTCGCTGAAAGCCCGATGCGCGATCATCCTCTAACGCCTATGCGCGATAGCGATCTACGTCGCGTGTTACAAAAGCAGTCAAAATACAAAATTGGTCATGTGGCCTTTGCCGATGTCAATCAAGGGGCGGATGCAATCGCTTCGGCTTTTGAGCGGGAGAAAAAAGCTGGCCATCGCATGGTGATTGTCGATGCGATCACGAATGATCATTTGCGCGAGATTGGCCGCGCCGCGGCTTCCCTTCCGCTGATCACAGGTGGGTCCGGCATCGCCATCGGGTTGCCGAAAGCCTATCTCGATAGGGGACTGATCAAAGCGCTTCATCCGCCTTCCGCGCGTTTGGTGGCGCCCCATGGACGTCGGATCATTCTCGCAGGCTCTTGTTCGGTTGCTACACGCGGACAAATCGCACAGGCCATAGAAAAGAACTTGCCGCATTTTCGTGTCGATCCTTTTGCGATTGCTGATGGTTGCTGCACAATTGAAACCATTATGAAATGGGTGACGTCATTGCCGGTTGATGCGCTGCCTTTGATTTATTCAAGTGACGATCCGGACCATGTTGCGAAAGTGCAGGAACAATTGGGACGTGAAAAATCGGGCGCCCTCGTCGAGCATCTCATGGCTGATCTCGCGCGCGCGCTTGTTAGTGCCGGCTTTACGCGGATGATTATTGCGGGCGGCGAAACTTCCGGTGCTGTCGTTGAGGCGCTTGGTGTCGGACTTTTGGAAATCGGACCCGAGATCGACCCTGGTGTGCCGTGGACAAAAAGCCGTTCGGGTCCTGAAGTTGTGCTCGCTTTGAAATCGGGAAATTTTGGCGCACCGGATTTCTTCACAAAAGCGTGGGATCGCTTGTCATGACGGCGATCACTCGTCTTCGCGAAAAGCTTTGCGCCTGCGGTCATTCACTGCTCGCGCGCGGGCTTACTTTTGGAACTTCTGGCAATCTCTCTGTGCGTTTGCCCGATGGCGGGTGGTTGATGACACCCATAAATTTCTCGCTTGGCAATCTTGATCCCGCGCTTCTTTCACATCTTGATAAGAATGGTCGTTTGGTCTCAGGTGATGCGCCTACGAAAGAAGCTTTTCTTCATCTCTCCATGTATCGCAATCGCCCGCAATGCGAAGCGGTCGTGCATTTACATTCAATCCATGCAGTGGCTGTTTCTTGTTTATGCGGCTTTGATGCAAGTGATTGTTTGCCGCCTTTGACGGCTTATTATGTCATGTGTATTGGACGCATTCCGCTTATCCGGTATTTTCCGCCGGGCGATCAAGCGCTTGCACAAGAGGTTGAAGCTATGGCGTCAACACATCATGCGGTTCTTCTCGCCAATCATGATCCTGTGGTTTCAGGCAACTCACTCAATGTAGCAATATCAGCAACCGAAGAGCTTGAAGAAACGGCTAAGCTTTTTCTGTTACTGCGCGGTAAAACGACAAGTCCTCTTACCACTGCGCAAGTTGAAGAGTTGCGGCAAAGATTTCCGAGTTAAACCTTTTTACAAATAGCACACCAAGCGTAACGCATCATAGATCGCGGCATGCGTGTTTCGAGAGGCGACCGCGTCACCAATGCGGAAGAGTTGGAATTTACCGTCTTTGTTTTTGACAAAATCTTGCTGCTGTCCGGAAATTAATTTCTGATGATCCACTGCACCGAGATTGGATGAAAGCGGCTTTAGCGCAAAGTATAGCTCGTCATTGGCGAGTGTACCGTAATTGACGACGATTTGGTCATGCATTTGTTCTTTTGAAATACCGCCATAATCGCTGCCTATGGTCGCCACCAATTGATTGCCTTCACGACGAACTTCTTCGAGCAAATAGGTCACGGTGAATTTCACATCGTGTTTTTGCAAAGCGCGCATATGAGGGGTGAGACTCATCGCCATTACTTCAGGCGCAAAACTCCGATCCCGCGTCATGATTTCAAGTTTCGCGCCGGTCTCCGCGATGATCTCGGCGGATTGAAGCGCTGAGTGATCACCCGCTTCATCATACATCAAGACATTTGAACCGGGCTTAACGTCGCCGCTTAATATATCCCAGCTTGTAACAACAAGATCCGCGCCTATTTTCAAACTACCAGTATGAGGAAGACCGCCGGTCGCGATAATTACGACATCCGGATCAAGCGTGGTGACGGTGTCGGCTTCAGCCCACGTATTATAGCGAAACTTCACACCGCGCGCTTCGCATTGCTGAAGACGCCAGTCGGCAATCGTCATCATCTCTTTGCGCATGGGGCTTTGTGCTGTCAGCAGAATTTGTCCGCCCGCTTTTGATGCGGCTTCTATAACGATCACGTCGTGACCGCGCTCCGCGCCGACGCGTGCGGCCTCAAGACCTGCAGGGCCTGCACCGACGACGACGATTTTCTTTTTTTCTTTTGCTTTCGGGATGTCATGCGGCATCGTTTCTTCACGACCTGTCGACGGGTTGTGAATACAAACGGCCATGGCGCCTTGATAGATGCGATCAAGACAATAATTCGCTCCCGTGCAGGGGCGGATATCATGCTCACGATTTTCCATGATCTTGCGCACAATATGCGGATCGGCGAGATGCGCACGCGTCATGCCGACCATATCGACCTTGCCGGAGGCCACAGCGAACCGCGCGGTTGCAACATCTTGTATGCGTGTTGCGTGAAAAACTGGGAATTTTGTGGCCGCGCGAATTTCACCTGCCACTTGCAAGTGGGGCGCCGACGCCATGCCCATGATCGGGATGTTGTCTGTGAGACCCGGATCCGTATCGATGTGGCCGCGCGTGACATTCAAGAAATCGATCAAGCCCGATGACTTCAACATGTTTGAAATGGCAATGCCGTCTTTCAAATCATAACCATCTGGCGATAATTCTTCAGCACAATAGCGGATGCCGAGAATGAGCTCGGGGCCGACACGTTTCCTCACAGCCTCTAAAACTTCGAGCGAGAAGCGCACACGATTTTCAAGCGAGCCGCCATATTGATTGTCGAGATGATTACTCATCGGCGACCAGAATTGTGACAGCAAATGACCGAAAGATTCAAATTCAATTCCGTCAACACCAGCCGCTTTCATCCTCTGGGCGGCGTCAGCAAAATTACCAATGATGCGTTCGATGTCCCAATCCTCGACAATTTTAGGCACCGCGCGATGCGCTGGTTCGCGCACATTTGTGGGTGCCACGGCGGGAAGCCAATCCGCTTTGTCCCAGCGTGTGCGGCGACCCAAATGCGTTAATTGAATCATCACCGCGGCGCCATGCTCATGGCATTCGTCGGTGAGTTCTTTCATCCATTTTACCACCTCGTCTTTATAAGCGAGGATGTTGTTGAACACAGGCGGACTGTCTTGCGCGACGGCGGCGGAGCCCGCGGTCATGGTCAGAGCCAAACCGGCTTTGGCGCGCTCGACGTGATAGGCGCGGTAACGCCCCTTCGGCATGCCATCTTCGGGGTAGGCAGGTTCATGCGATGTTGTCATCAAGCGATTTTTCAGCGTCAAATGCTTGATTGTGAAAGGTTGAAGAAGAGGATCATTTGACATCATACGGACTCCACCAAAGCGAACGGGAGCATTTCGTCAAGAATGCGGATCGCTGTCAATTGAATTCCCGTGATGGCCTGATTTGTCCACTTTATGCCTCCATGCGCCATGAAGCTCACGCGGATAAAGTCTCTTGTGATCTGAATAGAGATGAATAAAAATCAACACTCCCTATTGTTCTTCCCTTCGACTTAGAGCTTTTAAGAGGTAGTATGACCCGTGCGCGTTTGATGGATGTGAAGCTTCCGGATTTCGGTGTTCCTGAAGAGATCCCCGTTATCGGTGATGCGGTTTATCAATCGCGCCTTGATGAATTGAGAAAGCGGATGGACCAAGCGGGATTGGACGCCGTCCTTGTCTATGCGGATCGAGAACATACTGCCAATTTTACCTATTTGACCGGCTTTGATCCACGCTTTGAAGAGGCGCTTTTTATTCTCAGTGCTGGACATGATCCCGTCATCATTACGGGACCTGAAAATATTGGTCGCGCGCGCGGATCAAAAAACGCACCGACTGCTATTCTCTCTCCGACTTTCGGTCTTTTGGGACAAGACCGCACAAAGACACCGCCGCTTGCGGATCTTCTCTCGGATGCGGGTATTCAAAAAGCATATAAAGTCGGCGTTGCGGGATGGAAATATTTTATTTGTGACGAGACGCCCGATTTTGAAAGCTGGAGCGAGGTACCGAGCTTTATCATCGATATACTTCGTCGCCTTGTGGGTAAGGAAGGGCGTGTTATCAATGCCGGGCGCCTCTTCATGGACAGCGAGACTGGTTTGCGCGCGATCAATGAAATTGATCAATTGGCGCAATTCGAATTTGCGGCATGTCATGCGTCTGAGGCCATAAAAAAAGTCTTGTTTGGTGTTCGCCCCGGCATGCGGGAGATGGAGGCTGCGCGGCTTATGGCTCTTGTTCAATATCCGTTAAGCGCGCATCCGATGTTATCAAGCGGTCAACGCGCTTATGCCGGATTGGAATCGCCAAGCGATCGCGTTATCAACAAAGGCGATCCGATAACAACCGCGTTAGGTCTCTGGGGTGGATTGACCGCTCGTGCGGGTTGGGTTGCTGAGTCTGCTGACGATTTACCTCACGATGCACGTGAGTATATCACCCGCCTTGCTGCGCCCTATTATGAGACGGCTGCGGCTTGGTATGAAATGATTGGTATTGGTGTGAAGGGTGGTGAACTTTATCGAATGGTGTGGGATCGCCTCGGTGATCCGTTCTTCGGATTGATCCTCAACCCCGGTCATCTCATTCATATCGATGAGTGGTTGAACACGCCGGTTTATCGTAATAGCCAAGAGACGATACGCTCCCATCAAGCCATCCAACTGGATATTATTCCAGCAACGGGTTCCTCCTATTTCACCACCAATATCGAAGATGGTGTGATGCTTCTTGATGAAAAAGGGCGCGCCGCCTTTGCAGAAAAATATCCGCAGGCGTGGCTACGTATCGAAGCCCGCAAAGCTTTCATGCTTGATGTTTTGGGAATTAAGTTAAAGCCGGAAACGCTGCCTTTGAGTAATCTCGCGGGCTATCTGCCCCCCTTCTTTTTGTCGC
>VGCJ01000067.1 GCA_016870035.1 Alphaproteobacteria bacterium
TCGGTCACGCTCGGCAATTCCGCCGTGATTTCGACCATGTCTTTTATCTCAGCAAGGTCGATCGAGGGCATAGTAAGAAAAGAGCCATTCGTCTCGCCTGTAGGCAAACGCCGCTCGATCATGCCGAACATGTCCTGCATCTCGCGACGCAGCGATTGGAAGGGATCGAAAGAGGGGCTGTGATAGTTAGACCAGAGAGAGGGGATCAAAGACCGCATGAAAACGCTCCTATGGGCTTGGGGATTTCGAGGGTAAAGAGAGCAGTCCGCCTCGGGGCGGCGACGATGAGAGAGGCTAACACGCGGCGCGCCGCTTTTCCTTGACCCATCTCAAGCGGCAGTCGATAGAGAGGGGCTCGGCCTTTCGGGTGTCATGAGACTTTCATCATCCGGCTGATTTCTACTTTTCCGGTTTTCGTGGTTTCATGAGTCGTTTTCAGGAGATTCGCCTATGGCTTCCACCGTTATCGAAGTGGCCCTTAAGGATCTGGAGGAGGCGGAGTCTGACCGCATTGAGCAGCTTGTCGAGACGCTCGCCAATGACATCATTCCCTCACTTTCCGAGGCTGCCGGTGTATCGGGCACCGATCTCGCAGCCCGTTTGATGGCTGAACTGGGTTATATTGTTGGTTATACGAGTCATCCTGCAGACGCTTTGGATGTGCTGGCGGCGACCGGACAGGCCGTGCGTACAGGCGTTTCGGAGGCGGAAGCTTTGGCGGCGTCTGAAAATGGCGAGACGAGCGAAGAGGGCGAGCGGGACACCACTTGGGCTCCACGACCAAAAACAGGCGGCAATCTTCACTGATATCCCGCTTTTGCCGGAAAGGGGCGGGGTGGTGAGCGCGCCGGGATTCGAACCCGGGACCTACTGATTAAAAGTCAGTTGCTCTACCGGCTGAGCTACGCGCTCTTAACGCGTGCCCTCCGTAGAACGTGGGGGAAAGCCGGTCAATAGGCGAAACCGCCGCATCAGGGCCTTAAATTGCGCTCACTCATATTGTGTTCATCGATTTCCACTAGAGAAATGGCTTGAGTGCCGAGGGAAACGGCAGATCAACAGGAAGGACAGTCGGTTCAATGCAAGTTACGGGATCTGAGCGGCGATGCCTCGCGGTTGTTCTGGCGGCAGGCGAAGGCACGAGAATGAAGTCCTCCCGCCCCAAAGTGCTCCATGAGATTGCCGGACGCTCCATGCTCGGCCATGTGTTTGCTTCCGTCCAAGAGGCAGGGATTTCCGATATTGCCGTCGTCGTCGGGCCGGATCGCCCCGATGTCGAGGCGGCAGCCCGCGCGCGCGCGCCGAATGCGGCGCTCTTCCTGCAGAAAGAACGGTTGGGCACAGCCCATGCTGTTTTAGCCGCGCGTGACGCATTGGCGCGTGGTTACCATGAAGTGTTGGTTCTCTTCGCCGACACGCCTTTGATTGAAACCGCAACCTTAATCGCCATGCGGAAACGACTGGAAGCGGGCAATGCGGTGGTTGCGCTTGGCTTTGAAGCGGCTGATCCCACAGGCTATGGGCGGCTTGTGACCAATGGGCAAAGATTAAACGCGATCCGCGAACATAAGGATGCGACGGAGTCCGAGCGCGCGATCCGCATTTGCAATTCTGGTTTGATGGCGATTGATGGCGCCTTGTCGCTTTCGCTTCTAGATGCGGTTGATCAAAACAACGCGCAGAGAGAATTCTATTTGACAGACATTGTCGGCATCGCTTGCAACCGCGATCTTTCGACAAGCTATGCATTGGCGCCTGAAGATGAAGTGATGGGTGTCAATGACCGCGTTCAACTCGCAAGAGCTGAATCACTCATGCAGGATCGGCTGCGTCGTAAAGCGATGCTGAATGGTGCAACGTTACAAGCGCCGGAAACAGTTCATTTCAGTTTTGATACGGTGCTTGGTCGTGATGTTGTCGTTGAACCCTATGTCTATTTTGGTCCACGCGTGAGCGTTGCCGATCATGTTGTCATTCATGCGTTCAGCCATCTTGAGGACACTGTGATTGAACCGAAAGCGTCCCTCGGCCCCTTCGCGCGTACGCGGCCCGGATCGCATATTGGCGCGTCCGCGAAGATTGGTAATTTTGTTGAACTCAAGAAAGCCACGATCGGTGCGGGCGCGAAAGTTAGCCATTTGAATTATATTGGTGATGCGGATGTCGGCGCGGAAGCCAATGTAGGTGCCGGCACAATCACCTGTAATTATGACGGCTTCTTCAAACATAAAACGACGATTGGTGCCGGTGCTTTTATTGGCGCGAATTCTTCGCTCGTCGCGCCCATTAAAATTGGTGAGGGCGCTTTTGTCGGTTCGGGCTCGGTGATTACCAAAGATGTGGCACCCGACCAATTGGCGGTCGCGCGCGGCAAGCAGATATCGAAAGATGGGTGGGGCGCAAGCTTCCGTGCGGCAAGCGAGGCCAAAAAGAAAGCCAAGGAATAGTTTTTCAATTCTTTGGCTTCATCAGCGTGGAAATGCACCGTCACAAATTGAAACGTAATGTGTTTTGGAATGCATCATGCGTTTCGTTATCAGACGATTAGATAGGTTAGGATTTTGATTCACTATGTGCGGTATTGTCGGAATTATTTCGAATGAACCTGCGGCAGCGCAGGCGATTGAAGCGTTAAAGCGGCTCGAATATCGCGGCTATGATTCCTCTGGTGTGGCGTCACTTTCTAGTGATGGCCGAATTGAACGTTTGCGCGCAGAGGGAAAACTTAAAAATCTCGCTGCAAAATTGAATGCGAATCCGCTCTTTGGCCATATTGCCATTGGTCATACGCGGTGGGCGACGCATGGAAGGCCCACAGAAGATAATGCTCATCCGCATGCGACTGAGCGTGTCGCGGTCGTACACAATGGCATCATCGAAAATTTTCGTGAATTGCGTGCGGAGTTTGAAAAAGATGGTGTAAAATTTTCAAGCGAGACGGATACCGAGGCCGTGCTTCATCTCGTTGATCGCGCGTTACAAAAGAGCGGAGATCCAACAAAAGCTATTGCCGAAGTATTACCCCGTTTGAAAGGCGCTTTTGCATTAGGATTTGTTTTTTCAGGTCATGACAATTTGTTGATTGGTGCGCGCCAGGGCGCGCCTTTGGCGGTTGGTCATGGTGAAGGTGAAATGTATTTGGGCTCCGATGCGTTAGCGCTCGCGCCTTTTACCGACACAGTCACCTATCTTGAAGAAGGCGATTGGGTTGTGCTCTCGCGCGAGGGCGTTACGATTCATGATCGTACAAATACGATCGTCAAACGCGCGAAGCAGAAGAGTGGCGCAGGGGCTTTTCTCGTTGATAAGGGCAATCATCGTCATTTCATGGCGAAAGAAATTGCCGAGCAACCCGAAGTCGTCGGACGAACACTCGCGCATTATATTGATATGAATGCGGGTCGTGTGCATTTACCGGTAACGCTTCCGTTTGATTGGAATAAACTCACGCGCATCACGATTACGGCATGCGGTACGGCTAGCTATGCAGGTCATGTTGCGAAATATTGGTTTGAACAGATTGCGCGTCTTCCGGTCGAAGTCGATGTTGCCTCTGAATTCCGCTATCGTGAAGCGCCATTGCTTGATAGCGGCTTAGCGATTTTCATTTCTCAATCGGGTGAAACGGCTGATACGCTTGCTGGTCTTCGTTACGCAAAGGCGCAAGGCCAATTTATTCTTTCAGTTGTCAATGTGCCCACCTCTTCCATCGCGCGCGAAAGCGATGTGGTGATCCCGACGCTGGCCGGTCCTGAAATTGGTGTCGCGTCAACAAAAGCCTTTACTTGTCAATTGACGGCACTTGCTTGTCTTGCGCTTGCAGCAGGACGCGCGCGTGGCACACTTTCTGAGGCTGATGAACAAGCGCTTGTAAGCGATCTCGTTGCGGTTCCCGCTTTGATGGTTGAAGCTCTAAAGAGTGAAGCCCATATCGAGCATGTCGCACATGATATGGCGAAAGCCAAAGACGTGCTTTATCTCGGCCGTGGCACGAGCTATCCGTTGGCGCTCGAGGGCGCGCTGAAGCTAAAAGAGATTTCATATATTC
This sequence comes from Alphaproteobacteria bacterium, assembly GCA_016870035.1. Classification (GTDB taxonomy): domain Bacteria; phylum Pseudomonadota; class Alphaproteobacteria; order Rhizobiales; family Beijerinckiaceae; genus CAIUPE01. The sequence continues at coordinate 4,049 of VGCJ01000067.1, forward strand.
ATGCCGAAGCCTATGCAGCGGGTGAATTGAAACACGGCCCCATCGCTTTGATCGATGAAGACTTACCGGTGATTGTGATTGCGCCCCATGATCCGCTCTATGAGAAAACGGTTTCGAATATGCAGGAAGTCGCCGCGCGCGGCGGGCGGATCATTCTGATTTCTGATCGCGAGGGACTTCATGAAGCGGGCTTGAAGACGCTTGCGGGTATTGAACTCCCAAAAATGAATCCGCGTTTCGCGCCTATCGTCTATTCCGTGCCGGTGCAATTGCTCGCTTATCACGCGGCGGTTGCACTGGGTAAAGACGTGGATCAGCCGCGCAATTTGGCTAAATCGGTAACTGTCGAGTGAGCCTCTTCCGTTTCATTGTGAAGCGCGCTAGATTTTTGCCATGAGCCCACAATCGTCCATGCCTCATCAACGCGAGTCTGGTCCCTTTGATCAGACAGCGACTCCGCGTGCGACGATTGGTCAAAAACTGCGCGGTTATTTTCTAACCGGCATCATTGTGGCCGGTCCGCTCGCGGTGACGGTTTATATTACAACCTGGATCATTGGTCTTATCGATTCTTGGTTCAAGCCACTCATTCCCTCAGGTCTTTTTCCCGAATGGATGGTGCCTTACAATGTACCAGGACTCGGTCTCATCATCGCCTTTGTGAGTTTGACACTACTCGGCTTTTTGACCGCCAATCTTGTCGGGCGCTGGCTTATTGGTTTTGGCGAAACACTTTTGAGCCGCATGCCTGTCGTACGCGGGCTTTATAAGGGCGTGAAGCAGGTTTTTGAGACGATCTTTTCGCAGCAAGGTACGAGTTTTCGTAAAGTCGGTTTGATTGAATATCCGGGTAAAGGCCTCTGGTCTTTAGTGTTTTTATCAACCGCGCCAGAAGGTGAAATTCGCGTCGCTCTTCCGGGGGCTGATGAATATGTGTCGGTATTTTTACCGTGCACGCCTAATCCAACGACTGGCTTTTTCGTTTATGTGAAACGTAAAGACGTGATCGATTTAACGATCTCGATTGATCAAGGCGCTAAGCTCATTATGTCGGCGGGACTCATTCAACCAAGTGCTGCATCAGCGCCTGTAAATATTGCAAATCCGTCTAGCCCGCCCCCACAAGCCTGATCGCTTCATCGCGTTCAAAAAGATAGAGCAAAGTGCGCACGGCTTCTCCACGCTGACTTTGCAGCTTCGGATCTTTTGCAAGGAGCGCCTTCGCATCATCACGCGCCATCGAGAGAAGGGCGCTGTGTTTTGTTGGAACGGCCAATCGAAAACCGGGCATACCCGATTGGCGTGTGCCTAATACATCCCCTTCGCCGCGCAGTTTCAAATCTTCTTCGGCAATTTCAAATCCGTCTTCGGTTTTGCGCATCGTATCGATGCGCGCGCGGCCAATTTCACCAAGGGGACCATAAAGCAACACACAAGACGAGCGCTCGGCACCACGCCCAACGCGACCGCGCAATTGATGAAGCTGCGCAAGTCCAAAACGCTCGGCATGTTCAATGATCATGATTGAGGCTTCAGGCACGTCGACGCCGACTTCGATCACTGTTGTCGCCACAAGAATTTTTGTTTTTCCGAAAGCAAAATCTGACATCGCGCGGTCTTTATCTGCGCCCTTCATTTTACCATGAACAAGGCCGACCCTATCGCCATAGATCTTTCGCAAAGTTTCCGCACGCTCTTCAACAGCGGCGAGATCAAGATCTTCGGATTCATCAACGAGAGGACAGACCCAATAGATACGACGTCCTTCCTGTAAAGGGCGTCTGAGGCTTTCGACAATTTCATCAATCCGCTCGAGGGGCAAAGCGCGTGTATCGATCGGTTTACGACCTGCAGGTTTTTCACGAATGAGAGAGACATCCATATCGCCAAAATAGGTGAGAACAAGCGTGCGGGGTATGGGTGTCGCGGTCATGACAAGCATATCAACCGCTTCACCTTTATGCGCGAGCGCTAATCTTTGATGCACGCCGAAGCGATGTTGCTCATCGATTACAGCTAACCCAAGCTTTTTGAATTCGACCGACTCTTGAAAAAGCGCATGTGTCCCGATGGCGAGTGTGGTGGTTCCCTCAGCAAGACCGGTTAGTGCTTGCGAACGAGCCGCACCTTTCTCTCTTCCTGTCAAAAGAACAATCGAAAGTCTGATGGCGTCAGCAAAGGGTTTTAGCCGCTCATAATGCTGCCGCGCGAGAATTTCTGTTGGCGCCATTAAAGCCGATTGCCATCTGGATTCTGCCGCCATCACCATCGCTAAAAATGCAACAATGGTTTTTCCCGAACCGACATCACCTTGCAACAATCTTAGCATACGCTCAGGCGCGGCGAGATCTTTTTTGATATCTTGCACCGCGGCCTTTTGCGCTTCTGTGAAAGAAAAGGGTAGGGTGCCGAGCGCCGCATTCACAAGCTGACCGTCACCTGTACGTGAAGTACCCGCTTCCTTTTTCATGCGCTCGCGCATCAGAAGAAGCGCCAATTGTCCGGCAAAGAGTTCATCATAGGCCAAGCGCACACGGCTTGAGGCTTCCGGCGCCAACTCATCTTTTGATTTCGGACTATGAAGATTTTTCAGCGCTGCTGTGAAAGAAGGCCACTTCTCACGCATTATCAGAAGCGGATCGCTCCATTCCTCTAGCGTTGGAATTTTAGTTAATGCCGCTTGTGACGCTTTTTGCAAGACGCGTGGATAGAGGCCGGCCGTCAAACCATAAACGGGTTCAAAAGGGGGAAGCTTCGCATAGGCGTCCGCATGAAGCACAAGATCCGGATGTATCATTTGTTTTTTATTGTCGAAGATGTCGATTTTACCGGACACAAAACGTATAGCCCCAATGGGCAGCATCGCTTCGATGCGCGCGCGTTGGGTACTGAAGAAGACGAGGCTGAGCTCATCCGTATCGTCTTCTGTCAGAATGCGATAAGGCACGCGCGCACGGCCCGGCGGCGAAGGCTTATGAGCAAGCACACGCACTTCGTAAGTTCCCGTTTCACTTGCAACAGCTTCACCCAGATTGGTGTTTAAACGACGATCAATCGCGCAATGGGGAAGATGCAAGAGCAAATCAATCAAACGCGCTTCTTGACCTTGTGGTGCCAGCAACCGATCAAAGAGGGGCGCAAGCTTAGGTCCGATTCCCGATAGTGAACGGACAGGCGCGAAAAGCGGATTTAAAATTGAGGGCCGCATGATCAGAGAGGCGTTATCGCCACACGGTTATCATGAAAAGCGGCTCCGCCGAAGGGAGCCGGCGCATCAGCACCGGTTAGACGATTGATGCCTTTACCATCTTTATAGGCTGTGTTGGGCCAAATCGATTCAGCAATCAGCACGCCGCGCACAACGCCATCGAAATAGCGTGCCTTTAATGTTGTTTCGCCACGTTGATTAGAGAGCTTCACATAGGCGCCATTCGTTAGGCCATAGGCTTTCGCATCATCGGGATGGATCATTACGCTGGGCTCACCCTCACGTTCACGCGATGTCTTTGTCTCGGTGAAAGTTGAGTTTAGGTAATTGCGCGCGGGGCTTGTTGCGAGGCGGAAAGGGTAGGTGTCATTCGCTTCTTCAATCACATTCCAGTGATCGGGAAATTCAGGTATATTGACCAAAGGCCCCATGGGCTTTCCGCCTGCAAAAGGAACACGCGACCATTCAGGCTTGAAACGGAATTTCTTGTCCGGCCAATGAAACCCGTTGATGAAATGCGCCTCCTCAAAGGGTGGTTGCGCGTCGATGTATTGTTCGTCTTCCAAATCTCTAAGCGCGCCCCATCCCGATTGTTGCAGCGTCCAGTCAATGATCTCACGTTCGCTCATCGTGAAAGCTTGATGACTTGCGCCTACACGTTTTGCAATTTCACAAAGCAAGAAATGATTGGTTTTGCATTCGCCGGGCGGATCAATGAGTTTCGGACCGAAGCCAATATATTGATGACCCCCGCCTTGATAGATGTCGTCATGTTCCGTGAACATGGTTGCTGGCAAAAGAATATCGGCATAACGCGCGGTATCCGTCATGAAATGCTCATGCACGACGGTTAAGAGGTCTTCGCGCTCGAATCCCTTAACCACTTTATTTTGTTCAGGCGCGACGGAAACCGGATTCGTGCTTTGGACGAGAAGTGCGCGCACAGGACCACCATCATTTAGCGCGTCGGCTTGATTGGTCAGTACTGCGCCAATGCGCGACTGATCAAGCCAGCGTGATTTGCCGCTTATTTTTTCCAAGCCTTCAATCAGGCTTTTGCGCCAATGATAGATCGCGCCATTATTATGAAACGCTCCGCCCCCCTTATATTGCCACGCACCCGTCACAGCCGCGATGCAGGAGGCGGCATGCATATTCACCGCGCCATTGCGTTGGCGTGAGAAGCCATAGCCTAGTCGGAAGAATGTTTTCTTTCGCATTCCGACGAGCTGCGCAAATTCTTCAATCGTCGCAACCGGAACGCCGGTAATTGCTGATGCCCATTCCGGTGTTTTGGATTTCAAGTGTGAAGCGAATTCATGCGGATGATCAGTGTGCTTCTCAAGATAGTCCCAATCCGCAAGATTGTCGCGGAAGAGGATAAGCATCACCGCGCAAGCGAGTGCGCCATCAGTGCCGGGCTTTAGCACAATCGGTAGATCAGCTTGTTCCAGTGTCGGCGTGCGATAGACATCAATTGCAACGATTTTCGCAGCCCGCATTTTGCGCGCTTGCACCGCGTGGGTCATTACATTGACCTGAGTGGAGACCGCATTCGTTCCCCAGATCACAACGCAATCGGATTTCGCCATTTCACGCGGATCGGGGCCCATGAGTTTACCCGTCCCAGCGATGAAACCCGGCCATGCGAGATTGATGCAGATCGTTGAATAAAATTGCGAATAATTTTTTGTATTCGTGAGTCGCTTGATGCCGTCGCGCTGAATAAGCCCCATTGTGCCGGCATAGTGATAGGGCCAAATCGCTTCAGTTCCATATTCGGCTTCAATCGCGTTGAAGCGCGCGCCAATTTCATCAAGCGCTTCGTCCCACGAGATGCGTGTGAAACTGCCTTCGCCTTTCTTGCCGATGCGTTTCATCGGATACAGCAATCGATCCGGATGATGATTGCGCTCGGCATAGCGCGCGACTTTCGCGCAGATCACGCCTGCAGTGTAAGATTGTTTTTTCGATCCATAGACTCGGCCAATGCGGTTGCCATCGAGCACTTCCACTTCGAGCGCACAGGCCGAAGGGCAATCATGCGGGCAGACGGAGTGTTTGCGCGGGATTGTAGAGACATCATTCATGATGCGAGATTAAGGCGAAGCGGGATTCGTGGCAAATCACAAAAGAAAAACGGCGGCCTTTTGGACCGCCGTTCAAGCTCAAATTTACGAGTTCGTTTAGCCGACGATTTCGTTGCCCGAAAAGAACTGGGCAATTTCAATCTTCGCCGTTTCCGGAGCGTCCGAGCCGTGAACGGTGTTTTCACCGACCGACTTGGCGAAGAGCTTGCGGATCGTGCCGTCTGTAGCATTCGCCGGATTGGTCGCACCCATGACTTCGCGATATTTCGCGATTGCACCTTCGCCTTCAAGCACCTGCACGACGACCGGACCCGAGGTCATGAAATCGACGAGTTCACCGAAGAAGGGGCGTTCCTTATGGACCGCATAGAATGTGCCGGCCTGATCGCGCGTCATGTGGATGCGCTTTTGCGCAACAATCCGCAGGCCAGCCTTCTCGATCACGGCATTCACCGCGCCAGTCAGGTTACGGGCTGTACAATCGGGCTTCAAAATCGAAAAAGTGCGCTCAAGTGCCATGGTCATGGTCCTTTGCATAGAAATGAGGTGCGCGCTCTATAGCCCCGTGGGGCTTTCGGGTCAAAGGGGCGCGAGTTTTTTAGCCACTTTCGCGAGCGCGTCAGGATAGAGACTGTTCTCTGCCGCGAGCACGCGGGCGCTCAACGTCTCTTTCGAGCACAGGCACTTTGACTTGCGCGATGATAGGGCCCGCATCAAGCTCCGGTACCACTAAGTGCACCGTGCAGCCATGCTCTTTCACACCATCGGCAAGCGCTCTTTTGTGTGTATCGAGCCCGCGATATGCGGGGAGCAAGGAGGGATGGATGTTGAGTATTCGACCTTCAAAATGCGAAATGAATGAAGCCGATAGCACGCGCATGAAACCGGCCAGGCAAACCAGTTCAATTTTAACTTCATTTAATGCACGAAGTATCTGCTCTTCAAATATTAATTTATCTGAATAATCTTTGTGTGAAATGGTGACTGTTTTGATCCCTGCTGCCTCGGCGATTTCCAAGCCTTTCGCGCTTGGAATATTTGAGATGATGAGGGCAATTTCAGCCGGATATGAGGGGTTGCGAGCGGCCGCAATCAGAGCCGCCATATTGGTACCGCGCCCTGAAATCAGAATGGCCGTACGCTGCCGCGCCATGATTAGAAAGCGGCTTTACCGCGATAGCGGACGCGCGGGCCATTGCCATCATCCGGAATGAGACGTCCGAACACCACGGGGTCTTCGCCCTGATCCTGAAGGGGCTTTGAGACTGCCGCCTGATCCGCTTGTGCGCACACGACAATCATCCCGATCCCGCAATTGAATGTCCGGAGCATTTCTTCATCCGTCACGCCGCCCGTGCGGGCGAGCCACTGAAACACGGGCAGAACGGGAAGGACGTCAAGATCAAGTTCGGCGCCCACCTGATCGGGCAAAACGCGCGGGATATTGTCGGGAAATCCGCCGCCCGTGATATGCGCCAGAGCCTTGATGCCGGATGTGGCTTTGAGCGCCGCCAGAAGCGGCTTCACATAGAGGCGTGTCGGCTCCAAGAGGGCCGCGCCGAGGGTTTTGCCAGACGCGAACGGCGTGAGTGCCTCATAAGTCAAACCCGATGCCTCGACGATCCGGCGGACAAGCGAAAACCCGTTCGAATGTACGCCCGACGACCGCAAGCCAAGAATGACATCCCCGGGGCCGATACTGTTTTTGGGAAGAAGATGGCCGCGTTCGGCAGCACCCACGGCAAAGCCCGCGAGATCATAATCGCCTTTCGCGTAGAGGCCCGGCATTTCTGCCGTCTCGCCGCCGATCAAAGCGCAGCCGGACTCAACACAACCGCGCGCGATACCTTTGACAATGGCCGCTCCGGCTTTGGGATCGAGTTTTCCTGTTGCGTAGTAATCGAGAAAGAAGAGCGGTTCCGCGCCTTGAACGACCAGATCATTCACGCACATTGCGACAAGATCGATGCCGATTGTGTCATGTAAACCGGTATCAATCGCGATTTTGACTTTGGTGCCCACGCCATCATTTGCGGCGACCAAAATGGGGTCTTTGAAGCCTGCGGCTTTAAGATCAAAGAGCCCCCCGAAACCACCGATTTCGGCATCCGCACCCGGACGACGGGTTGCGCGGACATGCGGTTTAATGTCCTCGACCATGGCATTACCAGCATCGATATCGACACCGGATTGGGCGTAAGTCAGGCCCTTTGAGGAAGAATTTGCCATAAAGTGCGGCTTTCCTTGGTGGCTCGGAGTCGGGTTACGCCGGTTTAGAGAGGCTTGCAAGCCGGATGCGCGATTACCACATCGCATTCACATCGAAATCCGTGCATAGGTGAGAGAATGTTGCCTAATCTGATCTCGATCCTGCGCCTTTTTCTTGTCCCGCTCATCGTTGCATTCATTCTCGATGGTGACTGGGATCTTGCGCTTTACGGCTTTCTCCTTGCCGGGATCTCGGATGCCGTTGA
>VGCJ01000068.1 GCA_016870035.1 Alphaproteobacteria bacterium
GCACATTGCGCGGCACCGAGCGCAACGTTACAATTGAAGCGTCAGGCCAATTGAGAAATGCGGCCGACTATGGCGCGATCATCATCAGTTCAAAAAATGCAGTGCCTGTAAAACTTGAAGACATCGCCACTGTGCGCGATTCCGTTGAAAATGATCAAACGGCGAGTTGGTTTGGTAAAAAGCGATCAATTGTTTTAGCAGTTTTCCGACAATCAGATGCGAATACGGTTGATGTGGTCGATCAGGTCAAATCGAAGTTACCGCAATATCGCAATCAGCTTCCTGCGTCGATTGGCATGGATGTTTTGTCAGATCGCTCGCTTCCCATTCGCGAAGCCGTTGCCGATGTTGAATTCACACTCGGCCTTTCCATTATCCTTGTGGTGTTGGTGATTTTCTTGTTTTTAAAGTCGCTAACCGCAACCATTATTCCCGCGCTCGCCCTTCCCGTCTCTTTGATTGGCACATTCGCAGCGATGTATGTGTTTGGCTATTCGATCGATAATATATCGCTTCTCGCGCTCACGCTTTCTGTGGGTTTTGTCGTCGATGATGCCATCGTGATGCTTGAAAACATTATGCGTCATATTGAAAATGGCGAGAAGCCCTTTGACGCTGCGTTGAGGGGATCGCGGGAAATCGGTTTTACGATTATCTCCATCACACTGTCTTTGGTCGCGGTTTTTATTCCCGTCTTTTTCATGGGCGGTGTTGTCGGGCGCGTGTTCCGCGAATTTGCGGGGACGATTTCGGTAGCCATTTTAGTTTCTGGCTTTGTCTCGCTGACATTAACGCCGATGATTTGCGCGCGGATTTTGCGCGAACATCGCCCCAATCATCGTGAGGGTCTTTTCGCGCGAATTATTGATGCCGGGTTCAATGCGATTTTGAGGCTTTATCAAATCGCTCTTGATGGAGTGATCCGAATCCGTTTCATTGTTCTTCTGTTGACGCTTGGCACCATTGCGTTGACAGTTTGGATTTATTTCCAAATCCCCAAGGGATTTTTCCCGCAGGAAGATACAGGTCTTTTACGCGCCTCAGTTGAGGCGGCACCCGATGTGTCTTTCAGCGCCATGGCGGATTATCAATTGAAATTGAATGAGGTCATCAGCAAAGACCCGGCGATTGATTATTTTACATCATCAGCCGGTTTCGGCTCAACCAATCAAGCCTTTATGTTTATCCAGTTAAAGCCACGTGCTCAGCGCGATGATATGGGCAAGATTATCGGAAGACTTCGTAAAGCTGCGTCCAGTATTCCGGGAATTAATGCGGTCTTTTTGCCGATTCAGAATTTCAATCTGAATGCTGGCCGTCTTGCGCGCGCACAATATCAATACACGATGCAGTCAGGTGACCTTGCCACTTTGTTTGCGTCTGTTCCGAAGATTCTGGAGCAGTTCCGAAAGACACCTGAATTGCGTGACGTGACGAGTGATTTGCAGATCGCCAATCCTCAAATCGTTGTGGATCTCGATCGCGAGAAGGCGGCGAATTTAGGTGTGACATCGGATCAAGTTCGACAAACGCTTTATAACGCGTTTGGTTCGCGTCAAATTTCAACGATCTACACGGCCTCAGCCGATTATGCTGTCATCTTGGAAGCCAATCGCGATTATCAATCGGATCCGGCGGCCTTGTCGCGTTTGTTCATAAAAAATTCGACTGGTCAGAATGTGCCGCTTGAAGCGGTGGCGAATATACGCCGTAATATCGGACCCTTGTCGATCAATCGCCAATCACAGCAACCGGCTGTGACATTATCATTTAATCTCGCGCCTGATGTCGCGTTGGGTCAAGCGGTCGAAGCCATTCGCAAGGCAGAAAAAATTGCAGGCCTACCGTCGTCAATTGTCACAGGTTTTGCGGGTTCAGCGCAGCAATTCCAAGACTCACTCAAAGGGCAGGGGCCTTTAATCCTCGCTGCTGTACTTGTGATCTATATCGTTTTGGGCGTGCTTTATGAAAGCTTTATTCATCCCATCACGATTTTGTCTGGTCTTCCGTCTGCGGGCTTAGGTGCCTTGCTTGCACTTCAATATTATAAGCTTGATCTTTCAGTCATCGCCATCATCGGTATTTTGATGCTGTTCGGTATTGTCAAGAAAAACGCGATCATGATGGTCGATTTCGCCATTGAGCGACGCCAGTCGGGTATGGATGCGTTAAGCGCTATTCGGAAAGCGGCACTTGTGCGCTTCCGCCCCATTATGATGACGACATTCGCAGCGCTTTTTGGAACTCTACCCATCGCGCTTGGTTCTGGAGTGGGATCTGAACTTCGCCAACCTTTGGGTATTGCGGTTGTCGGCGGTCTTGCCGTTTCGCAGCTGCTCACTCTGTTCATCACGCCGGTTGTCTATATCTATCTCGACAAGATCGAGAGCTATTTTCACAGGCGGACAAAGACGGAAGCGGAATTGGAACCGCAAGAGGGTTGAATTTTAGCCAATTTTTATCCGGACTTTTAAACGCGTAAGGCTAAGACGATCCCGTATTTGTTTTCGGGACATGGATCCCATAGCGCCTCAGACTGTGTCGACCTTGCCGAAGAGCAGACCGTGCAGTCTGCTGTTATCGCTTGATTATTATTGCCGGGCAGTGCTCGCTGATTTCTTCGATGACCATGGCTATCCGCTGATCTGCCATTCCTCCTTGCGAGACATGGTTCTTAAGGGACCAACTGGAGCTGCTGAGCTTCTGATTTTGGATGATGATCTTGGGGAAATGACCCCCTTTGAAGCGCTTCGGATTTTGCGGGCCAAAATTGAAAGCCCGGCATTGTCAAAAGCTATAATGCTAAGCGGCGGCGCTACGCGCCGTGTCCTTGAAAGGGCGAGGAGTGCCGGCTTTGACGCCGTGATCGCAAAGCCGATTATGCCAGCGCTTTTTCTTCGCACACTGAAAAATCTTACGATGTCCCTTGCCGCGTGACAGGGGCGGGGCGTTTTTGGTGTTTTGATCATCGCGTTTCGGCTCTCGCTTGGCTTTTTGGGCCGACTGATGCTAGCCTCATGTTCGATTGAGTGTTTTTTGAACGGAATTCCATGTCGCGGGCGGGTGTGCATCGCGCGGAAGAGGGTGCAGGCAAGGCGGGACGGCATCACGCTGAGGGCGGGGATGCCTCGCGCGCTGTGGTCTATGCCGCGCTGGATTTGGGTACCAATAATTGTCGCCTCTTGATGGCGCGGCCGTCGTGCAACGGGTTCCGCGTGGTGGATGCGTTTTCTCGAATTGTACGTTTGGGCGAAGGCGTCTCTTCAACCCGGCGTTTGGCTGATGATGCCATAAGTCGCACGATTGAGGCGCTTAAAATATGCAGCCACAGAATGGCGCATCGCGGCGTGAAGCGCGCGCGTCTTATAGCGACCGAAGCCTGTCGTGCCGCCGAAAACCGTGAAGAATTTATGGGTCGTGTCGAGCAAGAAACGGGTCTGCGCTTGGAAATCATTGATCGCGAGACAGAGGCTGCGTTAGCCGCTGCAGGGTGCGCGGCTTTGGCTGATCCGAAAGCCGAGAGCGTTGTGCTCTTCGATATTGGAGGCGGCTCTACCGAAGTTGTCTGGCTCGATGCTGCGCGCCAAGGGCGACGCTCCATTCGCAAGCGCATCCGGTCATGGCTCTCTTTGCCGGTGGGTGTTGTTAATCTCTCCGAGCGGCATGGCGGACGCGATGTCAATGCAGACTCCTATCAACGCATGGTGGATGAAGTGAAAGACCATCTTGTGTCTTTCGCGGCGTCTTTGCCGAAGACGGGTGAGCCTCGTGATTTTCATCTCTTAGGTACTTCCGGCACAGTGACGACTTTGGCGGGCGTGCATCTCGGCTTGCCGCGATATGATCGTCGTGCGGTGGATGGAATTTGGATGTCGTCTGATCAGGTGAGCACCATTGTGTCGCGGCTTTTGGCGATGAATTATTCCGAACGCGTTGCGAGCGCTTGTATTGGTGTTGAACGTGCAGATTTAGTTTTATCAGGCTGTGCGATTTTTGATGCGATCAGGCATATGTTTCCTTCCGACCGCGTTCGTGTTGCCGATCGCGGCTTGCGTGAAGGTATTCTCATGCAATTGATGGTCGAAGATGGCGTGTGGCATGACCGCGCTGTGGGGGCCACATGAGTGGTGACGGACTCTCGGGCCGCGAAGGGGGGCGTTCCCTAAAACAACGTGTGAAGACCGCCAAAAAACGTACGGTCTCACAAAAGCGTTGGTTGGAACGGCAACTTAATGATCCTTACGTCGCGCGGGCCAAGCGTGGAGGTTATCGTTCGCGCGCGGCGTTCAAAATCATCGAGCTCAATGAGAAATTCAAATTGTTTAAACCGGGTGGTCGCATTGTGGATCTCGGTGCCGCACCCGGCGGTTGGGCGCAAGTGGCGGCAAAGATCGTTCAATCTGACAAGGGAAAGGGCAAAGTCATCGGCATCGATCTATTAGAAATTGAACCCATCATTGGCGTTAATTTCACCGTGATGGATTTTCTCGAAGCCGATGCCCCGGAAAAATTGAAGTTGATGTTGGGCGGCGAGGCCGATGTTGTGATGTCGGATATGGCCGCGAATACAACGGGTCATAAGAAAACCGATCATTTGAAAATCGTGGCGCTTGCTGAACTCGCGACCGAATTCGCGCGCGAGGTTTTGGCGCCCGGCGGGGCGTTTCTCGCCAAAGTCCTGCAAGGCGGGACGGAGGGGACCTTGCTTTCCGATCTCAAGCGGGATTTTGCGCAGGTCAAACATTACAAACCCGCCGCGAGCCGGTCTGATTCGGCGGAGCTTTATGTCGTCGCCACGGGCTATCGCGGACGTTCAACGGCTTAAATTGGAGCAATTTTGCGCAGGCTTTCGCTTTCTCTCCATAAAAAATGAGATAAAACACAAGGATGGGCTCTTTCCGCTTCCTGTTTGTGAGAGGCCGTGATACGTCCCACTGCCAATCCGATGACCGGCCCGAGATTGCCGCCGCGCTGATTTTAAGCCGGTTGTCCCCGCCTCTTTTTCGCGCGTTCAGGAGTTGGCCATGGCCGTCAAATCGGCAATTCGTGAATCTTTCACATTCGACGATGTTCTCTTGCAGCCGGGTCATTCTTTGGTGATGCCGGGCGATGTCAATGTGACAACGAGACTGACGCGGACATTAAGTCTCAAACTCCCTATCATCTCAGCGGCGATGGATACAGTAACTGAACATCGTCTTGCGATTGCGATGGCGCAAGCGGGTGGGCTCGGCGTTCTTCACCGCAATATGACGATTGATGAACAAGCCAATGAAGTGCGCGCGGTCAAAAAATTTGAAAGCGGGATGGTGGTGAACCCGCTCACAATCTATCCCGATGAAACGCTTGCCGATGCGCTTGAACTCATGAAGCGCAATCATATTTCGGGTGTGCCGGTTGTTGAGCGCGGCTCGGGTGATAAATCGGGAAAGCTTGTTGGCATTCTCACCAATCGTGATGTGCGTTTTGCCACCAACCCGCAACAACCCGTTTCCGAATTGATGACGAAGGATCGTTTGATCACCGTGCGCGAAGGCGTGAGCCAAGATGAAGCGCGCCGTCTTCTTCATCAATTCCGCATTGAGAAGCTTCTTGTTGTGGATGATCATTTCCGCTGCATTGGGTTGATCACCGTTAAAGATATGGAAAAGCAGGTCGCCCATCCGCATGCGTCAAAAGATGCGCGCGGGCGTTTGCTTGTAGCCGCGGCAACTACTGTCGGTGACTCAGGATTTGAACGTGCCGAAGCCTTGATCAACGCGGGCTGCGATGTCGTTTGTGTTGACACGGCGCATGGTCATTCGCAACGCGTGCTCGATAGCGTGACGCGGATCAAGAAATTATCGAATGCGGTGCAAATCATTGCGGGCAATGTTGCAACAGCCGGCGGCACGCAAGCGCTGATCGATGCGGGTGCGGATGCTGTTAAGATCGGCATTGGACCGGGATCAATTTGCACAACGCGTATTGTTGCGGGCGTCGGTGTGCCGCAACTCTCTGCGATTATGGATGCCTATTCGGTTGCAGAGAAAGCGGATATTCCAGTGGTTGCGGATGGGGGTATAAAATTCTCCGGTGATCTTGCAAAGGCACTTGCCGCGGGCGCAGAAACCGCGATGATCGGATCGCTTCTTGCAGGCACAGATGAAAGCCCCGGCGAAACCTTTCTTTATCAAGGCCGCACTTACAAAGCCTATCGCGGTATGGGTTCGGTTGGCGCGATGGCGCGCGGCTCGGCGGATCGCTATTTCCAACAAGATATCAAAGACGCGCTGAAACTTGTTCCCGAAGGCATTGAAGGGCAGGTGCCTTATAAGGGACCTGTCGCGAGCGTGCTTCATCAATTGGCAGGCGGGTTACGCGCGTCGATGGGGTATGTTGGCGGTGCAACCCTGCAAGAATTCCGCGCAAAAGCTGAATTTGTAAAAATTACATCGGCGGGTTTACGCGAAAGCCATGCACATGATGTGACGATCACGCGCGAGAGTCCGAATTATTCAACATGAGTGTTTATGATCTTGTTTCGCTCTCTCATTTGAAAGTTGTGTTATGACTCCTGCAGCACGACTTTCGGCGGCTATTGAAGTGCTCGATGATCTTATTTCACGTCGGCGTCCGGCTACGGATGCGTTAAAAGATTGGGGTCTTGCGCATCGCTTTGCAGGCTCTGGCGATCGCGCAGCGATTGCGGCGCTTGTTTATGATACGCTTCGCCGCCGGGCCTCAGCCGCTCATCTCATGAAGACTGAGACACCGCGCGCAATGCTTTTAGGCGCCGTGCATCTCGAGTGTGGGTTATCTGCTGATGGGATTGCAGTTCTCTGTTCCGGGGAGAAATTTGCGCCAACGCCATTGACTGCTGATGAAATGAACGCGCTTCAAAATAGCACCATCACTGACGCGCCGTCTCATGTCATTGGTGATTATCCTGAATGGCTTGATGCGTCTTTCAAAGCGGCCTTCGGTGAAGCGTCACCGGATGAAATGCAAGCGATTTCGCATCGTGCACCGATTGATTTGCGCGTGAATATGTTAAAGGCCACGCGCGAGCGGGTGCTCGAAGAGCTTTCGCATTTCCAACCGGTTGCCACACCGCATTCGCCGGTTGGCATTCGTATCATGCCATCGCCTGATGGTCGCGCGCCAAGCCTGCAAGCCGAACCCGGCTTTCAAAAAGGCCTCTATGAAATTCAAGATGAAGGGTCGCAACTTGCCGCTGCGCTTTCAGCCGTTGATCCGGGTATGCAAGTGATCGATCTTTGTGCGGGCGCTGGCGGTAAAACACTGGCCCTTGCCGCGCTCATGGATAATCGCGGACAGATATTTGCAACTGACAGCGACAAAAGACGCTTGGCACCAATCTTTGATCGCGTGACGCGTTCGGGCGCGCGCAATGTGCAAGTAAGAGCGCCAAAAATCAAAAACGACGAACCGCTCAAAGACCTCGATTGCCAAGCCGATCTTGTTCTGATCGATGCGCCCTGCACAGGCACTGGCACATGGCGCCGCAATCCTGACGCGAAATGGCGCTTGCGACCCAATGCGTTGGAAGACCGCATCAAAGAACAAAGAGCCGTGCTTGAACGCGCCGCACCCTTCGTGAGGCGTGGTGGGCGCATCGCTTACATCACATGCTCACTTCTGCCGCAGGAAAATGATGACGCGGTTGAAGCTTTTCTGAAAACGCATGACTCTTTCACGCTTGTTGATCCCACTCATGTGGCGATGAATGCCGGTTTCCCAGCACTTGCTGATTTTGTTTCACACAAAGGCAAAGGCTTGCAATTAACGCCATACCGCACCGGCACGGATGGTTTTTATATTTCACTTCTTAAGCGGCAATGATTTCATAATTTGGAACGCTCGATGACTGACAGACATGATCCTCACGCGCATGAAAAAATCCTGATCGTCGATTTCGGTTCGCAAGTCACGCAATTGATCGCGCGGCGGGTGCGCGAAGAGAGCGTTTATTGTGAGATCATTCCCTTTCAATCGGCCGAAAAAGCCTATCATGATATTAACCCCAAAGCGGTGATCTTGTCGGGCGGGCCTGCCTCCGTGCTTGATGAGAATTCGCCTTTCGCACCGGATGTGATTTTCAAATCAGGCGTTCCCGTTCTCGGCATTTGCTATGGCGAACAGACCATGGCCAAGCAATTGGGTGGCCATGTCGAAAGCGGGCATCATCGCGAATTTGGTCGCGCCGAAATTGAAGTGACATCGTCTTGCAAATTGTTTGAGGGCGTTTGGGCGAGAGGCCAGAAGTCGCCGGTATGGATGAGCCATGGTGATCGCGTGACGCGGTTGCCGGAAGGTTTCTCGGTTGTTGCTGTCTCTGAGAACGCTCCCTTTGCAGCGATTGCGGACGAAGCACGCCATTATTACGGCGTGCAATTTCATCCAGAAGTGGTTCATACGCCTGATGGCGCAAAGCTTATTCGGAATTTTGTGCGCAACATCGCGGGGTGCCGTGCCGATTGGACGATGAAGGCGTTCCGTGAAGAGGCGATCAAACGCATTCGTGATCAAGTTGGCAAAGGCCGCGTGATTTGCGGTCTGTCGGGTGGCGTGGACTCTTCTGTCGCCGCTGTCTTAATCCATGAAGCGATTGGCGATCAATTGACCTGTGTCTTTGTCGATCATGGTTTGTTGCGTTTGGGTGAAGCACAAAAGGTCGTCACGCTCTTTCGTGATCATTACAATATCCCACTTGTTCATGTGGATGCGAGTGAAACCTTTTTGACGGAGCTCTCAGGCGTCGATGATCCGGAAGCCAAACGCAAAATCATCGGCAAGCTTTTCATCGATGTGTTTGATGCGGAAGCGAAAAAAATAGGAGGCGCTGATTTTCTGGCGCAAGGCACACTCTATCCCGATGTGATTGAGAGCGTTTCATTTACTGGTGGGCCGTCGGTAACGATCAAGAGCCATCACAATGTTGGCGGCTTGCCCGAACGCATGAAGATGAAACTCGTCGAGCCTTTACGCGAACTTTTCAAAGATGAGGTGCGGATATTGGGGCGTGAATTGGGATTACCAGATGCGTTTGTTGGTCGCCATCCTTTCCCAGGACCGGGCCTTGCGATCCGTATTCCGGGCGCAATCACGAAAGATAAAGCGGATATCTTGCGCTTGGCTGACGAAATCTATCTCGAAGAAATTCGACGCGCGGGGCTTTACGACAAAATCTGGCAGGCCTTTGCCGTGTTGCTCCCCGTGCGCACGGTAGGGGTGATGGGTGATGGGCGTACTTATGATCATGTCTGCGCCTTGCGCGCGGTCACTTCAGTTGATGGCATGACGGCGGATTTCTATCATTTCGATATGAATTTCTTGGGCCGCGCCGCGAACCGTATCATCAATGAAGTCAAAGGCATTAATCGTGTTGTTTATGACGTGACGTCAAAGCCACCGGGTACGATTGAGTGGGAGTGATCAATGACCGATCATGAAACCTCAATCCGCATTGCCGAGCTTGAGCATCGCCTCACGGAACAAGACAGGACGATTTCCGATTTAAGCGAAATGGTTGTCGCGCAATGGAACAAGATCGATCTCCTTGAGCGGCGTCTTAAAGAGTTGCGTGACGAGTTTGAAGTGTCAAATGAGGCGTTAAACAAAGCCCCAGAGCCGCCTCCACCGCATTATTGAGGCAAATATCGACGCGGTGTTATGTTCTAAACCCATGTAATTTTTATGAAATTTTGAGCTGATAACTATATTTTCTACTTGACCTTGCGTAAGGGTTTAGCCTGTGGTTCCCTTATCCACCTCGGAATGAGGAGGGTGTGCCATCCGGCACTTTTTAATATTGCGGGCTTCTGAGCAAAATGCGCGTGCCAATGCTGTAGGTCACGTTGTGAATGGTGAAATCATTCGCGACTTCGTTCAGTTAGGCGATCACGCTGATGCCCTTCGTTTGCCACAGGCCTCTGCACCAAAATTTCTGGAGAAGACGCGACGTTGCTTGCTGAAACAGCGCCTCTTTTGGCCTCGGCCATTCGCAATGAGGAAATTCGACTTGATTACGAAGCGCTGATTGATCGGTTCCGCGCCTTTGATTATCTGCGCGCCGAGTTTTTAGGCGTAACGCAGCGTTTCGTTGCCGTTGTTAATGAATTTGAAGAGTTGAAGAAAGACAAGGCCGAATTACAAGGCCATCTTGAATTGTCTGAAGCCGTAGGCGCTGAATTGCGCGCCGCGCTCACCGATCTTGAACCGAAATATGAAATGCTTGTATCTGAGAAGGTGGCCTTAAAGGCCGCAGGCGAGCGGGCACGCGACACGATCGCGAAGACCGAAGCTGCAAAACAAAAAGAACAAGAAGATCATCTTGCCACGCTGGGTATCGTCAAACAGCGTGAAGGCGCTTTGGCGGAAGCGCGCACCCATATCAATGCGCTGCAGGATGAAATCACTGCGGGCCGGCGAGAACTTGATCGCCTCTCTTCCGCTTTGGCCGAGCGCGAAGTTGCCTATGAGCAGGTGGCAAGCGCCTTGCGCAGCAGTGAAGAGCAGGGCCGGATGCTTAAAACGCTAGTTGATGAAAGCACATTCCCGACCGCGCGCTTGAGCCGCACGGTCAGCGAATTGGAGCCGATGGCGGAGCGTTTGAAATCGCAGATCGCAACGCTGCAAGCTGCTGTTGAAGCAGAGCGCTAAGCGAAAGAGAAAGCTGCTATTTAGCGTGTTGAGAGTTTTGAAGTGCTTCGTGCAGAATTGCGCGCGACATCGGCAAAACTCGAAGCGGCCACTTAACGCGCCGAGACGCAGGAAATAGTGTTGAATTCGGTGCGGCAAAATTATCGCGAGAAGCTAGAAGAATTGCATACTGTGGAACGTTCGGTCATCGATCTCACGATGCAGCTTGCGAATATGACGCGACGCGCTGAAACGGCTGAAGCTGAAAAATCAGCGCTTTATGTGCGTGTATCTGATCTTGAAACGGCGGAACGCAGTTTTGATCTCCGCTATGAGGAAGTCAGTAAAGCGCTTACAGAGAAAGAAACGGCTTTTTTGCTGGCGCGCGAACAGGTTACTTTTGAATCGAGTCGTCTTGAAGAAGCGCAGCGAATGGCTCGTCTTGAGCGCGCCCGTTATGAAGCGGATATGGTTGAGATGGCGCGGCTTCTTGACAAGGAGCGGGTTAATCGTACGGTTCTTGAAGGTGCGTTGCTCTAAAATCGTCGGCGTAATATCCAACACGGTACCGAGGTGGAAACCTCCGAGGCTGTTACTGAAACCGTTTAAGAAACAGACACAGAATTGGTGGACGAAGGATCGAATGGAAGCGCTCCCGCGCTTCTTGTCGATGAAGCAGAGAATGGCGCGGTCATTCTAGAGCTCGAACGTGGGCCAGCAAGTGTCACTCATGAAAATACTGTCGCAGCTGATCAGGTGTCGGCAACAAGATCATCATCCACACCAATGGCATCGTGAAACTCAGCATTGCTTTTTGATTGGCATGAGTGAGTGAGAACGGGACGACTTGCTCAAGATATCCCGCGCGTGGTTTAACGAGTGCCTCGCTTTTAGGGGAATCCGTTCATGTCCATTCTCATTCTCGGCCTTGTGATTTTTCTCGCGGGTCATTCTGTCCAGATGACTCCCTCACTTCACGCAAGCCTTCAGCAGAAATTCGGGCGCAATATCTATCGCGGCCTTTATAGTTTTGTGGCTGTGATCGGTGTGGCTCTCGTGATTGACGGCTTTGGCCGATATCGCG